>NZ_PUFI01000005.1:0-332586 GCF_004354645.1 Leuconostoc fallax | reverse complement strand
CCATGTTAACAATGTAATGACAATCAAGTACATCACCGCAATGATTGCCCACACTCTGAAGCCTTGTGAATTACGTGCCACAATTAAGGTTCCGGTCTGCGTCAATTCTAACAACCCGATCGCTGATAAAATAGACGTGTCCTTTAACGTAATAATGAATTGGTTAATAAAGCTCGGTACCATAATCCGCAACCCTTGCGGAACAATGACCTTCCGCATCGCTTTACCATATGGCAAACCTAATGATCGTGCTGCTTCCATTTGACCCTTTTCAACTGCCTCAAAACCACCGCGAACAAACGCTGCTGTATAAGCACCCTCATTCAATACCAAAGTGATAATTCCTGCTAAGAAGGCTGGTACCTTGGTACCAATAACTGTTGGTAAACCAATATAGATGAAGAATGCCAACACCATCAAAGGTAACCCACGGAAAATATAAATCACCGTTGTGGATACGCCGCGCAACCACTTTGTTTCACTGATACCTAGAATACCTAAGAAAATACCCCAGATAGAAGCCAAAATAATAGCGAGTACTGTTAACTTAATCGTTTCAATCAAGCCATCAATGAAGGCCTTTCGATTAGTCTTTAACAAACCAAGTACTGAATTATTGTCACTTGTCTTACCAGTGAAGTGTTCTTGACTTTTACCAAGATAAGACTTCACAATTTTGTCATATGTGCCATCTTTTTGAATTGACTTGAGCCCCTGGTTGAAAGCAGTTAACAAGGCTTTGTTTTCACCCTTTTTTACAGCAAAACCAGACCAGCCGGCATCAAATAATTTATCAGCATTCATTATTTTAAGCTTCAATCCATTTTTGATCGCATATTGAATTACTGGTGCATCTTCAAATGTCGCAACCGAGTTACCAGAAACAACATCGTTATACATAATATTTGAATCATTGAAATATTTAACTTTAAAGCCATACTGAGACTGAATCTTCTTAGCATAATCAGCACCTGCAGTACCTGTCTTTAATGCAACCGTTTGTCCTTTCAATTCGCTAAGAGATTTAATATTGCTACCTTTTTTAGTGGCCCAAACAACGCCAGTTTTATAATAAGGCGTACTGAAATCAAAAACTTCTTTTCGCTCATCAGTAATTGACATACCGGCAATGACACCGTCGGCTTGGCTACCAGCAACTAATTGAGTAGCAGAATTGAAACTCATTGCTTTTAACGTGTAAGTAAACCCTTCACGCTTAGCAATTTCTTTTAGAATATCAAGATCAATCCCCACATATTGATTATTTTGATCTTGAAAATCAAACGGTGGAAAACTTGCATCAGTTGTAATAACATAATGCGGTTGTTTATCTGCATTAACCTGTTCACTTTGTGTCACTATCGTGATTGTTGCAATAAATATTGCAATACATATTAACCATATTTTTTTCATCATGATTTTATTTTAGCAAAAAAAGAATGTAAGTTTTCATACCATGTCATGTTTTATTATTTAAAATATAAAAATATTATATTTTTTATCAGTCACAAATAAAAGAGAATATACTCATCGTATATTCTTAATGTTTTAACCGACGCCCCAACTCTCGTTCTTGGTCACGGCGCTTGATATCTTCACGTTTATCGTACTTTTTCTTACCTTGTCCGATACCAATTAATACCTTAGCAAAGCCGTGTTTCATATACACTTTCAGTGGCACGATTGTAATTCCGCTTTCCTGAACTGCTTTTTCTAGCGCAACAATTTCTCGTTTGTGTAACAATAATTGTCTCGTTCTTAGCGGATCAACATTGAACTGATTACCTTGTGCATAAGTCGATATGTGAACATTGGTTAATAATGCTGTTTTATTATGAACTGTCACAAAACCATCGCTAATTGTTATTTGTCCAGCACGGACTGACTTAATCTCCGTACCTGTTAATGCAATGCCTGCTTCATATGTATCGATAATGTTATAGTTGAAACGTGCTTTACGATTTTGTGCAATAACATTATCATTTACATTCTTTTTTGCCAATTAACTCCTCCCAAAATATTACATCAAATATTATTGTCAAAAATTACGCTTATTGTCTCGTTTTTGTCCTTTCTTCTGATCCAGCTGGCCATGCTTTAATTTAGGACCTTCAGACTGACCACGGCGTTCTTTTTTCCGACGTTCCTGACGATTACGGCCACCTGCTTTTCCGTATGAACCACCTGACTTTGACGCAACACGTAGTTCAGTAGTTGGTGCACTCTCAGGATTAACTAAGATAAAATCTACCGTTTTCTCTTCTTTATTGACGCGTAATACTTTAATCCGTACTTTCTGGCCTATTTGGAAAATACGATGAGATGAACGGCCAATTAATGCCGCATGTTTTTCATCATATTCATAATAATCGTCCGTTAAGTTAGAAATATGCACCAAACCTTCAACCGTATTATCCAAGCTGATAAATAGTCCAAACTTCAAAGCGGAATTAACAACACCGTCAAATTCCAGACCAACCTTATCCATCATATACTCAGCCTTCTTCAAAGCATCAACATCGCGCTCTGTATCAATAGCGCGTCGTTCACGTTGACTCGTATCTTGGCCAATTTTCCCTAAATGACTGGCATACCGCTCTTGTGCAGCCACACCTGTACCATGTTGCGCATACCACTTAATCAAACGATGGACCGTTAGATCAGGATAACGTCGAATAGGCGATGTAAAGTGTGTATAGTATGATGCGCCTAAGCCAAAATGTCCCAATGGTTCTGGTGAATATTTGGCTTGTTTCATCGCACGTAACATCATCGTCGCAATCATTTGTGCTTCTGGCTTACCCTCAACATCTGTCATGAGTTGCTGAAGCATAGCAGGCGTTACTTTACTTGGATCACCATATACAGGGTGTCCGAGTGCCTTTGCGAACTCAAAAAAGCTCTTAGCACGTTCTGCATCAGGGACTTCGTGGATACGATATAAGAAAGGTACTTTCAACTGATCAAAATGCTCAGCTACGGTTTCATTAGCCGCTAACATAAAGCTTTCAATCATTCTTTCAGCCGTACCACGTTCTCTTAATTGAATATCGACGGCTTTACCTTCATCATCAACAATAATTTGTGCTTCTGGTGCATCAAAATCAATGGCGCCACGACTTTTTCTCATATTTAACAAAATATCATGTAACTCACCCATTGTTTTAAACATTGGCACTAGGTTCGCATACTCATCCTGTACGAAAACATCACCTTCGAGTATCTTATTAACAGCATCATATGTCATACGAGCATGAGATTTAATGACACTCGTGTGCAAACGATGGTTAACGATATTACCTCTTGGATCAATCTCCATTTCAGCAGACATCGCCAAGCGAATGACATTGGGATTCAATGATGCAATACCATTAGAAATATTACGCGGTAACATTGGAATAACGCGATCAGTTAGATAAACTGAAGTACCACGATTATAGGCCTCAACGTCGATATCAGCCCCCTCTTTAACATAGTGACTAACATCAGCAATGTGCACGCCCAAATGATAATTACCATTATCCATTTTCCAAGCAACTACGGCATCATCAATATCCTTAGTATCTGCACCATCAATTGTAACCAAGGTCTGATCTGTTATATCTTCTCGGCCTTCCCACTCTTCATCCAAAACATCTGTAGGAATCTTTGCTGCTGCATCTAACACAGCTTGTGGAAATTCATGTGGTACCTTTTTAGCATAAACAATTTGTAAAATATCCATGCCAGGTTCATCTTTATAGCCAATTGTTTCAACTGCAGATGCAATCATTTGACGTGGCTTTTCCGCATTAGGAAACTGATTTACTTCAGCCACGATGACTTGTCCATCATTAGGGCGCAAACCATTACCATCAATCAAAACTTGATAGTTCATAGCTTTTTTGTCACTAATTGCTAACTCACCAATATAATTTTTAGCTTCTGAACCTAAAGTAAAGGTTCCGACAATACGTTCAAAACCATGGGTAATGATTTCTTCTACTTTGCCTTCAGGACCACGATCTGCAGAGGCAGATGGTTTAATGATTGATACCTTCACGCGATCGCCTTGCATTGCCTGTTTTGTATTGTCAGGAGACACAAATATATCTGGCAAAGTTTCATCATATTTAACAAAGCCAAAGCCCTTATCATTAGATCTGAAATCACCCAAAATATAACCAGCATCTTCATTATGCTGAAAAGCGCCATTATCATCCACAATAATATCGCCTTGACGTTCTAGCGCATTTAAAGCATTAACAACCTGCTTATATCCTTGTTCATCTGTCATGCGCAATCCATCGGAGAGATTTTGCGCTGTAAATTTTTGCATTGCATTGGCCTTTAAGAAGCCAGCCAATTGAGACTTTAATTGTTCTAATTCCATAAATTATTTTCCTAACATGTGATAACGCGTACGTTATACATTCTTTATTATAAACTAATAAAAAGCTGGGACATCTACGTAGCGAAATACGTAAAATGACCCAGCCTCGTTACACTAATGTGCTGATAAATACATCAACACGAATCCAATGATAAACCAAATTGTGCCCAAAACTGCCGTCGTTCGTCGCATAACAGCTTCAAACCCACGTGACTTACGCTCTGCAAACAAATCACCAGCACCACCAGAAAGTGCTGATAATGCATCTTGCTGTTTACTTGGTTGCATCATGACTGTAATAATTAACATGACACCAACAACGATTAAGGCAATGGTAAGTATATTTTCCACAGCACGCGTCCCCTAACTCAATTACTATCTAGTAGTATATCAAAAAAACAAAGATTTAGCTAATACTGTACTAATTACCTAAAGCTAATGTAAACATCAAAATGCCACCTGCAATAGCAACATTCAAGCTTTCAGCACGCCCTTGAATTGGAATATACAAATTAGCTGTTGTTTTATCAGCTAATGCTGCACTCATGCCATTACCTTCATTACCAACAATTAAGCCAAACTGTGTTGCTGGCTGCACATCGTGATATGATTTGGCTTCTTCATTAAGTAGTGAGCCATACACTGGTAGATCATTGCTAATTAATGCATCTGTCCACTCATCCAAATCGCCATTCAAGACTTCCAAATGGAACTGAGAACCCTGCATAGCACGAACGACCTTAGGTGAATAAGCATCAGCTGTACCTGCACCTAATACGACACCTTTAAAGCCAGCAGCGTCTGCTGTTCTGACTAATGTTCCAACATTTCCTGGATCTTGAATGTTATCCAATAATAGCCAAGCACCGTCATGCACATATTTAGGATCGAAAGTCTTCTCTGGCAAACTAATTTCGGCAAATATTCCTTGTGGCGAGTTCGTTCCAGCAATATGCTTTGCAACTTCTTCACTAATTTCAAATGCTGGAACGCCATGAGGAACGTCTGGCAAATGTTCGGCCATTTGTGTTTCTGTTGCCATCACCGCATGAAACTTTGCCTTTACTTTGATAGCCTCTTCAACTAGATGCCAGCCATCTAATAAATAAGTACGGTTCTCTTGACGGCCTTTTTTAGTTGCCAATTTTGCCCATGCTTTTACGCGTGGATTTTGATTAGATAAAATTCTATCCATAATTTACTTCTTTCTACTCTTGTCGAGCACGTTAAAAATAAAATAACAACAGCCCATCTATGGATGCTTAATTGTCTTTATTTTGATTGCGATTTTGTTTACCAGAATTACGACCATGCTTATTATTAGTTGGCGTAGTATGATCATCTTGCTCTTCATTAACATCCGAATTTGGCTGTGTAACTGGTACTTTTTTCGCTGCACTTTGTAACAAGTCTTCAGCAGTTTTTTCCACTTTGAATTCCTTGCTAACTTTTTCTTCCATTGCTGGGCGTTGCAAATGATTAATAGCAGACTGGAACAATAAGAAGATACCGCCAACGATAAAGTACAAACCGATTGCACCGGAAGCATACATTGAGAAAGCAAAGATCATAATTGGACTAATATACATCATTGCACTTGATGCTTTGCGCTGCTCCTCTGGCAAGTGCTTAGCCATCAACCAAGCTTGTGCCAAATAAATCAAACCAGCAATTACTGAAAAAACAATCTGTGATTGATTTAAATTGAATCCAAAGAATGTCGCATCTCGTAACGAAGGTGAATGTAAGATAGCAGAATATAATCCAGAAAATACCGGTACTTGCATGGCCATTGTTAGAAATGAAATACCACCAGTCAAACTAACATTATTTTCACGATACAGTGACATCATCGCCATACTAGCTTGCTGTTGCTCTTGTTGCGTACCTGCTTTACGCGTAATAGCCTGTAATTTGTCAATTTCGGGCTTTAGCTGTTGCATTTTAATTTGGTTAATTGTAGATGCCTTTTGTTGGTTAAGAAAGAAAGGTAACAATATTAAACGTAGCACAGCAGTAATAATAATAATTGCCCAACCAATACCGTTTGTACCACCAACAAAGTTCGCGATACTAGTCATAATGTCTGCTAGTGGGTGCCCAATCCAACGATACATCCGGCTATGCTGATCGTATCCGCCAGTGATTAAAATAATATCAAAAATAACAAAAATAATTGTTAAAACTCTTTTGAGTTGTTTCATGTGTCCATGTCTCCTAGATTATGACGCACGTCATCGTACAAGTAGCCATTATATCAAATACTATGGCTTAATAGCAAAATCATTTGCTGTAAAGGGTTTAATTTCAGTTATTTTGATATGGTCAACATGGCTATATTCACCGGGTCCCGCTTCAACAGCACTCAAAAAAGGTTTAATTTGCTCTTCAAGCCCTTGTACACAAATTTCAACAGACCCATCACGTTTATTTCTAACCCAACCAACTAAATGGTGCTGCTGTGCTATATGTTGTGTATACCAACGAAAACCAACACCCTGCACTATACCACTAACATTTATCATTAAATATTTTGTCATCATTCACTCACTAGGGGCAAGCGTATTGTAAAAATTGACCCTGAACCTTCGGCGCTTTCTAAATTAATATCTCCACCATAAGCTTTCACTAGTCTTTCAGCAATGCTTAATCCTAATCCACTGCCGCCTTTTCGTCTTGAACGCGCCTTATCAGCCCGATAGAAACGATCAAAAACATGTTGCGCATCTTCTTGCGACAATCCCTCGCCAAAATCTTGAATACCAATTTCTACTTGATGTCTTGTTCGTGATACCGCAAAATGAATCTCTTTTCTATCCAAAGAATACTTAACGGCATTATCTGCCAAAATGATAAGAATTTGTTCTAAATGATCTTGACGAATGCGCGCATGCGCAGGTTCTAGAAGATCATCATCCATCGTAAAATTAAAATCTGGATGAATCATTTTAAAGTTTTCGAATACACGATGAACCGTCCCATCTACTTCGGTCATATCCTTAATATTTTCAACGGGAATCTGCTCAGCCCGTGTTAAATTAAGCATTTCATTAATGAGGGTTTCCATGCGTTGTACTTCAGCCAAGGATGAACTAATTGAATCAGCTAATACTTCAGGATCATCCTTTCCCCAGCGGTTAAGTAACTCCATATGTCCCTTCACGATGGTTACAGGTGTTCTCAATTCATGTGACACATCTGACACAAATTGTTGCTGGGCACTAATCAGTCCCTGTAAGCGATCCATCATACGGTTTAAAACTTTAACAACATCTGTTAATTCATCGTTAATTTTACCCTCGCTAGCACGTTGACTTGTCATCGGATCTTCTTGGAACGCTTCAATTGTTTTTTCAATTGACCGCACGGGTTTAATAATACGCATGACTAGAAAATAAGAAAACGCTGTAATTCCTAGTCCACCAATGAATACAAACGCAATAAGCCAATAATAAATCGTATGTGCCAATGGCCCAAAGTAATTACGTAATAGTTCGGTAACCGCTAATGCAAATAAAATAAAGATGACAAAAAAGCCTAACGTCATTCCAATAGCTAATTGCCAGCGTAACGAGAAACGACGGGGGGCTTTTTCTGTTGTCTGATCTTTTGTTTCTTCCATTTTACTTAACAATACACATGCCTTAGCTTCTCATGACATATCCAGTACCACGTACTGTTTGAATGTAAGAAGCCTTACTCTCAGGATCATCAATTTTATTACGTAAGTAACGAATATAAACATCTACAACATTGGTTTCAACTTCAGAGTCAAATCCCCAAACTTCTTTAAGTAATTGCTCACGTGATTGTACAATGTTAATGTTCTCAACTAATGTGAGCAGCAAGTCGTATTCGCGCTTTGTTAAATTAATAATCTGATCATCACGACGCGCTATCCGATTCTCTTTTTCAATACGTAGATCCTTAAACTGAATAATAGAACGGTGTTGATCACTTGATTTATTTTCAATTGCAATACGTCGCAATAATGAACGCACGCGAGCTAATAGCTCTTCAATTGCAAATGGTTTTACAAGATAATCATCAGCGCCATAATCCAATCCAGAAACACGATCAATAACTGAATCACGAGCTGTCATCATGATAATCGGTGTTTTTTTACTTTCGCGCAAACGGCGCGCTACTTCCAACCCATTTAACTCAGGCAACATCAAATCTAAAAGAATGACATCATAGTCATTCTCTAAAGCTGAATCTAATCCAGTACGACCGTCCATAACAGTTTCAACGTCGTATCCTTCATGTTTTAATTCGAGGCCAATAAACTTTGCTAAGTTTTCCTCATCTTCAACAATTAATACTTTACTCATATTCGTCCTCAATATTTTTAAAATGGGGACTCTCTCCCCTTATAAATACTAATCTTAACTAAGCTTAAAGGATTTTTTCATTCTATGCAAGTATTTTCTCATTCTTTGAAAAAATCATCTAACTTTGCTAGCCGAGGATCTAATTTTTCAGAATCCTTTTCGGCTGATGATTCTTTTTCAAAATCATCTTCGCTAACAACAACCCAATCTTTTCCAGCAGGTAAATCATCACTTTGTTTCTCTTCATCAGTCAGAATTTGTAGTGGCAAACTTGCCATAATATTATCTAAAACTGATTGGTCGACATCCAGCATATCATTTTCTAACAAAAAGGCAGCTTCTGTCTCTTCAAAGTGCTCTAATCTTTCTTCCTTTTCAACATACCTTTCGTTGATCATTAAGTCGAGTGGTAGTTGAACTGGTAATAGCGAACGCGAAGAAGGTACTGTGATTTTCCCCTTCACTGTTGCATTAAACAGTACGTCATTTTCTGGAGAATAGCTCACTTCTCCAGTAACAGTTAATTGACTCAAGGCCAATACAGTTTTTGGGAATCGCTCTTTAGCAACATCTTCCAATGAAATATCTTCTTTAAAAGATAATGGCTCATCATGATATTTTTGAATTTGTCTTTTTGCAAATTTCATATTTAAACAATTCATTAACAGTGATAACACCGTTAATTACTTCTCCTTCTCTACTAAAATTGGTACTCGACTCACATCTTGTTGTGGCACGTTATCACCTGTAGCCAACATCTGCCACAGTTTACCGGCCTTATAATCTAACCTTAAATTACTCTTAGCCAAACTCATATCGACTTTGCTAATTAAGGGTAAATCCAAATGTTTCTTTGTTACATTGAGATACTGTTGTCCGAGAGGCGTAAAACCTAATACCCTCAAATAAGCATCTTGCATGGCTGCTTGCATTTGATCAACCTTGATATTAGCTAACGTATAAAGCAGTGTTCTTTGTATACGAGCAAAAGTATAACGCTTTGATTTAACTGCTTTAATATAACTTTGATAACTTTGTGGACCTGGTTCACCTAAAGCCATCGCTGATAGACGATGCTCTAAGCCTTCCGCCATTTGATAAATCTGGCCTAACTGTCCCACGGTGTCTGTCACTAAACGATATTTTAACAATTGCCAAAATGGTTGTTCAAAATTAATTGTATTTGCACTACTTGATAATAATGCCTTTGTCTCATTGGGGACAACATCAGCTAGCTTTTCTAACTTGCCCTTGTGCAATGCCAGACGAATCGAAGATGCTGATGCAATTTTTTGGTCTTCAGTAAACGTTTTATCATGATACCCAGCACTCATTCGTTGTATAGGGCGTAAATTAATTTGACTTTCTAGCCCTAGTTTTGATACTGCTCTCGCATAACCAAAGGCCAAGATATCGTTAGGATCTTCTAGCTTAAAGCCTGTACTCATTTCCAATTCGTGCGCATAAGCACTCGCAAAAGTTTGCTTTTTGTCTTTAAAATTACCTGCATCACTTTTTTTAGATAATTGGACATCTGGTGCATTTTTCGCTAATGTCAAAAAATCAACATCAGCATGTTCACTACCAAAGACAATATCCTCAACACCCATTGCAGCAAGTAGTTTCACTGCGCCTTCGGTAAAGATATGACTTGGTTGCACGGCAAAAAAAGTGGGTAACTCTATGACAATATCAACACCGTTTTGTAAAGCAACTTGTGCACGCGTCCATTTATCAAAAATTGCTGGTTCCCCTCGTTGCACAAAATTACCTGACATTACAGCAATAACAACATCTGCACCTGTTAATTTTTTAGCTTGTTCAATGTGATATAGATGACCATTATGAAATGGATTATATTCAGTGACAATACCGACTGCTTTCATATCGTTACCCTTCTTCATTTATTTTTTCATTTTAAAGAACCAGCGATCAGTTTCTAAATCAATGGGTTGTTGTCCAAAAGCAGATGTCACTTCAATATCTTTAAAACCAACAGTGGTTAAAAGTTGCATATAAGTATCCAGTTCGTAAGTCTGTTCATGATGCACCTCTCTTAATAACTTAAACCCATCGATTTTTTCATTATAGACGAAGAACTTTAAATCATGATCAACACTATTAGCTATTTCTCCAGGATAACTGGTCCACATAAAGATATTTTCTGGATCGTCATCATTATTATAAAAGTAATTATCATACAATACGTTAACTTGATATGGCGTAATAACGTCAAACATGAACGTACCACCCACAACAAGATGTTCAAAAACCTGTTGTAACGTCTTTACCATATCATCTTGTGTTGGTAGATAATTCAAAGCATCAACAGAGCTAATAATGAGTTCATATTGCGTCTTCCAATCTGACCATTCTCGCATATCTGCTTGCAATAGCTGTATAGACTGATTAGCTTGAGCACTATTTTTTTGAGCCAACATTAGCATTTCAGGAGACAAATCTAAAACATCCATTTTGTAACCCAATTTTGCTAATTCAATGGCTAATCTGCCTGAGCCACCCCCTAAGTCTAGGGTTGAGCCAATTTGAGTATTTTGACTCACGTAATCTGCCCACTGCTTATACAAAGTCTGATCAAACAGCTCATCATACTTCTCTGCAAAGGTATTATAATTATCGCTCATTTATTCATCCCTTTGTCACTACATGAAAAGTGACTGAAAATAAAATTTCAGTCACCATCTACTTAATCTTTACTCTGCAATCATCCACTGTTGTAAATCTACATAAGGTGCATCGCCCCACAAACGCTCTAGATTGTAAAAATCTCGATCTTCTGTAGCAAAAATATGGACAATAACATCTCCCAAATCGAGTAATACCCATTCACTAGCCTTGACACCTTCAATACGATTAATTGTGCCACCAGCTTCGGCAACCTTATCTTTAATTTCATTAACGATGGCTTGAACTTGTCTTGGCGAGGCTGCATCAGCAATAACAAAATAATCCGCCATTAGGCTGACCTTCTGCATATCTAAAGCAACAATATTATTCGCTTTTTTACTATCCGCAGCTTTAACCGCTGTTTCAAGCAATTGTTGTGCATCTAATGTCATTAGAATTTCTCCTTTAATATCTAAAAAATAAAAACTCACGCATGTTTTACCCAATAATTATACGTCGTTAATGATAAGGGATGAATTGGCAAGGACTGGCTGGCCAGATAAGCAAGCGTATGTGTAATTTGATATTTCACACCACTTTGTAAATTATTATCAGTTAACGCTCTTGCTTCTTCAACGCCTGGAAAATGGCGTCCCATTTCAAGATAATCCGCCATAAATAATATTTGTGATAATAACGACATATTATCCGACCCTGTGGTATGTTGACGAACGGCATCTAAAATTTCCGAATCAGTAATACCCAATTCATCATGAATCATCTCCGCACCCACAACGCCATGCCAAATAGCATTATTCCAATTTTTCAAATCCGGATCTAGATGTTTTGCATCAATGACATTCAAAAAATCAGAATCAGATCGGTCTTTGGCATAATCATGGACAAGGGCTGCAACTTCTGCTTGATCCGAATTAACGTTATATTTTTTAGACAAGACAATTGCATAGTCTCTTACTCTCAAAATATGTTCAAAACGCTTTTGTGAAACAGCTTTAGCAACGATACTTTCTAGTTGCGCTACTGTCCCACTATAATACTTACTCATACAATCCTCGATATAAATGATATTCTTCAATAAAGGCCACTTCGCGATCTGGCACTAAATAATTAATACTTTGATTCAAGCGAATCCGCGTTCGAATATCTGATGCACTGATATGAACATCAGGCACATCAAACCACAAAGCAGGATATGCGGATTCCCTTTTTTGTCCTGCTCTTAAGCCCGCCACAAAAGTAACTAATTGACTCAGTTCCTCAATATGATCCCATTGTGGTAAGAACTTCATTTTTTCTGCACCCATAATAAAGTAATACTCATTTTCTGGATGCTGTTTAACAAGTTCTTGCATTGTGAAGAAAGTATGTGATTCACCACCATTACGTATCTCAGTCAGGTCAATATCAAACAAAGGATTATCCATAATGGCTAATCGTACCATTTGTGCACGATATGAGGGCTCAATAGCACTCGTATGCGTTGCATCAACGGGTATAGCATTAGGCATCCAATATACTTTTTCTAAACCAAGTTGTTTGCCAACACTTTCGGCTAAAATAAGTTGACCAATATGCGGCGGATTGAATGTACCACCGAAAATGCCCACTCGTTTTTTTAACTTTTGTGATGTTGATTGGACCTGTGTCTGTGTACTAATAGTTGCAATCATATACTCCTCCAATATTTAAAGATCGTTAACTAACAACGATAATTTAGCATATTTTGGATTAATTGCCGGTAAATATAACACCAATGTTTTACCAATGGTCTGCACAACAGTAATATTTGAATGATCTTCAATATATTGTGCAACCTCTTTGACCGTAACATCTGCACTTTGCTGTACATTTACCTTAACTAATTCACGTTTGTTGAGTGCTACAACGATTTCATCCACCCATGTTTGCGTCATACCATTTTTACCAACTGAAAAAATAGGGTTCATAGTATTCGCTTGCGAGCGCAAAAAACGTTTTTGTTTCCCAGATAATTGTATCATTAAATCATAGCCTTTCGAATTAAAACATTAACACCTGCTGGTGCCCATCCTCTTATATGCATTCCCGCAGGAACTGTAATCCATCCTAGTCCTGCAAAAACCAGGTCACTTTTTTCACTAGTCCTAAATTCATGCATCACTAACGTGTTGCCTTGAGCGGGAATGGGTTGTAATAAATTACCCGCATGTTTATCGTAAAAAGCATCTGCATTAGCTAATTTTGTACGATGTAGCATCAAATTATTCTCAAAATAAGCAGTAACAGCAGCGCGTTCTCCATTCACAAAATCAAAACGTGCTAGTCCACCGATAAAAATCGTTTGTTCTGCATTTAATTGATAAGTTTTTGGTTTAATTTCATGATTAGGCAAAGCAAATTTCAAATCTTTTTCAGATAAAGCATGCGCCATTTGATCACGTTTCACAATACCTGGCGTATCTACTAATTGTGCCCCATCATCCAGTGGTATCTCAATACGATCTAATGTGGTACCTGGAAAGCGTGATGTTGTAATCAATTCTTGAATGCCTGTTCTAGACTTGATAATCCGGTTAATCAATGTTGATTTTCCAACATTTGTCACACCAACAACATAGACATCTTCGCCTAATCTTAACTCATCGATCTTTTCAAGTAATTCATCTAAGTTTTGAGGCTTCTTAGCGCTTGTCAAAAAAGTATCAACTGCTTGAATACCCTGCTCTTTTAGCACACCTTGTAACCATTGTTTTAAGCGTTGCTTGTTTAAAGATTTAGGTAACAAGTCTACTTTATTAGCGACAACCAAAATCGGGTTGTTCTGTCCAACGAACCTAGGTAGACCAGATATGATTGAACCTGTCACATCAAATACATCGATAACATAAACAACTAGCGCACGCGTTGCCGAAATTTGATGTAGCAGACGAGCAAAATCATCGTCTGTCAATTCAACGGGTTGGATTTCATTGTAGTGTCTTAGCCTAAAGCAGCGCTGGCATAACAATTCATCATTGTCAATTTGTTTTCTTAATGCGCTAAGCGGTAAATAACCAGCATGCTCAGGTTCATCAATCTGCATACGGGCACCACACCCAATACATTGTAATCCTTCAGCTAACTGCGCCTTAAGATATTCGTCTGTGATTTCAATTGTCACGAAGTTTTTTCTCCCATTTTAACTGTGGATGTGCTTTAAAGACTACTTTTTTAACCTGCTTTTCAATTGCTCGATTTATCCAAGTTTGCCACATATCTGATTCTACAAGTCGTTTTACTAACACACTACGTATACCTGCACTATGCGCAGCCCAGACATCGGTCAACATTTGATCGCCAACCATAATGACTTCTTCTTTTGTTAAATCGTGCGTTTTCAAGACATGCAAAATACCCCTTGGTAATGGTTTAAGTGACCAAGAGACGAATTTTACATTCAGTGGTGCCACTGCTTTAGCAACTCTTTTTGTTGTATTATTCGAGATAACAATTAACTCAATTCCTTCATCACGCAGACTTTTTAACCATTCACGTAATTCTGGTGTACCCTCGGGATTATTCCAAGCTAATAAAGTATTATCTAAATCCGCTAAAACGGTGGTTATACCGCGCGTTTTTAAATCATCAACTGTTAAGTCATATATTCTTTCAACCATGAAAGTTGGTGTAAAGTATTCTAAACGCATCTTGTCAGCCATCCATCAATAATTCTTATCTTACATTATACATGAAAGCGAACATGTCTGTTACAACAAAAATACGAACAATGTGATGAAATGCCTTTCACGATTACTCTTAGCTTCCATATAGAATAAAAAACAAGCAATTTATATTGCTTGTGCTTTTAGAACCAGTGTTAGTGGCGCTTTAAGTATAAATAAATTGGATATCCCACAGCTACAATCAACAATGAAATCACAACACCATAAAAGTCATAATATATTTCAGATATTTCAACATAAAGTGATCCTGCAATCGCCACTAAAGGTATCATTGGAAAAAATGGTGTTGAAAAGCCAGGTTTAACACCCATGGTATTATGTCGACGTAATTTAATCACACCCACAAAGGCCATAATATAAAATAGAAACGTTGTAAAAATAGCAATATCAGATAAACGATTAGGATCAGCAACCGCCATCATCACAATCGCAATCATAATCATAAGCCAAATGGCTGCGTTGGGTGTCCGTGATCGCATGTTTATCTTAGCAAATGTCTTCGCAAACGGGAAAATACCTTCATTAGCCATCGCAAATAATACACGTGGGAAAGAGACAACTTTACCATTTAAAGTGCCTAATAAAGATACTAAAATGGTGACACTTAATAAACGGCCACCAAATTCACCAAAAGCTTCTTGCGCAACACGTAAAGTCGCATTTTCGCCAAAACTAATAATTTGGTTGGCTGGTAAGCTCTGATACACACCATAAGTTACCCCAACATAAGCAAAAATAACCAACACAATACCAAAAACAATTGCTTTAGGTAATGTTTGACGTGGATTCTTAATTTCACCGCTAATGTTAGCCAATGTTACCCATCCATCATAGGCAAACAAAGTTGCTAAAATAGCAACACCAAAGCCGCCACCGCTATTTGATACTTGATGAACAACCTGACCAAATGCATCATTTTGGCCAAAGAAAAAGCCAAAAATAACTAATGCTAATACCGGTAATAACTTAATAATTGTTGTTACAATTTGAAAACCAGCACTAAAACGATTAGGAATCGAGTTTAACAAACCAATAAACATTAGTGTCACTGCTGATAATATTAAAGAATACTTTTGTGGCAGACCGAATAATCCTAGGCACAGATAAGAGAAATAAGTTGCAATCGCTCCCATCATGGCTGGACCATAAAAAATAACCTGCATCCATCCTGTTAAAAATCCCCAAGTTTTACCATAAATATGGCCGATATATTGAAATATACCACCTGTCTTGGTCATCTGGGAACCGAGTTCAGCAATACTCAATCCGGAAGCCAATGTCAAAATACCACCAACAAGCCAAGCAAGCAATCCTGCTGTTGTCCCACCAGCAGAAGACAAAACACTACCTTGCTTAAAAAAGATGCCAGATCCGATAACAGTTCCAATAACTAAAGCCAAAGACGCCCATAATCCAAAGCCCCGATGCAGTTTTTTTTCGTTTGAATCCATCTTATATCTCCCACAATAATCTTAGTTACTAGTATAGCACGTGATTTTCTGTCTTCTAAACATATACAAAATAAAAAAGCACCTATTTCTTAAACATAGAAATACGCGCTTCATGATAAATAATTAAAGATTAAAGATCTTGTTGGAAGTCCATTGGTGAATACAACTTCAATAATTTACTAAAGATGTATTGAGAAATCAAACCAGCAATGATAGGTACAACCAACCATGCAATTAATCCAACCATTGGATTCACAAAATTATTCATTACTGTGCTAGGTACATTAGGGTCCTTAACCATTGATTGAATAGGTGAAACTAATCCAATATAACCGAAACCAGCCGTAATCGGTGTACCTTGAATATTAAACAAAGCCACTGGAATACCTGAAATAGCAGCAGTCAATAAGAACGGTATCATGGTAACAGGCTTAGCAAACACCGAAGGCATCATTCCCTTCATGGCACCTAATGCAATTGCGACTGTAACACCTGGCTTGTTGACACGCCATGAGTTAATCAATAACACAATAGTCGTAGCTGCAACACCCATACCAGCTGCACCTGATCCAATACCAGATAAGCTAATTGCCAAGGCAATACCGACAGTTGATACTGGTGTAATAATAATAATAGCAAAAGCCATTGCAATCAACATGGCCATTGGTATTGGTGCCAAACGTGTAAACGTAGCCACCACATCACCAATCCAAGTTGTGACATAGGCCACATATGGTGCAATTTCTTTACCTATCCAACCAACACCGCCGCCGACGATAATGGGACTCAAAATGATTGCAACTGAACCAAAGCCTTTGAGATAACGTGCAACTAACCAAGTAACGAACACTGCTAGTGCAGCAACAATCATCGCATTAATCACGTCACCGGCACCAGAAGCAATATAGACTGTTGATGGCGCTGGTAATGCTACCCCGGTTACTGGATTAACAAATCCTTTCGGTGCTGTTGCCCATTTAATTGATCCGGATGCAACTGCCGTCGCAATTGCGACAACACCAACATCTAGACTCTTCATTTTAAATTGCAATGCAATTGCCATTCCAATTAAGAATGGAATTAACGATGTAAATAACGTTAAAATTGCGTTGAAATCAGCGCCCAACGCTGTTGTTCCTAATCCTGAATATTGAATAATGTACTTCATTACCGCACTAGGTAGCACACCAATCAAGATACCTTGAGCAGATCCAGATAACACTTTAAAGAAGAAATCTTTCAAATGTAACTGTTGTGTACCATCAAAAATCTGAGGGGCAGCTTCTGAGGCTTTACGTGCATATTCAACATTACGTTTACCCTGCGATTCTTTGGAAGCCCATTTGGAACCATTAGCTTTAATAGCCATCTCACTCATCTCCTAAATTATTACGTAAAAAACACCCAAGCACTAGGCTTAGGTATTTATATGCTATTATTTTAGTACTTTACTACAACGGCTGGTGTTTCACCCTTTGCAAACTTGACAGCAGCATCAAATGACTGATGAACCATTTCCTTAACGGCCTTAGTTGTATAGAAGGCTGTATGTGGGGTAACCAAAACATTTTCGCGATCAATCAAATCAGCGATCTTTGGATCTGGGAACTCCTTGTTAGACCAATCAACGTTGAATAGACCAACTTCTTCAGCATAAACATCCATTGCAAATGCAGAAACCTTGCCAGAATTCAAACCATCAATGATAGCATCGATATCCATCAAGTTACCACGTGAAACGTTGACAATCACAACACCATCTTTCATCTTAGCGATGGCTTCGGCATTAATCATCTTATCGTTTTCAGGAACACCTGGCACATAAAGTGAAATAGCATCAGCTTGTGCATATAATTCATCTAATGAATCAACATACAATCCTTCAGCTTGCAATTCAGGATTAGGATACTTATCATAGGCGATCACTTTAGCACCAAATCCCTTAAGGATGTTGATTGCCACACGACCGATATGTCCAGTACCAATAACACCAACAGTTTGCATACGCATTTCACGGCCAATTGTTGGTGCCCAACGTAGGTCATGCTTTGCAACCTTGGCGTCTAATTCCTTTGCACGACGCAACAAACGTGATAATTGAATCATTGAATGTTCAGCAATAGCGTTTGGTGAATAAACTGGAACGTTTGAAATATTGAAGTTCAATTCACGTGCAGCATCCAAATCAATGTTGTCAATACCAACATTACGCAATGAAAGATTATGAATACCTTCATCTGCTAAAGCCTGTAAAGTCTCACGTGTGTAATCCAATTGTTGATAAACAACAACACCGTCAGAACCAGCAGCTAACTTAGCATTATCAGGTGTTAACAACTCTTGCGTGTAGTCAACTTCAATCTCTGAATGCTCAGCTTTCCAATCTTCTAATGATGGCTTCTCATCATCACGAATACCATAAGCAAAAATCTTCATGATTTCCTCCAAATAATTTATCTTACTATATCAATTATATATCAGTTACTTAAATTTAGCACGTAATTGTTTACATTTTCACGAACAAAATGATAGTAAACGTTAAACAATTATGGCCAAAATAAAAATGATAACACACGATTACTGTTACCATTTTTATCAGTATTAATTTTGTTTTGTTACAGGCATTTCACCAGATTGCGTTAAAATACCATCAATCAAGCCATAATCCAAAGTCTCTTCAGCACTCATCCAATAATCACGTTCTGTGTCATTACGGATTTGTTCAAGTGGTTGCCCTGAGTTTTCAGATAGTATCTTATTCAAACGTTCACGGGTTTTAGTCAATTGTTGTGCAATAATGGCCATATCTGTCTGCTGTGTACCACCAGCAGCACCACCCATTGGTTGATGAATTAAGTATTCAGCATTAGGCAACATAAAGCGCTTACCCTTGGTACCTGAAGAAGCAATAATTGTTCCCATTGATGCAGCAAGCCCCATAACAATTGTGGTCACTGGCGCTTTAATAAAACGCATTGTATCAACAATTGCTAATCCAGCAGTTACTGAACCACCTGGTGAATTAATATACATTGAAATTTCTTTGTCAGAATCCTGTGCCTCTAGGAACAAGAGTTGTGCCACAATGGACGTTGCCATCTGGTCCTCAACTTCACCTTGCACTAGAATAATACGGTCTTTCAGTAAGCGAGAAGGCAAATCATAACTTTCACGCCCATTTGCAGTTTGTTCAATAACACCTGGCCACATAATTTATTCCTTTCACTAGTTCAAATAAACATTATAAATGATACAACTTCATTTTAGCACACAACGATAAAGAGTGCTAATTTATTTATATTTTTGTCAAATCAATCGACAATCCCTGCTCCAATGCCTGTGCTAATTGCGTCAATTTACGCATACGATGATTAACACCTGATTTACTAATTGGCTTTCCTTGCACTAACTCGCCTAATTCACTCAATGATTCATCTGGATGTGCTAATCTCAGTTCAGCAATTTCTCTTAATTTATCAGGCAATACAGTCAATCCTATTTTGTCACGAATTAACTCAATTTGCATTACTTGTCGATTAGCTGCAACAGCTGTTTTTTGCATATTTGCCGTCTCCGCATTAACCAAGCGATTAACGGAATTACGCATATCACGCATAATGCGAATATCCTCGAAATGTAACATTGACTGTGTTGCGCCAATCGTGCTCATGAAATCAACTATTTTTTCGGCACGCTTAAGATAGATAATAAAGCCAGAACCACGATCTGCTATTTTAGCTGGTAAATTAAATTCGCGCATCAATTGTGCGATTTGATCAGCTAACTCTTCATGTGTTGTATAGATTTCTAAATGATAATTGGATTTTTCTGGTGAATTAACCGATCCAGCCGCCAAAAAGGCCCCTCTTAAAAAAGAACGTCGCTTATCAACTTGGTTTAAAATACGTGTGGGAATGATAACATTTAATCCAAATGGATCAATGCCTAAATCATCTAAGACATCATCAACGGCATCTTTCATCAAAACACCATAACTTTTGTGTTGTGATAAATGAACATGATCACTTACTAAAACTTCAACATCAATATGATAGGTTTCTTTTAATAATGTATAGATACGCCGCGCAATTGCAGCATTTTCTGTTTGCACAGTAACCGTCTGATTATGTCCTAATGTGCTCACGCCATTCATTCTAATCAGCGCTGATAATTCTGCTTTAGCATTACCATCATGCACGATTAAACCAGTCAGCTCTTTTTTAACATCCGCTGCATATGACATTAATTATTCTCCAGAATTTTTAATAGTTCCTGCGTAATTTTATGACCATCATGAAACGCCCCTGAATCACGTAAGTCCAAAAAATCTCCAGCAATCTGCTGAGCATGTTGTACTTGAACAGCTGCTTGATCTAGTTTTACTTGACTAGATATCTCATTCCACCGTTGAAAATCAACAAAATCATCTGGTACTTTTGTGGCATTAGAAATGACATAATCAACAGTTTGCTCACCAATGTGTGCGTTCAGAGCTAATAAATGCTGCGCATCAGTGTAAGCATCCGTTTCACCTTTTTGGGTCATAATATTAGCAATGTATACTTGCTTGGCTTTAGTAGTACGTAACGCTTCACCCACTTCTGGTACTACTACATTAGGTAAGATACTGGTAAACAAGCTTCCTGGCCCATAAACGATAAGGTCCGCATCTTGAATAGCTCGTAACACAGCTGGTGCAGCTTGTGGTTCTTCACCTACTTCATCCCCAGTTACCCAGACATGATCAATTGTTTTATGTGCATGTGTAATTTCTGATTCGCCCGCCTGCTGCTGGCCATCTTTAAACTCAGCATGTAAAACGAGTGGCTCATTAGACACCGGATAAACATGACCTTTAATATGCAAAAAGTCAGCCATACGCTGTACGGCTTCAAAAACATCATCATATTTCTCAATCAAGGCAGCAATAATTAAATTTCCTACCGCATGTTTTGCAAAAAAATCATCTTGCGCATTAAAACGATATTGTAAGATGCTTAAAATATCTGGCTCAGTATTCGTAGCCATTGCGACTAAAATATTCCTAATATCGCCTGGCGGTACAACGTTAATGTAGTTTCGTAGGACACCAGACGAACCGCCATCATCAGCGACTGTTACAACAGCAGTCAAATCAACATCTTCTTGAACCAGCGGCTTAATGATAACGGGAAGCCCAGAACCACCGCCAATAATCACGATTTTTGATTTTGGTTTGCTTTTGGTCATTTTTACCTCCATAGCTGCATCTCAGTATATGATGCCAGTTCTATTTTATCATTGAATGCCCACTGAATTTTATATCAGCATAACAATACCCTATCAATCTGGCATTACACGTGCACGATTTCTTTCAATGACTTGTTTCAAATATTGGCCAGTATACGATTCTGCAGTATTCATTACCTTATTAGACGTCCCAGCAACTAATACTTTACCACCACCAGCACCACCTTCTGGTCCCATATCAATAATCCAGTCTGCAGATTTAATGACATCTAAATTATGTTCAATCACAACAATGGTATTCCCTTGATCAACTAATCGGTTGAGAACTTCTAACAATCGTGCAATATCATCTGTATGCAAGCCTGTAGTTGGTTCATCCAAGATGTAGAGCGTTTTGCCATTCGTACGACGATGCAGTTCGGAAGCTAACTTCATGCGTTGCGCTTCACCACCTGATAATGTTGTCGCACTTTGTCCTAATTTAATATAACCTAAGCCAACATCAACAATAGTTTGTAGTTTACGTGCAATTTTAGGTATTGGTGAAAAGAATTCGAGTGCTTGATTGACTGTCATCTCTAAAATTTGAGAGATATTCATTCCTTTGTACGTCACCTCTAGCGTTTCTGAATTATAACGCGTTCCACCACAGACTTCACAAGCCACATAAACATCAGGCAAGAAGTTCATTTCAATCTTGATGACGCCATCCCCACGACAATTTTCACAACGGCCACCTTTGGTATTAAATGAAAAGCGCCCTTTATTGTAACCACGCATTTTGGCGTCATTCGTTTGTGCAAATAGTTCACGTATATCATCAAATACACTAGTGTATGTTGCCGGATTAGATCGTGGTGTTCGGCCAATAGGTGATTGGTCAATATCAACTACTTGTTCAATATTTTCAACGCCTTCAATTGCTTTGAATTTTCCAGGCTTTTCAGAGTTATTATTCAATTTTTGTTTCAGTGCACGTTTTAGGATGGTATTCACTAAGGTTGATTTACCTGATCCAGAAACGCCACTCACAGCAATAAATTGACCGAGTGGGAATTTCACATTAATATTTTTTAGGTTATTTTCTTTAGCGCCTTTTATCGTAATAAATTTACCATTACCCTTACGTCGTTCTTGTGGTAACGGTATTGCTTTCTTACCCGATAAATATTGGCCAGTTAAAGAATCGGGATTAGCTTCAACTTCCTTTGGCGTGCCATTGGCAATGATTTTACCACCTTGCATTCCCGCACCTGGACCAACATCAATCAAATAGTCAGCAGCTCGCATTGTATCTTCATCATGCTCAACAACAACTAAGGTATTCCCCAAATCTCTCATGTGTCGCATGGCATTTAACAGCATATCATTATCACGTTGATGTAACCCAATTGATGGTTCGTCTAAAACATATAGCACACCCGACAAATTAGAGCCAATTTGTGTGGCTAATCTAATACGCTGTGATTCACCGCCGGACAAAGTCCGTGCTGATCTTGATAACGTTAAATAAGATAACCCAACACTTTGAAGGAATCCCAAGCGATCTTTAATTTCCTTAATAATCGGTGCAGCAATTTCTGTATCCTGTTGTCCCAAAGTTAATGACGCAAAAAAGTCGAGTTCCTCATTAACTGGTAATTCGGAAACTTCACCAATATGTTTGCCAGCTATTTTAACGGATAAGGCGGCTGGGTTCAACCTATAGCCATGACATTGCTGACACGTTAACGCCGTCATATAATGGCTCATCTGTTCTCTAGTAAAATCAGAATTTGTTTCATTAAATCGACGTTTAATATTATTCAATACGCCCTCAAAGGCAACATCGACATCGCGAACACCACCAAATTCATTTTGATAATGAAAATGGAATGTTGTTTCTCCCGAACCATTTAAAATCAATTGTTGCTTATCTTTAGTCAGTTTTTCAAATGGTATATCCATATCAATATCAAACTGATCAGCAAATTGACGTAACATTTCAGGGTAGTAATTCGATGAAATCGGATTCCATGGTGTAATGGCGCCATCAGCTAATGATAAACTCATATCCGGTACAACTAAATCAATATCAACTTCACGTTGAACACCTAATCCTTGACACACGGGGCATGCACCTAAAGGCGCATTAAAACTAAAGAGTCTTGGCTCTAGGCGACCAACACGAAAATCACGTAACTCGCCTAAATAATGTGTTGAAAATTTAAGTAATTGATTCTCTTCATTTGTGTCTCGCGATACCATTTCTAACGTCACTTGTCCATCTGTCAAGCGTACAGCAGCTTCAAGAGAGTCAAACAGTCGCGATCTAACATTATCTCGTAACACAATACGATCAATCATGACATCAATATCATGATATTGATTTTTATTAAGATGAATATCTTCACTATCAACTTCTTGGATATCACCATCAATTTTGGCACGAATATAGCCCTGCTTGCGCATATTTTCAAACGCCGTTTCATGAGAACCACGTACATGTTGAATAATCGGCGCAAAAATTTGTAGCCGTGTCCCTTCAGCCAAATTTTTTTGTACATAATCAACCATTTGATCAACAGTATACATGATTTTAGTACCGTCTTCTGGATCGTCTGGTCGTCCTATTCGTGCATAAAGCAAACGAAAATAATCATTAATTTCAGTAACAGTACCAACAGTTGAACGTGGATTATTACTCGTTGTTTTTTGATCAATAGATATCGCAGGTGACAGGCCGTCAATTGAATCAACATCCGGTTTATCCATTTGTCCTAAAAATTGGCGCGCATAAGAACTTAATGATTCTACATACCGCCTTTGCCCTTCGGCATACAAAGTATCAAAAGCTAATGATGACTTCCCCGATCCAGAAAGGCCAGTCACAACAGTCAAACTTTCCTTAGGTATATCAACATCAATATTTTTCAAGTTATGTGCTCTTGCGCCTCTTATTTCAATATGGTCCTTTGCCATTTAAATCCTTCTTTTCTTTTATTCCACAAAATCAAAGTCCAGCTGACGTTTTTAACTCCATAATTAAGTCACGTAAATTCGCTGCTTCTTCGAAATCAAGCGCTTTAGCTGCTGCACGCATTTGCCCATCCATATTATTTAAGATTGATGTCTGTTCGTCCTTTGGCAAATCTTTGAAGGCAACCTTTGTTAAATCGATTGTTTCTTCTTTATTATTTGTCTCATGTGATACAGAAATTAAATCACGAATATCTTTCTTAATGGTTCTAGGTGTAATACCATGTTTGGTATTATATGCTGTTTGTATTTCTCGACGGCGCCTTGTTTCATCCATTGCGCGTTGCATAGAATCTGTTACTGAATCAGCATACATAATCACATGCCCATTCTCATTACGCGCAGCCCGACCAATTGTTTGAATTAAAGACCGTTCATTACGAAGGAATCCTTCTTTGTCTGCATCCAAAATTGCAACTAACGATACTTCTGGAACATCAATTCCTTCACGTAATAAATTAATACCAATTAAGACATCATATTTTCCCAATCGCAAATCACGGATAATTTCAGTACGTTCAAGTGTTTTTATGTCCGCATGCAAATAGGCAACTTTGATACTTAAGTCCTTGAGGTAATCCGTTAAGTCCTCTGCCATTCGTTTGGTCAAAGTTGTAATAAAGACGCGTTCGTCTTTTTCAACACGCTGATTAATTTCACCAACTAAATCATCAATCTGCCCCATCACTGGCCGCACTTCTATTTCGGGATCCAGTAATCCAGTTGGTCGAATAATTTGTTGTGCAATATATTTTTCAGGTACACGTTCACTTTCATACACACCTGGCGTTGCTGACATATAGATAATTTGATTGACGTGTTTTTCAAATTCTTGTAGTGTTAATGGTCGATTATCTAAAGCGCTTGGTAAACGGAAACCATAATCAACTAATTGCTGCTTACGTGCTTTATCACCATTGTACATCCCCCTCACTTGTGGCATTGTCACATGGCTTTCATCAACTACAATTAAAAAGTCATCTGGGAAGAAATCGAGTAGCGTAAATGGTGGTTCCCCAGGTTTGCGACCATCCATATGTCTTGAATAATTCTCAATACCATTGGTATAGCCCATTTCCTCCATCATGGCTAAATCATATTCTGTTCTTTGCTTCAGGCGCTGTGCTTCAAGTAACTTACCTTCTTGTTCAAATACTTTAAGCTGTTCATCAAGTTCTACTTTAATTGTCCCAATGGCGCGATTCATAATCGCATCATTTGTCATAAAATGCGTTGCTGGGAAAATAGCAATATGATCTAATTCAGCCACAACCTCACCCGTTAGCGCATGAAATTCACGAATACGATCAATTTCATCACCAAAAAATTCAATACGTAATGCGTTTTCATCAGAAGATGCTGGGAAAATTTCAACAACATCGCCACGCACACGGAAACGGCCACGTTGAAAATCAATATCATTGCGTTGAAATTGGATGTCAATTAAATCTCGAAGTAACTGATCTCTACCATACTCTAATCCATTACGTAAACTGACAACATGATCTTGGTACTGATGTGGATCACCCAAGCCAAATATTGAACTTACTGATGCCACAATAATCACATCGTCACGCTCAAACAAAGCGCTAGTGGCAGAGTTACGTAATTTATCAATTTCATCATTGACAGATGAATCTTTTTCAATATACGTATCCGAACTAGGTACGTAAGCTTCTGGCTGATAATAATCATAGTACGATACAAAATATTCAACCGCATTATTTGGGAAGAACTCTTTAAACTCACCGTATAATTGGCCAGCTAGTGTTTTATTATGACTCAAAATTAATGTTGGTTTTTTGATATCTTGAATGACATTAGAAATTGTGAAAGTTTTCCCCGTACCAGTAGCACCAAGAAGAATTTGTTCTTTCACTTTTTCTTTCAAGCCCTTAGTTAATTGCGATATTGCTTGTGGTTGATCGCCAGTCGGTTTATATTTTGATACCAAATCAAAATCACGATTTATTCTATGTTCAATCATATATTTTTGTCCTCTAAAAAGTTATCTATATTATACCAAAGATATAAAAAAACGAACAAATGTTCTAACATTTGTTCGTTTTGATTTACTCAAAAACCATTTGATTATGATACAGCTCGGCATAAAAGCCTTCTTTTTCAAGTAATTCATGGTGTGTGCCAGATTCAATAACTTGACCATCACGCAATACAACAATTTTATCGGCATTCAAAATTGTTTTCAGGCGGTGCGCAATCACAAAACTAGTTCTCCCAGCAATCACATTATCCATTGCTTTTTGAATACGATTTTCTGTGACCGTATCCACGTTTGATGTTGCTTCATCTAAAATCAACAGATCAGGATTTGTCAAAATCGTACGAGCAATACTCATCAATTGTTTTTGTCCGGTTGAAAATACTGAATTTTCATCACTAATTTTAGTTTGATAACCATCTGGTAGACTGCTAATAAAATCATGAATATGTGCCTGCTTAGCAGCTTCAATCATCGCTTGGTCATCTATTGTCGGTTGCCCAAATTTAATATTTTCTGCAATTGTACCCGAAAATAGCACTGCGTCTTGTAAAACAATCCCTACATGATCACGTAATGATTGCAAACTCACATGACGAATATCCTGATTATCAAACAAGACTTGCCCAGCGTCGACATCATAGAAACGATTTAGCAGATTCATCACTGTTGTTTTACCCGAACCAGTTGGTCCGACCAACGCTACCATCTCACCCTTTTTAACCTCAATCGTTACATCATGTAGAATTTCTTTGCCTGGATTATAGCTGAAATGAATATTTTTTAAAGTAACCTTATCTTGGATGTAAGGTAAATTCTCAGTATTTTCTGATTCAATTTCTTCATCTTGTTGATGCACTTCACTTAATCGACGCGCACCTGTAATCGCTAATTGCAGCATATTATAGATAGATGTAATTTGTGTAATGGGCTGATAGTACTGCTGTGAGAAAGATACAAAAGTAGCAACTAATCCCAAACCAACAGCTTTGTCCATACCGTCGTTCAAAACAAGCCAAGAGCCAAAGAAAATAACAACCGCGAGATTAATTAAAGACATCCCCTGCATCAATGGGAATAATAATCCAGAATAAATTTGGCCCTTCAATGTTGTTTGGCGTACGTCTTTATTATAGTCAGTAAATTGGTGTAACGATTGTGCCTGTAAGCCATTAGTAATAATAACCTTTTCACCATTTATCTGCTCATTGACAAAGCCATTTAAGCGACCAACTGCATCTTGCTGTTGGTCAATAGCTGTACGTGCTTTTTTAATCACAAACCAAGCAAATAATATTGCTACTGGTGTCGATATCACAGTTACCCAAGCTAGCTTGGTGTTTTGCTGGAACATCACAATAATGACACCAATCCAAAGCGCTAAATTAGAAAACAAACTAAATATCGCTTGATTCATTGCATTGAAAATATTATCTAAATCAGATGTAAATAACGATAATATTTTACCATCTTGATGACTATCAAAATATTTGATCGTCATTTTCTGTAACTTACCAAACAAACCATGCCGCATTTGGCCGGTTGCTTCTGAAGAAACTTTTGAAATCAGCATTGAGGATAGGAACATGGCAATGGCATTTGCAATATAAAAAGCAAGTAACATCAATAATGCTGTATAAAAATGTTCTTTTGACGCTGTAGAACGTGTCATTGGGTTCATCCAGGTTGTTAAGAACCTTGCGAGTTCAGTCAAAGATTTTCCCATGTAGACTGGCGCTGTTACTTGAAAGTAAGTGGCCATAATCGTCAAAATAGCGCCTAAACTCAGTGCTTTCCAGTACACTTTGAGATAAAAACTAAAGAAAATAACTGCTTGTTTAATATCTTTCATTTTATATCTCCTTAGCTCGTTGTGTCTCAAATATTTCACGATAAACAGCAGATTCTTTTAGCAACGTTTCATGCGGGCCATTACCCACTAAGCGGCCATTATCCAATACCAGAATGCGATCGGCATGTCTAACTGAACTAATCTTTTCTGCGATCACGATTGTTGTCGTGTCCTTTAAATGAGTTGCTAAAGCATCTTGCACTAACTTTTCGCTTCTGGCATCCAATGCTGAGGTAGAATCATCCAAAATTAATATTTTGGGCTGCCCAATAACACCACGCGCAATTGATAATCTCTGCTTTTGACCACCAGATAAATTAGCCGATCTTTCAGATATGAGATGTTCAAATTGATCATCATATCGATTAATAAATTCACTAGCTTGCGCGATGTCGGCTGCGTTTTGCATCTCTGTTAACGTTGCGTCTTGTTTACCTTGTCGCAA
This sequence comes from Leuconostoc fallax, assembly GCF_004354645.1. Classification (NCBI taxonomy): domain Bacteria; kingdom Bacillati; phylum Bacillota; class Bacilli; order Lactobacillales; family Lactobacillaceae; genus Leuconostoc; species Leuconostoc fallax. Next base: position 303,533 of record NZ_PUFI01000005.1, on the reverse strand, counting down.
ATTTTCAGCAATAGTACCCGAAAATAAAATAACACGTTGTAGTACATAAGAAATACCGCGACGTAAAGATTCTTGGCTAATATTTTTAAGGTTAACCTGATCGATCAAAACATTACCGTGTGTCGGATCATATAACCGCCCAATTAGCTGTGCCAACGTCGTCTTACCTGATCCAGTCGCACCAACAATACCAACCATTTCACCTGGTTTAATGTTAAAACTAATGTTTTTCAGCGTTGTGTCATTACTTTCTGGATATTGAAAACTAACATCTTCAAATGCAATATCACCTTTAATTGTCATATCGTTAACATCTTCATCAATCAAATCCGGTGTTGTTTGTAATACTTCACCAATTCTGCGCAGCGCCACTAGTCCACGAGAAGCAAATGTAGAAATCATACCGCCAATCATAATTGCAAATAATACCTGCATTAAATAAGTTACAAACGCTGGAATAGCTGCTAAATCTTGGGGATGACTGGCAACACCTAAACTAACAAAGTAAATGGCAACAGTTATCGCAAGATTAGCAATCAACATAAATCCGGGAAACATCGCTGAGAAAAGGTAACCAATTGTTGTATTGAGTTGCGTTAAATTATCCGAATCATGATCAAATTTTTGCTGTTGGTTATTTTCTTGATTGAAACTTTTAACAACACGAATACCTTGTAAATTTTCCTTAGCTATTGTGTTAATACGGTCAATTAATTTTTGTACACGACCAAAATACTTGCCCATCCGTTTAAAAAGTATTTGTGAAGCTAAAATAATGCATACAATCATCAAAATCATTACCCACCACAATTTAGGTAGGGTCGTAATAGCTAAAATAAACGCACCAATAAATAGTATGGGAATCCTGGCTAATGACTGTAGTGACATCATAATCAATGATTGTACCTGCCAGACATCATTCGTTAATCGTACAACTAAATGGCCAGTAGAAAATTTTTCAATATTACTTAAGGAGAAACTTTGTACCTTTTGGTAAGCTTCTTCACGTAAATCAGCAGCAATTCCCTGTGCTACACGCGCAGCAAATATTGTATTCAAGATACCACCAATTAACCCAACACAGGCTACTGCAATAAGTGCGATACCATATTGATTAACAGTGTCCTGATCACTAGCCATAATCGCTTTTAATATTTCTTGCAATAAACGAGGTTGCAATAAAGTAGCGCCAGCCATCACCATAACTGAAATCACAGCAAAAAATATATCAAGGCGGTATGTTTTAATATGACGTTTTAAAATGTGCATCTTTGTATCCTCTTACTCTGTAGTGCAATAATTAGCACGATAAAAAATAAAAATACCACTGAACTATTCAGCAGTATGCGCTTTGAAATCAGGTAACAATGATTTAGCTAAATCAGCGAGTTCCTTTTGATGAATGAAATTACTAGAGAATATTTCTGGTAAAATTTCACTCGCAAAATATTTAACACTTGCCATATTTTGATAAGCAGCTAAAGCCTCTAAACTACTTTGAAAAATATCAACAAATACGGGTTCGGGATTAAACTTTTCTAGTTCTCCAAAAGCTTCGTATAACAAGTCAACTTTATCCGCAACTGCTAAGATTCTACCCTCTAAGGAGTCATCTTTCCCTTCACCTAGCCGTCTCTCATAAGCTTTTTGAAAATCTTGTGGTATTTCATTACGAATGAAGTTTTCAGTCATTGTTTCTTCAACATCTGCTAGCATTGAACGTAATGTTGCAGTGGCATATTTAACTGGTGTTTTAATATCGCCAATAAAGCGTTCCGTGTAATCATGATTCAGCGCTTTTTCATAAACAGATTGCCAATTAATATCTGAACCAGCCTCTACTTCAACGTCAGCCAAAAATTGTGCAATCTGTGTTACCTTCCATGAATGGGCAGCAACTGAATGAGGTTGATATTTAAAAAATCCCGGTGCGCGATTAATCATTTCCAACTGATTCATGCCCATGAAGAATTGATGCATTCCCATATAAAAAACTTTGTACCGTTTTTCAATCTCTTAACAGTACTTCCCCCTTTTACTATTGTTATAGATGATTATACACGAATATAAAATGATGTGGTGCTTGTCATTTATGAAAAATATCATAATAAAAAAGAATAGGATAATCCTATTCTTCTTTATTATTTAACGCGCTTCAATAGATCACTTTCGATATCATCTAACTTAGCTTGTGATTTAGCTTGTGAATCTGATTCAACACCGACATATAATTTCAACTTAGGTTCTGTACCAGAAGGACGTACAGCTACCCATGAGCCATCAGCTAACCAATACTTCAATACATTTGCTTTTGGTTGTGTCAAAGTAGTTGTTGCGCCTGTGGTAATATTTGTTTCAGTCTGGGTACTAAAATCTTGTAATCTTTCAACGGCTATACCACCAACAGTAACTGGTGCATTGTTTCGGAAATCAGCCATAACACCGGCCATTTCATCAGCACCATTAATACCTGGGAAGTCTAAGCTAACCGTCTTTTCTTCAAAATAGCCAAATTGCGCAAACAATTCTTGTATGCCATCATACATTGTCTTATTTTGTGATTTGTAATAAGCTGCAACTTCGGCAAATAATACCAATGCCTGAATAGCATCTTTATCATGTGCAAATGGCTTAACTAAATAACCGAAACTTTCTTCAAATCCAAACAAGAAAGTTTTTTCTTGTGTTGCTTCAAAACGATCAATTGTCGCAGCAATATATTTAAATCCTGTCAAAACGTCTGTCGTTGTAACACCAAAACTTGCAGCTACCTTTGATGCAAAACGCGATGACACCACAGAAGTAACAATAGCACCATTATTGGGCAAAGTACCTGTATTTTTCTTAGCTGTCAAAAGATAATTGACCAGCACTGCAGCAATTTGATTTCCTGTTAGCACCTGATAAGAACCATCATTCAGACGTACTGCTGCACCCAAACGATCAGCATCAGGATCAGTTGCAACAACCGCATCCGCATTATTTCGCTTAGCATACTCAATAGCTAAAGCCAACGCTTCAGGATCTTCGGGGTTGGGTTTCTTCACCGTAGGAAAATCGCCATCAATAACAGCTTGTTCTTTAACAATTGTGTAGTTTGTAAAGCCAGCTTGCTGTAATGCCTTCTCACCAATATACTGTCCCGTACCATGTAAAGGTGTAAAGACAAATTGCAATCCCCTACCTTCTCGGGCAACCAAATCTGCATCAACCGTTACATTTTTAACGTTTGCTAAATATTTATTATCAACATCATCGTCAATTTCAGTCACATGTTGATTTGTTGAATCTAATTTAATATTGAAGATATCCTCAATATCATTTAATTCTGAAACAACTGCGTCAACAGCTTCTGGTGTCATCTGTCCACCATCTTCGCCATAAATCTTGTACCCATTATATGCTTTGGGATTGTGAGATGCTGTAATCATAATACCCGCAAATGTCTTCAATTCACGAACTGTAAAAGACAATTCAGGTGTTGGACGGAGACTAGTGAATAGGTAAGATTTTATGCCGTGAGCACTGAGCACTTGCGCAGCATCCCTTGCAAATTCAGGGGAGAAGTGACGTGAATCAAAACTGATTGCAACGCCTCTTTTTTTAGCTTCTTCACCAACAGAATCCATGTAACGCGCCAAAGCTTCAGTTACTTGTCTTACCGTGAAAATATTCATACGGTTACTACCAACGCCTAAAATACCACGCATACCTGCTGTGCCAAAGCTTAGGTTTTGATAAAAAGCATCTTCTAATTGTTCTTCACTTAAATCATTCAACTCTTCTTGAAGGTAATCAGGTAATTTTGCTGACTGCCATTGTGACAAAGTCTCTTTCCACGTCATATGATTAATACCTCTTTTTTTATTGACCTTTGTTTATTATAACAAAAAACACCGCATTCTAGCAGAATACAGTGTTTAATCGCTTACTTTGTTGCAAAGATTGTCTTACCATTCTCAGTTACAGTAAACTGCTTTGTTGCAAAGTTTGCATTCAAAGTTGCTGAAATTTTGCCATCGGCTGATGTACGTGTCACAGTCAAATCATTTTCACCATCGTTCTTAACATCAATTGAACCTTCCAAATCAAAGGCTGCAGAAGTGTTACGGAACTTCAAAAGTGTGAACAAGTCTTGAACAACTGGACGCTTTGTTGTTTCTGCAATTTCTTCAAGGTCATAGTAATGACGGTTGATGTTACGACCTTCTTTTGAACTTTCAAGCAATTCAATATCATTTTCACCAGCTAACAAACCAACATAGTAAACTTGTGGAATACCAGGTGCAAAGATTTGAGCCGCACGTGCCAATAAGTATGATGCATCATCATTACCCAAAGCTGAGTAATAAGTTGTGTTAACTTGATAAATATCCAAGTTGTTATAGGCAGCTGAAGAGAAAATCTTCTTAACATTAGCACCGACTTTATACATTTCTTCTGTTGTATAGTCAGTTTCTTCTTGTGTCAATAAGTCCTTGGCATCAACAACACCAATACCATCATGTGTGTCTAATGTTGTGAATTGCTTCATTGGGCTTTGGCGCAACCAATCAGCAATACGGTTAGTCTTACCTGAGTACAATGAGTACAATGTAATCAATGGCAAAGCAAAGTCATATGAATACATGTCATGTTCAGTAATCTTACGAACAATCTTGTAATGTTCATGAATTTCTGGTAATACTTCTGAACCTTCTGCCTTCAAGATGTCGACAACTTCTTGTAAGATTTCCCAAATTTCTGGTTCAACGAAGAAGTCATTTGTGTCCAACTTCTTAATGGCATAAGCAAAGGCATCCAAACGAATAACTGATGCACCATGGCGAGCCAAGTTAACCAAGTTGTCTTTAATAAACTTCTTAGTCACTTCTTTTGTTACATCCAAGTCCATTTGTTGGTCACCGAAAGTGTTCCAAACTTGGTCTGTTGTGCCATCAGCAAAAGTAACAGGTGCGAAAGGTGCCTTATCCTTACGCTTATAAATCATATCGATATCTGCTTCTGTTGGGCGGTTTTCAGGCCAAAATTCAGAATACTTAATGAACATATCCCAATATTCTGACTTTTCTTTCTTTTCCAAAAAGTCTTGGAAGTACTTTGATGCTGGAGAAATATGATTCAACATAAAGTCAAACATCAAGTAATACTTATCGGCCAACTTTTCAACATCTGCCCAGTTACCGAATTGTGGATCAACCGTTTCATATTCTTCTGGTGCAAAACCACGGTCACCAGTTGATGGGAAGAATGGCAATACGTGTACACCACCAACAACACCATCAAGTTCATTAGCCAATACTTGATCTAATTCTTTTAAGTTCTTACCAAGGGAATCAGCGTATGTAATCAACATCGCTTCATTTGTAAGCTTCTTCATAATTCAAATTCTCCTAAATTAAAATAAAATATTTTTATCACTACTCAGCAAGTAGTGGTTTCTTCTCGCGCGCTGTAAAAATTGTCACAATAGCAATAGCCAGTAGCACAACACCCAAATAAGGGATAGACTCATACGCTGCTCGATTATCAGCTGAGTTCAAAATTGCGCCCATAGTCGAAATGACAAATGGTTCAATAAACACACCAACGTTAAAACCGATCAAAATGATTGACGTTACCAATGCTTGTTTTCTCAAAGGTGCTAATTTTGGCAATTGATTAAATATAAATGGTGAAATTAACTGTAATGGGAAACCGATGAGTAAGACACCAGCACACAAAACAAAGAAGTTACCATTTGAAAAGGCCACCATAAAATTAGAAAGTGCCATTAACACCAAACCAATTTGTAATGTAAAACGGCCAAACATATTTTGAAAACGACCATACAATATACCACCAAGCATTGCTGCAATCAACATTGCTGATAGAACTGGAGATGCATTATATCCATCTCCTTTTAGCTCAGCAGCCATGAACGGGAAGCTCAACTGAATCGCCATATAATCAATCACCAAGAAAGCTGCAAATAGTGTCAAAACACCCACTAAGGCACTCACTTTTTGTGGTTCGTCTTGTAGTGTTGTGGTTGTGGTACCCGCATCTTCATCATCTGATGAAACAGCTACTTTACCAATCATCTCAGATGTATCTGGCACTTGACGATAGAATAGATACAAAATTGGGAAAGCGATTAAATATACTAGGAACGTTTCTCGCCAACCAAAAGATAATAATAATCCAGCTGCAAACGTTAAGACAGCTTGCCCAATTTGTTCAGAGGCAGCACGTATACCTAGCATGCTAGAGCGTACCTGCCCATCATACATCACACTAATCATCGAAACAGCCAAAGAATTAAAAATTCCAAATCCCGCACCTAAGACAGCACGTGAGGCTAAAATGATGGGATATGATGAAACGAAAAATGGTACGACACCTGCAACCCCTACTAAAGTAACACCTAAAATAATCGTTCTTTTATCACCTAATTTATTAGCAATAAAGGAACTCAACAAAACAAAAATTGTAACAGCAATCGACGGCGTTGTCGCCAATACTTGAGACTGTGTCGTCGTGATATGCAATTCCTCGGTCATCTTTGGCAGTGCGCCGTTAATTGCATATGCACTGGTTAAGACGAAAGATATACCAAGAAAAGCTACTTTGGTAATCCACTTGTCTTGACTTGCCATGTTCTTCTCCTTTCACTTGCGCACTAGATTATTATCTCAATTTTGTTTAACGTTGTACATAGATAACAAAACAAAAAGCGCTTAACAATCTAGATTGTTCAATAAAGCACAATTAATTGTATACGCTTTCGTTACGTTTGTCAAATTTTTTCACAAATGAAAATATAAAGAAAATATCGCGGTGTTTTCAGAAAACATCACTTGTATTTCAATGAAACTGACACAATGTTATCCGTTGTGATTTCTGCCGAGTTATCACCTATTTTCACAAGCATAATTTCAACTAATTTTTTCACAATTTCATCAACTGGTTGCACAATTGTCACCAAATCTGGATGCAATAATGTCAAAAGTGGTGTTCCATCATAACCTACTATAGGTAAATTAGGCAAAACATTTTTCAACATAATAGCTGTTAAATCATTATTAGCAAAAATACCGTCAATTTGATTATCTAGAACAAATTGTTTGATTTTTTCAACATCGGCTTGTTGCATGCTCAACTTATCAGAAACTTCATATCTTAAAGCTTGAACATTGTGTCGCGTCATATAGTTCACAAAACCTTGACCACGCTTCACAGTTGGCGAATTAGAATTATCATCATCGCGAATGACTAGTGGTTTGTGCACCTGCTGATTAAGCAAATACTGTGCAGCCAATTCGCCACCATGATAGTTATCAGAACTAACAGTTGGAATATCATCAGAAAGATGCCGATCAAAAGCCACAATGGGTAAAGAAGCATCTTCGTATTCTTCAATACCTAAATTATGTGAACCAGTAATAATGGCTTCAACTTGGTTGGCCGCCAACATTTGTAGATATTGTCGTTCTACTTCTACATTATTAGCAGAACTAGCAATAATCACTTTATAGCCACGTTCAAAAAGTGCTTTTTCAAGTGCACCAGCCAGCACACCAAAAAAAGGATTATCAATAGTCGGTAAAATCACACCAATAAACTGTGATGACTTTCCTTGTAAGCTACGAGCCATCGCATTTGGCTGATAGTGTAGTTGTCGCATCGCAGCATGCACTTTATCCTTAGTTTTTTGGCTAATCGGGCCATACGAATTGATAACACGTGACACTGTCGCGACTGAAACACCGGCCAATTCCGCGACATCTGATAATTTTGCAACCATTATATTTCTCCATCTGAATTATTAAGCTAACAAAAAAAGGTGGGACGATAATGTCCCAGCTTTCTTGTCTTGACGACCTACTCTGCCTGGATTTCTGATTTAGTATTAAGACGACTTACATAATCGTATGCTGCTTGTCCAGCAATACCACCATCACCAACAGCTGTGGTAATTTGTCGTAGATCTTTAACACGTACATCACCAATTGCAAAAATACCGGGTATATGCGTTTGCATTTTCTCATCGGTTATTACCCATCCGGCATTGTCAAGAATGTCTAAATCACTAAACATACTTGTATTAGGTTGAAGGCCAACATAAATGAACACACCACTAGTATCAATATGTGATATTTCATTCGTTTGATTATCAAAAACCTCTAAGCCTGTAACTTTATCGCCATCACCAATAATTTGCTTAACCTCAGTATGCCACTGAAAGTGAATTTTATCGTTAGCAAAGGCACGTTCTTGAATAATTTGTTGGGCTTTTAGCTCATCGCGCCGATGTAAAATTGTAACAGATCGCGCTAACTGTGTTAGATACAATCCCTCTTCAATTGCAGAGTCACCACCGCCAACAACAATAACATCTTCATCGCGGAAGAAGGCACCATCACAGACTGCACAATAACTCACACCACGTCCTTGATAATCTTCCTCGCCTGCTACGCCCAAATGGACATGCTCAGAACCAGTAGCGATAATAACGGCTTTAGCACCGTAATCGCCCATGTCTGTGTGGACAATTTTACTTGTATCTTGTATCTCAATACCGCTCACAACGCCAAAACCATACTCCGCACCAAATTGCATAGCAGAATGATACATTTTTTCAGATAAATCAGGACCCAAAATCGAATCAAATCCCGGATAATTTTCTACATCAGCCGTATTATTCATTTGCCCGCCATAAATACCTTGATCAAGCATCAAAACGGATAAATTAGCACGTGATGCATAAGTAGCTGCAGTCATGCCGGCAGGTCCTGCCCCAATAATTACCACATCATAATTTTTCATAGCATGTCCTCCACTAACTTTTAGTTCATAAACATTTTACGTGATTATTTTCAAATTGTCGAGTACACACTCAAAATGGTTGAGCTTACAACTTAGATGCTAATTCTTTAATATAAGCACGCAACTTGTCTTTTGTCTGCGGATGCTTTAAACCAAACTCAATATTAGTCTCTAAGAAGCCAATTTTAGAGCCAATATCATAACGATCACCCTTAAATTCATGGGCATAAACATGTTGACGATTGTTTAAAGAATCAATTGCATCTGTTAATTGTATTTCGTTACCTTTGCCTGGTTTAGTCTTTTCGAGTTCTTCAAAAATTTCAGGTGTAAGTAAATAACGACCAATAATAGCTAAATCAGAAGGTGCATCTTCTGGTTTTGGCTTCTCAACAAAATTTTTCACGCGATACAAACCATCTTCAGTAATTTGCGTTGCCGGATCAATCACACCATATTCTGATACCTGTTCATGTGGTACTCGCATAACGGCTAGTGTTGACTCACCTGTTTCATTATAACGGTCAATCAATTGCTTAGTCAGTGGTGTCTTATCTTGCATTAAATCATCGCCTAACAAAACAACGAATGGTTCATCACCAATAAAGGCCTTAGCTGTCAACACAGCGTCACCAAGACCATTAGGATGCGATTGACGGATAAAGTAAAGATTAATATCAGTTGTCTCTTGGACCAACTTCAACATTTCATCTTTGTTCTTTTCTTTTAAGTTATTCTCTAATTCAGGGTTTGAATCAAAATGATCTTCAATTGAGCGCTTTGATTTACCATCGACAATGACAATATCTTCAATGCCAGAAGCGATTGCTTCTTCGACAATAAATTGAATGGTTGGCTTGTCAACAATTGGTAACATTTCTTTGGCTAGAGCTTTAGTAGCTGGTAAAAAACGCGTGCCTAATCCAGCTGCTGGAATAATCGCTTTACGTACAGGTTTCATAATAACTCCTCAATGACAAATAATTAGACTACTGTTCAGATTATACCATAATATTGTTTTATCAATATTGGTAACGCTTACAAATTTTCAACTTTCAGACTTTAATGGCCGTGACATCAGCTCATCAATGGCGTCTGGTATAGACAGTCCTTCGTACAATACACGATAGATAGCTGCTGTAATCGGCATGTCTACTTTGTATTGCGTTGCAAAATCATAAACAGCCTTAGTTGTGTTAACGCCTTCAATAACCATGCCCATATCTTCTTGAACAGCGGCTAAAGTTTTTCCCTCACCCAAAGCCATACCAGCTCGATAATTACGAGAATTCTTGGACATCCCCGTCACAATTAAATCACCAATCCCTGATAACCCTAAAAACGTTTCAGGTTGCGCACCCATCGCTTGACCTAAGCGACGCATTTCCACTAAGCCACGGGTCAACAAAGCTGCCTTGGCATTATCACCATAGCCCAAGCCAGTCAACGCACCAGAGCCAATCGCAATAATATTCTTTAAAGCAGCGGCTAATTCAGAACCTAGTAAATCGTGATTGGTATACGTACGAAAATGACGATTGGATAATACTTTTTGTAGTAACTTTGCAGCCTCGTCATCTGTACTTGCAATTGTCACTGCTGTCAGATCATGTTTAATCACATCTTCAGCATGAGAGGGTCCTGATATAACAGCTAACGCACTACGACGTTGTACTGGGACTTCCTCAGCCAACATCTCTGAAATACGCTTATATGTACCTTGTTCCAGCCCTTTTGTTGCGTGCGCCAAAATAACAGTATGATCTAATAGTTCTAGTGTCTTCGCCAGTTCTTTGGCAACTTCGCGTACTGCTTTAGTTGGTACAACATTTAATACAATATCCGCACCCGCTACAGCAGATGTCATATCTGATGTAGCTGTTAATGTCTGTATTAATTTTGCGTTTGGTAAGTAGCGCGCATTAGTATGATTTTGGTTGATCTCGTCAGCTTGTTTAGGGTTATGCGTCCACAGGTGCACTTCTGTCCCGTTTTCTGCTGCGGTGTTAGCTAATGCTGTGCCCCATGAACCGGCACCGAGTACTGCCATTTTAGTCATATTATGCATTCTCTCCATTCAATGCTGCATTCTTTTCCATTTCTTCTGTCATCCGGTTTTCCAAAGTAGTTAAGGCATCAAATCCCATATTTTGTGTGCGATTTTTCAACGCAGCAGCATCAATGACACTGGCTGTATTACGACCTGGTGTCACCGGTACAACCATCTTAGGAATTTTCACACCAGAAATCTCTAATGTATCACCATCATTTCCCAAGCGATCAAAGTTCTTTTCACCAATGCGCGCATTGGAAAGATGAATATTCAAAGAAACTGTTGAATGTGAACGAATAGACATCGCACCATAAACTTGCTGAACATCAATAATACCAACACCGCGAATTTCCATCATGTTTCGTAATACTTCACTTGGTTCACCAATCAAGCGTTCTTCATCCTGCTGATAAATATCCACACGATCATCTGCAACCAATCGTGCCTTCCCTTGTTGAATTAATTCAAGTGCAGCTTCAGTTTTACCGATACCAGCATCACCAGTAAGTAGTACACCTAATCCATGCACGTCAATTAGCACACCGTGCACCGATTCACGTGGTGCGAGTTGTCCACCCAAATAGTACGTCATATTTGACAAAATACGTGACGATGTCAATGAAGAGGTCAAAATTGGAATATGTGCTTCAGCAGCAGCCTGTTTGAGTTCTTCACTGATATCTAACCCAGTTGATACCACAAATGCAGGTGTTGTGTCACAAGCCATACGGCGATAAACCATCAATAGTTCATCATGACGCATACGCTCAGAAAACGATGTTTCGGTAATACCTAATAATTGAACACGTTCTGGTGCATAATAATTAAAATATCCCGTCATTTCTAATCCAGGGCGACTGATATCAGATGTTGTAATTTCACGTTCCAAATATTCTTTACCGGAAACAATTTCTAAACGTGTATTTTCAACTAATTGTTTTACTGTAACTGATGTTTTTGGCATAATTAATCTCTTCCTGACGTGACATGCACATCGCTTGTTAGTAGCATATTAACGACTGATAACAAAAATGCAATGAACATAGCCCATCCAAAACTAGCAAATTCGAAACCAGAAACTAAGTTGGCTGTGATGTCTAACATTAAACCATTAATGACTAAGGCAAAAAGCCCAAAAGTAATAATTGTGAGTGGCAAGGCAAACAAACTAATGATTGGTTTGATAATCGCATTTAAAATGCCTAACACAATAGCTGCTATTAATGCTGTTCTCCAGTTATCTACACGAAAACCGTTCTCAAAAATCGTTGATAACACTAAGAAAAGTAACACATTAATTGCTAGCCTAGCTAGTAAACGCATGCAATTCTCCTTAATAATATTGATAAATAACCTATCACTTTGATTGCATCAAAGTATCTATTCATATTATAACAAACACCTCAATAAATGGCTGAAGATACTCTATTCTCAAGACAAATAAAAAAGGCACATTGTGCCTTTTAAATAAAGAATGATGATCCTGGATTTAATTCAATAATTTTTCCTGTTCGCTTATACACAATCCATTCTGCAATATCTGTTGTATAATCCGAAATTCGCTTGAGATAACCGGCAATCACCAAGTAATCAGCAGCTGAATCAACCAATTCTGCGTCTTCTTTCATACCATTAACGGCATCTAAACGTACTTGCCCGGCTTTCTTAGCTAAATCGCGACTCTTAGCAGCAATCGCTTCAGCACCGATGGCATCATCTTTGACATAGTAAGACATCACCTCAGAAACCATACTAGCGACTTCTTCACCCATGTCGCCCAATTTAGCCTCGATTTCGGGAACGTGTTTTGTCCCTTTAACGCGAATTGTTGAATTGGCGATGTTTCGTGCTTGATCCCCCATTCGTTCAAGAACAGAAACGGCCTTTAGTATTGTTACAATTTCACGTAAATCTGTTGTCACTGGCTGATACAAAGCAATCATTTCAAACGTTTTCTTTTCAATTGCTGCTTCACGTTCATTGATACGATAATCGTTATCAAGAATGAGCTTTGCTGTTTCACGATTATGATCCACAAAGGCCTGTACTGACTTCTGAATTGTTTGTGAAACTAACATTCCCATTTCTGTAAAGGAACTATCCAAATCTGCTAGTTCTTCATCAAATAATCGACGCATAAGTTTACCCCTTTTCAATAATGTTAATTATTTTTTCTACATAGAATAACATATCGTTCATTTCTAAAGCTAGAATAATGCCCTCAAAAAAAAATATGATTAACCAAAACGCCCACTGACATAGTCCTGCGTTTCTTTCATTGAAGGATTTAAGAAAATGGACTTTGTTTTATCAACTTCGATTAAGTTACCATCTAAGAAGAATGCTGTTCGATCTGATACACGCGACGCCTGTTGCATATTGTGTGTCACGATAATAATGGCATAATCATCGCGTAATTTAAGCATCGTCTCTTCAATATTGTGACTAGATACTGGATCTAGAGCAGAAGTTGGTTCATCAAGTAATAGCAATTCTGGTGAAGTTGCCAACACTCGTGCAATTGATACACGCTGTTGCTGTCCGCCAGAGAGGCCCAGTGCTGATTTATTTAAATCATCTTTAACCTCATCCCAGACAGACGCCTGTCGCAATGTCGTTTCAACCGCTTCATCTAAAATTGCTTTATCTTTAACACCAGCCAAACGTAATCCGAACACCACGTTTTCGTAGATTGAAAATGGGAACGGATTAGGTTGCTGAAACACCATACCAATGCGCTTACGTAAATCAACTGTATCAGTTGTTGGTGCATAAATATCTGTCCCATTGAAATCAAACGAGCCAGTTACAGTCACACCATCAACCAAATCATGCATTCTATTAATCGCGCGCAAATAAGTCGATTTACCAGAACCAGAAGGTCCAATTAGAGCAGTGATGCCACTGTCAGGAAAAGAAAGATTAATACCATGCAATGCTTCTTTTTTACCGTACCATAAACGAACATCTTTAGTTGTTAAAATTGTTTTATTGTGACTATCCGTCATTCTCCTGCCTCATGTCTCTATTGATTTAATTAACCGAAATTACCTGAAATATAATCATTTGTTAGTGCTACCTTAGGACGGGTAAATATCTTACGTGTCAGATCATATTCAATGACTTTACCTAAATGGAAAAATGCAGTGTAATCACTAATTCTAGCAGCCTGTTGCATATTATGCGTCACGATAACAATCGTATATTTCTCTTTTAATTCTAACAAGGTGTCCTCTACTTGAGCTGAAGATACGGGATCTAAAGCACTAGATGGTTCATCCAATAATAGAATATCGGGCTTCAATGCCAGTGCACGTGCAATCACTAATCGCTGTGCCTGACCACCAGACAAGGCTAATGCACTTTTATTCAAGTTATCTTTTACTTGATCCCACAGTGCTGCTTGTTTGAGACTTGTTTCAACAATTTCATCTAATTCATCTTTAGTGTAATTACCGCGTTGTGTTAGTGCAAATGTAATATTTTTATAGATCGATTTAGCAAAAGGATTGGGGCGTTGAAATACCATGCCAATATGACGACGCATTTCATACACATCGATTTTACTTGAATTAATATCCAAGTCACGATACATAATATTACCTTTAACAGTGGCCACACCGTCGTTCATACGATTTAAAGAACGTAAAAAAGTTGATTTTCCCGACCCAGATGCGCCAATTAAACTCGTGATTTTAAAACGCTCAAAATCTAAATCACCCTCGCTTAGTGCTTCGTTGTCGCCATAGAAAACTTTTAAATCATGGGTTGATAATGCAATTTCATGCTTATCTGGATTCATTTTGTAAATAAAACGTTCCGGTGCTTCATCAGGAATAAAGTCTTTAACTGTTTTTAAGTTGATGTTTGGATTTGTCATATTTTTCTTTCTTAAATATTATTAATTCGCACTCGTTAACTTATTATAAAGTTTTTGTCCTAATTTACGTGCACTAAAGTTGAAAATCAATACTACAATAATCAAAACTGCTGAGGCACCAGCTGATACAGCATTCACATCCGGCATAATACCTTCTGAATTAATTTTCCAAATATGAACAGCTAATGTTTCAGCCGGGCGCATTGCATTTAATGGACTCGATATATTAAATGGATTCCAATCTGTAAAGTCCAATGCTGGAGCAGACTGACCAGCAGTATAAATCAAAGCGGCCGCTTCACCAAAGACACGCCCTGCAGATAACACAACCCCTGTCACGATACTTGGTACCGCAGCCGGTAAAATCACATGCATGACTGTTTCCCAGCGAGAAAGGCCTAACGCAGCACCTGCTTCACGTTGTAAATTAGGAATTTGCGCTAAACTCGTTTCAATTGAACGTGTTAGCAGTGGTAAGTTAAACAATGTTAATGCGATTGCTCCTGACAAAATTGAAAAGCCAAATTTAAATTTAACAACCAATAGCAAGAAACCAAACAAGCCAACAACGACTGAAGGTAATGAACTCAAAATTTCAATTGCTGTACGCACAATACTTGTAAAAATATTCTTTTTAGCATATTCGTTTAAATAGACCGCAGCGCCCAGCGCAATCGGAAAACTGATTAACATAGCCAGAATCAATAGATAAAACGAATTAAATAATTGAATACCAATACCGCCTCCAGCCTCAAATGCCCGTGCTGGAGAAGTTAAAAAGTGTAAAGACATGTGTGGCACACCACGTACTAATATGAAGGCCAACATAGATACTAATATTAAGACCACGATAGCAGAAATCGCATAAATAACTGCTGTCGCAATTTTATCAACTGTTTTTGCGTTCATTACTTCATCTCTCCCTTACGCCCAATTGCACGAACAATTAAATTAAAGACCAAAGACATAATCAAAAGAATTAAGGCCAATGTCCACAAAACATCATTCTGCAATGATCCCATAACGGTATTACCAATTCCCATCGTTAACACAGAAGTTAATGTTGAGCTCGCTGATATTAAGTTATGTGGCATCAATGCAGCATTTCCAATGACCATCTGAACAGCCAAAGCTTCACCGAAAGCACGTGCCATACCGAAAACGATGGCTGTTAAAATACCTGGTGTTGCTGCTCTTAAGATCACTTTGTAAATCATTTGCCAACGTGTAGCACCAATCGCTAAGGCACTTTCACGATAATGTCCTGGCACAGATTTCAACGTGTCAACAGTCATTGAAGTAATCGTTGGTAGAATCATGACAAATAGCACAATTGTTCCAGCTAGAATACCAAATCCAGATCCGCCAAAAATATGTCGAATCACCGGCACGACAATTGTCAAACCAATGAACCCATAAACAACTGACGGAATACCAACCAACAACTCAATAACAGGTTGCATAATTTTGGCACCACGTTTTTTAGCAATTTCTGTCATAAACAAAGCAGTACCAATGGCAAACGGTGTCGCCAATAGCGCTGATAGAAATGTGACTAAGAACGATCCCAAAATCATGGGTAGGGCACCAATATATGGATGATCTGTCTTAGGATTTGTAACTGACGGA
The DNA here is from genome assembly GCF_004354645.1 of Leuconostoc fallax. Lineage (NCBI taxonomy): Bacteria > Bacillati > Bacillota > Bacilli > Lactobacillales > Lactobacillaceae > Leuconostoc > Leuconostoc fallax. The sequence continues at coordinate 287,163 of NZ_PUFI01000005.1, read as the reverse complement.
TTCCAAGTTGTACCAAATAAGAAATCCTTTACACTAATACCATCATGAAAGAAGGTCGCCAAACCACGGCTCGTTACAAAGACAAATATCGACAACACAATAAGCACAATCAGTACCAGCGCCGATAAGCTAATGCCTTTCCCCATCAAATCACGATTTGTCGATTTAGAACGTTTAACAAGCTTTTCTTGAATACTATCCATTTTCTACTTCCCTATGCATATTTCTGCCAAAATTATTTGTTCGTTATTTTTCCATCAACATCACGGTGAATTTGCATATCATGAATTGAAATATAACCTAATTTCTTAACGAGCGTATTTTGAACATGACTAGATGACAGATAATCTAAAAATTTTTGCGTTTTGCTATTTGGCTTACCTTTGGTATAAACATGTTCATAAGACCAAATTGGATATTGACCCGTCATCACATTTTTATCGGTAGGTGCCACTTGATTAAATTTGGGTGCAACAACACTATCGTCAACGTAACCAAATGCAACATATGAGATGGCTCCTGGTGTTGTTGAAACAATTGATCTAACCATGCCAGATGAGTCTTGTTCTTGCGCTTCACGACTCTTAGCACCGTCCAATCCCCATTTTTCAAAAGTTGCTCGTGTACCCGAACCAGCTGCACGATTAATTAATACAATATCTAAATTATTACCACCAACTTGAGACCAATTCGTTATTTTTCCTGTGAAAATGTCACTCAGCTGAGCTGTTGTTAAATTGGTAACACCGTTCTTACGATTCAAAATAGGTGTAATACCCACAACGGCAACCTGATGGTCAACTAATTTATTGGCATCAATGCCTTCTTTTTCTTCTGCAAAGACATCTGAATTACCTAAATCAACTGCACCTTGTGCCACTTGTGACAGACCAGTTCCAGTTCCACCACCTTGTACATTAATAAAGACACCCATATTTTGCTTAGCATATTCTTCACCAGCTGCTTCAACTAATGGCTGTAATGCCGTAGAACCAACTGCTGTAATGGATGTGCCAACATTTTCTTTTTTTCTTGTTACATAGGCAGTACTCAGTAATCCGCCAAAAATAACGATTAGGATTATTGCCACAATCCCACTTTTATGTGCTTTAAGCATCATTGCCTCCCAAGTTTTACTACTACATTAAATATTATCTACAATGCATGTAAAAACTTCATACTGCTTTTGTAAAGATTGTGTAAAGAGATTATTTATTTGGAAAAATTACAGTAAACGTTGTCCCAACACCAACTTGAGAATTGAGTTTAATATTACCTTGATGTTTAGCTAATAGTTCATTAACAATAGCTAATCCCAATCCTGTTCCATCGGCAATTGTTTTTTGTCGTGATTCATCCCCGCGATAGAAGCGTTCAAACACACGTGCTTGCTGATTCGTTGGTATGCCTATACCAGTATCACGCACTGAAAATGACCAATGATCTGCAGTCTTTTGTGCTGATAAACGCACCTGCCCATTTTCTCGGTTATACTTTACGGCATTAGCCAAAAGATTTTTCACAATAATCGTCAAATCATTTTTAAATGTAACCACTTCAAAATTATCCGGAATGTCATTCACCAACTTTATATCGTTCTTAATAACGAGATGCTGAATACTTTGCCACTGTTCTTGAACTAGCATATAAAGGTTGATACGTTCCTCGGTATTACGATCAGGTTCATGCTTGATTTTAGATAAGGATAAGACATCATTCACTAATAACGTTAGTTTCTTTGTTTCATCACTAATAATCTGCAAAAATTGTTCACGAATAGATTGGTCTTCCCCTGCTGATCCTTGTAGCGTTTCAGCAAAGCCGGTGATGGCCGTTAGCGGTGTTTTGAACTCGTGAGAAGCATTAGCTAAGAAGTCGGCTTGCATGCGTTCAACTTTTAATACAGTCGTTAAATCATACAGAATCACCATAACTTCCGTATGTTCATCATCGGTTTGGAAAAAGGTTGTTGCTTCATATTGTTTATTTTCCCCATCAATTGCCAAATTTAAAATGGTTCGTTGCCCATTTTTTTGATTAAAAGTTTGGCTAATCAACTCCGACAAAGTAAATTGTTGAATTAATAAATGCTCTGCCACTGGTAATATAGGCGTTGTCATATGCAACATTCGGGATGCTGTTTCATTAAAAACATTAATTTCATGATGATGATTAACATTAATCACACCAACTGGTAGACTCGCTAACAATGTCTGGTAATTCAAAATTTGGCGTCGATTATGATGCTGCTGTTGACGAACATAACTTTGCAGATCATTAAACTGCCGTATCAAATCCCAATTATCAGAGTCGGCAGAAACCAATACACTGCGTGGCAGATCACCATCAATAACAGATTGCATACGTTGCTGCATAACAACTAAATCTTGGCGATCTCGACGCTGCCAAAACCAAACTAATCCCCATGTTGTACTTGATAATATTATAGAAATAATAACAATTTGTAGCGTTCGACTTAATTGATTAGCGATGAAAATTGCTGCTACAACAAGTATCGCAACATTCAAAACAACCAGTATTAAAAATTTTGATATATTTTTTTGCATATATCACTCCCAATTTAACATATTGCCTTAACTGTAGCATGCGCAAAAAAAAACAACAAGCACATGACTTGTTGTAATATGTGATTTACTTTTCAGTAACTTTACCATCGGCATCACGTTGTACCTTCATGTTTGTTAAGCCAATATAACCCAGCTTAGGCACAATATTCTTTTGCACATCTTTGGTTAAGAAATAATCCAAGTAACTCTTTGTGGCACCCGTAGGCTTACCCTTGGTATACATGTGTTCATAGGCCCAGATTTTCCAATCATTATTCTCAACATTTTCAGATGTCGGCTTAACATCATCAATCGATAATGATTTGATACCATTACTATTTAAATAGGCAAAAGCTAAATAAGAAATAGAACCAGGTGTGGCTTTAACAATCTTTTGAACCGTTCCGTTAGAATCTTGTTCTGTCGCTTGAACTGCATTTTGACCATCAAGGACGTTCTTTTCAAAGACTGCCCGTGTACCAGAACCAGTTGCACGGTTAATGACGACAATTTTTTCATCATCACCACCGACTTCTTTCCAGTTTGTAATTTTACCTGTAAAGATATTTTTTAATTGTTCCTTCGTTAGGTTTTTAACACTAACATCTTTGTTAACCACAGGTGCAATACCAACGACTGCAACTTGATGATCAACTAGTTTGCTAGCATCAACTCCCTCTTTTTCTTCTGCGAAGACGTCTGAGTTACCAATTTGAACTGATCCATCGGAAACTTGACTAAGACCAGCACCTGAACCGCCACCTTGTACGGTAATATTGGCTTCTGGATTTTTCTCCTCAAATGAAGTACCAACTTGTTCCGCCAAAGGCTGAAGAGCAGTAGACCCCACTGCTAAAACTTTACCGCTTACTTTACTACTCGTTGCTGATGACTGATGACTGGAACCCTTATCAGCATTGGCATACAATGCAAATCCTGCACCAATAACGACTAAGCCACCGACAACTGCTGGAATTAATTTATTCATCTCGACATCTCCATTGTCCTTAATTTATCAGTAAGTAAGCAACCCTTTGTAGTAGTTAGGCTTGGGAAAACCTTTGTTGCTTACAAACTATATATTAAATGGATAATGTCAATATTTGCTACGTAAAAAGATAAATACTTTGTCTAATTAATGTAAAGCTGTCTTTACAATGCATCGGACATCGTATATCCGAATCCGCGCACTGTTTTTAAAATTGTTGGGTGCTTTGGATCTTTTTCGATCTTTTCACGAAGATTACTGATATGCATGTCTACCATGCGACTTTGACCCGTAAAGTCATATCCCCAGACACTAGTCAATATGGTTTCACGATCAATCACTCTACCAATTCTTTTGGCAAAATACAGCAAAAGTTCATACTCTCTTGGTGTTAATATAACGGTCTGACCATCTTTTTTCACAACTTTACGCGCATCGTCAATAACTAAATCTTGAATGGTTAAATAACCAACTTGATCGTTTCTGTTAGTACTCTGCTCGTGGTAACGACGTAGTACGGCTTTTAGACGTGCTATGACCTCTCGCGGGCTAAACGGCTTAGTAATATAATCATCAGCACCAATTTCTAAACCAAAGATACGATCAAATTCATCTCCTTTGGCGGTAACCAGTATTACGGGAATCCTAATACTATTTTCGCGCATTTGTCTCAATACTGACATACCATCCACTTCAGGTAACATTAAATCCAGAAGTACGGCATCGTACTGTTCCTGCTCAACGAGCTGTAACGCAGTCGCCCCATCCGCAGCAATCGTAACGTGATAACCATTTTGCTCTAAATTGAACTGTAGCAATGTCGTAATTGCTTGTTCATCATCAACCACCAAAATTCTTGACATTTTTGTCTCCATATCAAAATCAGTAAAATAGTAAAGTTTGATTACACTTTTGAATTATAACAAAAAAAGACACAAAGTGTCTTTTAAAATCATTTATATAATAGGTTCATCAGTTAATGCATCGTTATCTGTATTTAAGTCTAACGTATCATCTGTAGATGTATCTTTATCATCCGATGGTACATCCATACTGTCAGATGATTGATCAATACCGTATGCTTCACGTACTCTAGCATAAATTTCTTTACGCATTTGTTCGTGTCCTTCTGAATCCAAAAATTCTTTAACTTTTTCGCGTCCCTGTCCAATACGTTCACCTTCGTAAGCGTACCAAGCGCCAGATTTATCTACGATATCTTTCTCTACAGCCAAATCAATTAATTCACCTGTCTGAGAAATGCCTTTTCCATACATAATATCAACTTCGGCAACTCTAAATGGTGGCGCTACCTTATTCTTAACAACCTTAACTTTAGTCAAGTTACCCGTTACTTCACTACCATCTTTGATCTGCGTTGAACGTCGTACTTCCAAACGAACAGTTGAATAGAACTTCAATGCACGTCCTCCAGGTGTTGTTTCTGGATTACCAAACATGACACCTACTTTTTCACGTATCTGGTTGATGAAAATCGCAATTGTTCCTGTACGATTAAGCGTTCCCGCTAATTTACGTAAAGCTTGACTCATCAATCGCGCTTGCAAACCAACATGGGCATCTCCCATTTCCCCTTCAATTTCAGCTCGTGGTACCAATGCAGCAACTGAATCAACAACAATCATATCTACAGCCCCAGATTGTACTAATGCATCGGCAATCTCTAAGCCTTGCTCTCCAGTATCTGGTTGAGATAATAGTAATTCTTTTGAATCAACCCCTAATGCTTCAGCATACTTCACATCTAATGCATTTTCAGCATCAATATACGCTGCTGTACCACCTTGCTTTTGTACTTCGGCAACCGCATGTAAAGCAATTGTTGTTTTACCTGATGATTCAGGACCGTATACTTCAATGATACGACCTTTTGGATATCCACCAACGCCTAATGCAATATCTAGCTTAACCGACCCTGAGGGGATTGTTTCAACTCTTGTTAGGTTATTATCACCTAACTTCATAATAGAACCCTTACCAAAATTCTTTTCTATTTTCTTTAGGGCTTCTTGTAATGCGGCTTCACGACCATCATTTTTATCTTTAGTTTTCACCGTTTTTTTGGTTACCATACAACCCACTCCTTTAATGTCTACTCAACTAGTCTACATGTTTATCAAGACAAAATCAAGCATTTTACGAACAAACGTTCGTCGACTCATGTCTATATTATTATACGAAAAAAGCGCTTATCGCGCTCATAGTCCATCAGCAAAAACATTACGATTTTGCCAAAAATAATCAATACCTGAATAAATAGTAAAAATAACTGCAATCCATAAGAGAATTTCTCCAATTGGAAAGTTGACAACTGAAAGTGGCCAATTATGCATATACAAAAAGAAAATCGCAAACATTTGTGAGAATGTCTTAATTTTACCTGGCATCTGAGCTGCTAACACTTTTCCGTTATTTTCAACAATAAGTGTACGTAAACCAGTAACCGCTAACTCTCTAATAACAATAACAACAGTCATCCACGTCGGTACAATACCGAAACTTGTTAAGAAAATCAAAGCTGTAATGACTAATAATTTGTCCGCTAATGGGTCCGCAAACTTTCCAAAATTCGTAACCAAATGTTGTCGTCTTGCAATTTGCCCATCCAAGAAATCAGTCAAAGAAGCGACTGCAAAAATAATAGCAGCCCACAGCCAGTTGGTTGGGACAGACGCACCCAACCAATGAAGTGTCGTCCACTCATAAGGCAAAGACAGTACTAAAATAAAGACTGGAATTAAAATCATTCTGAATATTGTTAATTTATTGGGTAAATTCATTCTTTTACAACCTTTAGTCCTTTAGATTAAATAATACATTCCAAAATATTGTCGTATTCCCCGAAATGGTCACAGATTTACCATCAACCGTTAATTTTGCATTTGCAACATTAGTGAACTGTACATTAAATGCCTTGGCACTACTTGGAATGGTTACTGTTTGTTCTTCGCCTGCAGTCAACGTCTGGTCAAGTAAGATTGTGCTATCATCTGTATTCACCTTAACTGCTGTTGCGCCGTTTTGGCCGACAATTTTAACACGATGCGTCTTATCTGCACCATTCTTAATACTATACGTCGTTGTTTGTAAAGCAGTATTAATTTGTGGTTTGCTTAAGCGAAGTTTAGATTGTGATTTTGATGTATTAGTACTACTCTGTTGCTTTTTGCTTGATGACGATGTAGTAGATGATTTTTTATCGACAGACGATGTTGTGACAGATACCTGATTATTATCTAAATTATCTGTCGTTCCACTCATATGTGTTGTCATAAACCAAATGACACCCAACGCAATCAACACCAAAATTATCCATAATATTTTGGCGATATGATGAGAAATTAAACTACCAACCGCCGAACTATTATGTTGATTTCGAGCACGCACAATATCATCCTTGTCACGATGCGCACGACTCAATGAACTCGTACGTGATATTGAAGCTGGCGCTTGATCACCCAATAATTCTTCGGGATGAATATCAACAGCAAGTGCATACTGTCTAATAAAAGCACGCACATAAAAATCACCAGGGAGCCTACTGAAATTGTCATTTTCAATCGCTTCCAAATAACGCAATTGAATTTTAGTCATTTTCTGAACATCGTCTAGTGTTAAGTTTTTTGATTGGCGCGCAGCCTTTAGCTGTTCACCAATATGTTTACTATTTAGTGATTCGCTCATATTCGTCCTATCATATCTATACTACTGCTGTTGTAGTATAAACCGTTGTAAATGTACTGTGCGGTACAATATCTCCGCACCTGTCAAAATATCTTCAAATGTTAAGTTTTGTATTAACATCACTTGATCAAATAAATTAATGCCAAATAAAACATCATCTCCACGTAATGCAATGCTTTCTAGCGAATTGAGTCTTTGTATACCCTCTCCTAATGTCGCGCGTCGTATTTGTTCAAAAGATTCGCGACTTTCTAGTAGCACTTCTTGATATTGATCAAGACGCTTTTGAATTGCCTCTGTTAACGCTACAATTTCAGTTGTTTCAGCTATAATACTAACAAACTGATATTCACGTATCAAGTCATAAGACACACTAAATTCAGTATCAATAATACCTTGACTATATAATGACTGGTACCAATCGGTCTGTTCACCAAATAGCATATCATTAACAATGTCAGCGACCTCAGACATTTTAGCGCCTGCCTTACCTTTAAGGATATCATGTTGTATGCGCAGACCAAAAGCAACTTTTGGCCGTACTACAGAAAATGATGCTGTCATGTTTTGTTCTCGAGGAGCATTAATCTCATTTGTTATTTTTTTAACATCTACTGATTCAATGACTTTTTGTGCTTGATTCTGATGAATTAATGCTAAAATTTCATCTGGATCAAAGCGCCCAACAATTTGTAAATGTAATTGAGATGGTTGATAAAAAGCACGATGAATTTGATATAGGAGTTCCGGTGTAATTAATGCAATAGATGCTTGCGTTCCAGCTATATCTGTCGCCAATGCCGTATCAGGATACATTAGGTTCAATAAACCCATGTAAACTTTCCAATTTGGATCATCAGCATACATTTGAATTTCTTGCCCTATAATCCCTTGTTCTTTAGCCACTGTTTGTTGTGTAAAATAAGGTGCCTGAACAAAATCTAGTAAGTATGACAACGCTGATGAAAAATTTTGAGACGTGGAGAATAAATAACTCGTTTGGTATGCATTCGTAAAAGCATTCGCATCTGCACCTAAAGCGCCAAATCCAGCAAAAGCATCGCCATCTTCTTTTTCAAACAATTTATGTTCTAAAAAATGTGCTGTCCCGGGCGGAATAATGATAGGTTCTTCATTATTAATTTGAAAAGCCATGTCTAATGCACCATACTCTGTTGTGATAACTGCAAAAGTTTTATGATAATTATTTTTTGGTACTAATGAAACACGTAAACCATTAGGTAATACATCTTCAATAACGTTTTCTTTTAATTGTGTATATTTTTTTGTTTTCATATTATCCCTCAGGTAAAAGTACAAATCGGTTTTGTAGTATTACTTCTTGTGATAATTGCTGGACCATTTGCGGTGTTACATTTTGCACATAATTAATCCATTGCTCGGCTGTTGTTTGTCGCCCTGTTAATAAGCGCGCAAAGTTCTTTTCAAGTTGATGAGCTGGTGAATCTTGCTGACTCAAGTAATCATTAATTGTACTTGCTTTAATTGCCTCTAGGACATCCAGATCGATGTTGCCGGCTTGTATATCTTGTAATTGTTGTTGAATCATCTCATCAGCACTTTGAACTTGTGCTTTATCTACACCAGCTAATACCGTCAAATAGCCAGTATCTTGTTGCCAGCTTGAAAAGATACTATAAGCTAATGACTGCTGTTCACGGACATTAGTAAAGAGTTTTGAAAGCGGTGATCCACCAAATAACGCATTTAAAATCAAAGCTGTAAATCGACGACTATCATTAGCTGGAATATTCAAATGATAGGCCAAGGTTAAAATAGATTGATTAATATCTGATTGTCCTTCTGACTTAGATATAACGGATTCTCTCAAATGTGGTTGATAAAATGGTTTAACAACTTTTGGTTTTCGAGAAACTAGCGGCCACTGACTCACTAATTCCAAAATATGCGATGCTTGAATATCTCCTAGCACAATAATACTTATTGTATCGGTCATCACCATTTTATGCCATGCTTCATATAATGAAGCAGCCGTAACTTGCGATACATCTGTCGCTCGCCCTAAGCTAGACAGCGTCATTTCTTCTTCAGCAAAAGTAATTTCTTTAAGTTGAGACATCGCATAACGCCGCTTATCATCACGAAGACTGGCCAATTCATTGCATAGACTTTGTTGTTCTTTAGCAAATATCTGTTGATCAAACTGGTTTTCACTTACTTTAGGGGAAAATATCATCTCTCCTAAGAAGTCAAATGCTGAAGCTAATAATTGTGTTTGTTCGCCGATATAGCTCGGTGCGGGTAATTGTAAGTCAAAACGCACATGATGCGTCTGACCAAACCGCATAACATCTGTTTGATACCGCGCCCCATACAAATCAATTAATTTTTGTGCAACATCTTGTTGGTTTGGATAAGCTTTCGCACTTGCTGATTGTACATAAGATAATAATGCACGTTCACTAATATTTTGTGTCGCGAGTTGTGCTGTAAAATCTACTGATATGTTTAAAGTTTTAAATTGTGTGGTGGGTATCACAACTAAGTTAACACCATCGGATAATTGTATTTTTTTCATAGAATTGGGGAGAATAACCTACTAAATTTTTGTTTGAATTTCATCCAAATTGACTGTTGATCAAAGTAATCTTGCGTCAATTGTAAGGACTGTGCGACATCTTCATTAAACTGTAATTCCAATTGGGTTGCTAGTTGACGATCATAGATAAATGCATTAGCTTCAAAGTTCAGTGAGAACGACCGAATATCCATATTAGCTGAACCGACGGTTGCTACCTCATTATCAATGATGACAACCTTACTATGCAAAAAGCCACCTTCATATTGGTATACTTCTGCGCCCCAATTAATCAATTCTTTAGCATAGTATTGGGTAGCACGATAAACAAAAGGATGATCTGGTTTGTTTGGAATCATTAATCTAACTTTAACACCTGACATTAAAGCAATTTCTAAAGTCTCTAATATTGGCGAATCAGGTATAAAGTACGGTGTTTGGATAATAATTTCTTGCTTAGCAGAAGCAAACATTCGCATGAAACCTTGCTTAATTTGATTCACTTGACTGTCTGGTCCACTGGTAACAATTTGTACCATTGATTTACCTGGTAATTCGATATTTTCAGGAAAATATTGCGCAGTATCAATTAATAGTTCATTAGCTTCTGCTGTTGCATTCCAATCCATTAAAAATCGGCTCTGCATCGACAACACAGCATCCCCATCCATTCTCAAATGCGTATCGCGCCAGTTACCAAATTTAGTGAATTCGCCAAGATACTGATCGCCAACATTGAAACCACCAATATAACCGATTTTGCCATCAATAATCGCAATTTTACGATGAATTCTAAAATTAAATCTTAGTGCTAATAATTGAAAACGACGCATCAAAAAAGGGATAGCAATTCCCCCTGCGCGACGTAACGGGCGATATAATCTGTCGTGCCGGCCATGAGAACCAAACTGATCATAAATAATACGAACTTCGACACCTTCGCGTGCTTTTTGTGTTAATAACTGAATTAACTTTTGACCAATATTATCATCAAAAATTGTGAAATATTCCAAATGAATATGGTGTTTGGCTTTTTGGATATCTGCTAAAAGCGCGTCAAATTTTTCTTGACCTGTTTGAAAAATTTGAATGTCATTGCCTCGCGTTAGCATAGCATTATTAGTTTTTAAAAAGAGATTAACTAATTCAGTAGCCGTAATTGGAATAGGCAATAACTTCTCTGCTTTTAACAAAACACGACGTTGATTATTGGCAATTTGTTCCAGTCCACGCTGTTCTTGCGTTCTTAATCGAAAAATTTTTTTGTTCGATATTCGACTACCCGCAAAGTAAAAAATAACAAATCCTAGTACTGGCAACAGTAACAAGACTAATAACCAAGCCCAAATTGTTGCAATATCTCTTTTCTCACTAAAAACAGTTAAAATTGCACCAATAACGTTAATTAATAAAATGCCGACAATAATTATAATAACGGTTTCTGCTAGCATTTTGTTAAACTCCTATCTGGTGATTTACTGTTATACAATAATACCAGTCTACCAGTTTTTAGCATGGAATACAGCAAAAAAAAATGCATTAATATGGGAAATACATCCTATTATTTAAATAGCTTACGCGATTTATTTTGCATAGCATCAAGTGGGTCATTTAGCCCCATGGATAGCATTTAAAGTTTAGATAAGCATGCGCATATCATATTATCCTCATCGCTTATTTAACTATCGTATCTGCTCATAATTTTTGGGTCAATCATTTATTTTCGAACTTTCAAAATCATATGATGACAAATAAAAATAACCTTAGAAAGCTTATCATTCAACTTTCCAAGATTATTTTAACGCACCAACATGCTTACTGTGCTTTACCAAACCATTTTTTCTCTAACTGTGCCATACGGCCATCTTTTTTAAATGCAGCTAGTTGTTCATTAACCTTCTGACGTAATTGCTTATCTGACTTACGGAAACCAACACCGTTTTTATCGACAGGGAAGCCACCGGTTGTAATTGTATAATTATCTGGATTAGATTGGTGTGCGACATAATATCGTGCGTAAACTTCATCAATCAGCAAACCATCAATACGTCCCGCATTCAAGTCATTAAATGCTTTGTCAAAAGTATCATATCCGACAGCCTTTTGATTTTTAATATAATCTCTTAAAACCTTAGGTTGTGCATTGAGTACTTCATCACCACTCGAAGCAGTTTGGTTACCCAAAACCTTATCTTTCATATCAGAAAAACTATTGATATTGTTTTTCTTCAAAGTAACAAGGAGCTGGGTATTATTGTAGTAAGGATTTGAAAAGGCAACCTTCTTTTTTCTTGCATCAGTGATAGTATAACCATTCCAAATGGCATCAATGTTACCGTTATTTAATTCAGTTTCTTTCATTGACCAATCAATTTGCTGCCACTTAACCTTAACACCTAATTCCTTAAAGACTGCATTCGCTAAATCAACATCAAAGCCAACTAACTTACCTTTATTATTTCTAAAGCCCATAGGTACAAATGTATCATCTAAACCAATAGTGATTTGCTTGTCTGATTTAATTCGGTTCCAACTATCACTTTGCTTTTGAGATTCTGTTGTTGTACTTTTATTATCTGATTTTGTAAAACTGTAAACACCAAAAGCAATCAATATAATAACGATTAAACCAATAATACTGTTAACCAATGTTTTTTTATTTTTCATTATCTCTTCTCCCTAGATTAACGCTCAACTTCTGTCGCAAAATCAAAGACACGGTCCGAAATCATTTTGGCAAAAGGCTCATCGTGTGTAATCACCAATTGCGTCACATTCTTCTTTTTGAGATCTTTAATGATCTCAGCAACTTGATAGGTCGATTGCTCATCCAAACCACTTGTTGGTTCATCATAAGCTAATATTTGAGGTTGCATGGCTAATGCACGTGCGATTGCAACACGTTGCTTTTGCCCACCTGATAATTGATACGGAAATAATTTTTCCTTATCTGACAATCCTAAAGAATGTAGCAATTCTCTAGCTAATTTTTTGGCTTGATCTTTCGCCATTTTCTGTACAGTGATTGGTGCTAACATCACATTATCCAATACTGTGTAGTTTGGAAAAAGGTTGAAATCTTGGAAGATCAAACCAATGTCAGCAGTATTTCGTTCCTCGCTAACACTCACTGCTTTGTTGTCCAAAAACATTTCACCAGCATTGGCTGTCTCTAGGCCAGCTACAATTTTGAGAAGCGTTGTTTTACCAATACCTGATGGCCCAACAATACTCAATACTTCACCATCAGGAACTGTTAAATTCAAATTCTTGAAAATCATATTTGTGTCATATTGTTTCGTTAAATTTTTCAGTTCTAACATTTCTTCTTACCTCCAAATGTTTAAACGCTTTTCACTATTGCGCAAAACCAAAGTCACAATCGCTGTCATTAACAAGTAAAGCAAACCAACAAGTAAATACGGAACCAATGTCACGTCACGGCTGGCAGCAATATTTCCTGCACGCAGGATATCTCCCAAACCAATAACATAAACTAATGAAGTGTCTTTAACTAAGTTAATCACTTCATTTCCAACAGATGGTACGACAATTTTGATGACTTGTGGCAAAATGATTTTGAAGAATGTTTGAATTTTATTAAATCCTAATACCTTAGCAGCATCATATTGGCCCTTGGGTACTGACTGAAGACCCCCACGGAATATTTCAGCCAAATATGCTGCGTAGTTAATGATAAAAGCGATAACGGCCGCTTCGAATCTCGGAAAAGAAATACCCATCATACCTAAACCATAATAGATGAAGATAAGTTGTAGTAATAATGGCGTACCACGCATAATCCAAATATAACCATTTAACAGCCATCGAATTGTAAAAAATTCTGAACGCAAACCCAATGAAACGAGAATGCCTAAAGGAATTGACCCAATTAAAGTGACAAAGAAAACACCCAGGGTTGATTGTAAGCCATTTAACAGACTTGGTAATATTTCTAAAAGATAGGCCATAATAATATACTCCATTTCAATCTAATTGTATTAAAAAATCCTCTTACAGTTTAAAAAACCATAAGAGGACGCCGTTGCGTGTTCCCACCCCAATTTATACTTCACTCACATAAAGTATCTCATACAGTCTCATGTTATTATGAAACAAAAAACGCCATCCTGATGCGTTAACATCAAGAGGGCGTTCGAACGCGGTTCCACCTCTTTAAGCAACACCATATCACTATGATGAACTCAATAAGTCTAAGACTGTGTGCTATAACGGGCACCAGCCGATGTAATCTACTTCATTCAATCACACACTCACAGATGTGGTTCGTTCTTATCTAGTACTTATTTTCACCAATCATAAGCTCTCTAATAACAAGATAAGAATTACTCTTCTGTTCAACGATTTTTAATATACTCTTATTCTACTAAAATTTTATAACTTGTCAACATTAATTTAAAACTTGGAAAAAAGACCATGTCGGATAATAGAAAATTGCGCCTATAAAAACATTCAATATAACGGTTGGCACAAGCTGATAAATTAAGAAATTAAGCAATGAAATATTAGCAATACCAATAATAAAGCCTGCAAAATAGGTGATGATTAAATAAACAACGATACCGATTAACAATAGTAATAGACCCGCTATAATTCTCTCATCTAACCAATAGTGTAACTGTTTCATTATTAACGTACCCAATAGAAACGCAATAATATATGTCCCAAAGATACCGGTATAATAAGCATCAAACATCACACCAATCAATAATACATACCACCAAAATGGGATGTCTTGATAAACTTTAAATTGAATACCAAAAAATAACCAAACAAATGTTAGCATTGGTAAAATATGGAATGGGAAGTGCGTAAAATAACCACCTAGGGCAGACATTAGCGTACCATCTAGGAAGAATAAAATTAACAGGATAACCGGATAAACAAATTTCAAACGTGTAAATTGCCAGAACGCCATTAATTGTCCCCCATTTTGGATACTGCAACCATAACCGTTGTAATATTACCCAAATCTGCAGCTGGTTCAATATAAATTTTCTTAGTTAAACCATAATCATCTTTAGCAACACTGGCAACTTTTCCAACAAATAAGCCACTCGGAATCACACCACCTAAACCAGATGTTTGGATGAGATCACCCTTTTTTATTTTATTATCGGAGGTAACTTGGCCCATAATTAATTGATTCTTTTCACGATTAAAGCTTGTTACGATACCATTAACATCGCCATCATCACCTTTAACCGTGATAGCAAACCGGTTCGCTGAATCGCTTGTATCAGAAATCAATGCGACTTTTGCATTAGTTGTGTTGACTTCACTAATACGACCAATAATACCAGATCCTGCTAAAACAGGCATTCCTTTCTTAAGACCAGAATTAGTACCTTTATCAATGACTAACTGCGATTGCCATGTTGTTGGTGAGCGACTAATAGTTACCGCTGACACTGTTTGATAATCAGTTAAAGTTGCTTTTAACTTTAATTGTTGCTTTAATGATTTATTTTCTTCTTCAACAGTTTGTAGTCTCACCTTATCTTGAGCAAACTGATCCACTTCCGATTTTAGTTTTTTATTTTCTTCAAATGTTGATAATAAATTACCAATACTATTAGCTGATCTGCCAATCGCATTTGTGGGTGCAGCTAATATACGACTTGCTCCACCGGCCAAATCATTGCTAAACCTCTGTAGAAAAGGTGGCGTATTAGTTCGTTTTGCAAACCAATTAGATCCTGTTATCAAACCTACAACCACAAGAAATACAACCATGGCTACAACTACACTGCGTGATGAGAATATTCGCCGCATTATTTGCCCCTTTATCTAAAATAATTCATTCCCTATAAAAATAAAAGCGTAGCGCAAGCGCCACGCTAGTGAAAATACAAAATATTAATTCTGACGCATGACGTCAATAGACTTTAAAGCTTCACCGGTACCAATTGCTACTGCATCTAAAGGTTCATTGGCGATTAAGACAGCAACTTTGGTTGCCTCTTGTATCACACGATCCAAATCTCTTAACAATGCACCACCACCAGTTAAGACCATACCATGATCAATAACATCGGCAGCTAGCTCTGGTTGTGTTGCTTCCAACGTCTCTCGGATAGCTGCCACAATTTCTTGTACTGGCTCTTGAATGGCCACTGCAACATCTTCAGCTGTAACGTCAATTGTTTTGGGTAAACCAGTTAGTAAATCACGGCCACGAACAGATGCACTAGATAATGTTCTTGCCATTTCCAATGAAGCTGCTCCAATTTCTATTTTTAACCGTTCAGCCGTTGGTTCCCCGATGGTAACATTATATTTATTGCGTACAAAGTTAGCAATTGCTTCATCTAACTTATCACCAGCAATACGAATTGATCGACTGGATACAATACCGCCTAATGAAATAGTCGCAACATCCGTTGTACCACCACCCATGTCTACTACCATTGATCCAGTAGGATCCATCACGGGTAGTCCTGCACCAACAGCAGCAGCAAAAGGCTCTTCAATAACATAAGCATCACGTGCACCAGCAACACGCGCAGCATCAATAACGGCACGACGTTCAACTGCCGTAACACCGGATGGTACGCCAACCGTAACATACGGTTTACCAATACGACCACCCAATGCTTTTTGTAAATAATAACGAATCATTGCGACCGTTGTATCATAATCCGCAATGACACCATCTCGCATAGGTCGAATTGCCGCAATACTAGCAGGTGTCCGTCCAAGCATCTCTTTGGCCTCTGTTCCAACCGCAACGACCTCATTAGTCTGTGTGTTACGTGCTACAACAGAAGGTTCACGTAGTACGATCCCACGACCTTCAATATATACATATGTATTTGCTGTTCCTAAGTCGATACCAACGTTTCGTTGTCCAAATGAAAATGCCACGATATTTGCCCTCTTTTGTCCTTAACTTATAGTATTGTAGCATATTTTAGTACATCATTTGTACATTTTTACACGATTAATGTGTGGGTATGACATCCGCAATTTTAAGCTGTTGATTCTCAGACATACTCCAGTAACCATCACAACTCACAATAAAAGAATCAAACATATGTATATCCATTTGCTGACCCAACGTCACTAACTTTTGACTAAATTGAATGTCAGCCTTGGAAGGTTTTAGATTCCCACTGGGATGATTATGAACAATCATAAAGCCATAAGCATTTGTCCGTAGTAATCTTTGAAATATTTCACGTGGCGAGGCCTGAACGTGAGTCAATGTACCGACAAATACAACTTCCCAATTAATAATATTTAATTGGGCATCCAATGCTGCGAGACATAATTGTTCTTGTTTCAGATTACCAAGCTGTTGCTGACAGAATTCGCCCATTTCTACTGAATGTCGCGCATTCAGTAACTTTGGCCGAGATGCTTTGGCTACACACTTACCAATTTCAATGCCGACTAATAACGCGCGATTATAATTGGGATAATGTGAAATAAAATCTTGAATATCATCATAACTCATATCTTTTAAATCACAGGGACTCGGAAAATAATGCTTAAATTGATTAAGCGCAGTTGTTGTGTCAGGATGACGCAATAAATTATAAAAATTTTCAATCTGTTGAAGTATTGTTTCTGATTGTACAGTCGATTCACTTATCATTATTCACCTCTAAGCTATGATACGAGAGATATGAATAAACTCATGATGAATATGTTGTTATCATTTTAATGATTTTCGAACTTCACTAACAAAATACAAAGACCCAGTTAAAGCAACTACCTCATCATGACCGACGTGTTGATAGGCTGTTTGCCAACTATCAAAAAATATAAGGCGCTTATTTTGCTGATGTTGAACTAATGTTTCTTGAATATCTAAACCATGC
This sequence comes from Leuconostoc fallax, assembly GCF_004354645.1. Lineage (NCBI taxonomy): Bacteria > Bacillati > Bacillota > Bacilli > Lactobacillales > Lactobacillaceae > Leuconostoc > Leuconostoc fallax. The sequence goes on along the minus strand of NZ_PUFI01000005.1, from coordinate 269,496 downwards.
CGCCCATTAGGCCCTACAAAAGGTACTAATATCAACCTAAAATTAGTATGGCTTAAAATATTCGTAAATGTATCAGCTACATTTTTATCAGCCAGACTACCAATAATTAATGTTATTTTTTGATTTGGAAATTGATATCTGAGCGATAATACAAGTTGCTCGATTCCTTGAGCGTTATGTGCCCCATCCAATATTGTTATTGGTGCCTGCTTTACGATTTCATATCGTGCTGGAATCGTTACCATATCCAACCCACGTCTAATTATCGCATCATCAATTGTTGCATCATATGCACGGACAGCAGCAACTGCAGTTGCTGTGTTCATATGCTGAAATTCTCCGGGTAAAGTTGCATCAAATTCATTTATTTTACCAGAAATAGGTGGCTGATCGGAAACTTCAGAGATGACTTGTTGTGCTGCTTCTGGTAGTTTTCCAATAACAACCCGCATACCATTATGAATAATACCAGCCTTTTGCTGCGCAATCTTGGGAATTGTATCACCCAACATTTTCATATGGTCAAAACCAATACTCGTGATTACTGCCACTTTAGCTTGTGATAAAACATTAGTTGAATCGTACTTACCACCAATACCAACTTCAACGACAAGCGCATCCAATGATTGTCGAGAAAAATAAGTTAGAGCAATTACGGTTAAGACTTCAAATTCCACCGAAATATCCGGATACAGTTTTTCATCTACTTGTTTTAAAACATTGGCAACATCCTCTGTGACTTGTCTCAAATCTTCTGGCTCAATAAATTGATTATTAATTTGAATGCGTTCTCTAAAATCAATAATGAACGGCGATACGAATAACCCAACTCGTTTATTTTGTGCGGCTAAAATATAACTACACATTGTAGATACAGAACCTTTACCATTCGTTCCTGCAACATGAATAGCTGGTGGTAACTTTTCATTAGGATTTCCTAAGGCCTTTAACAAAGTATACATTCGCTCTAGTGAAACTTTATGTCCAGTATTCGGACGACTATGTATAAATGAAATCGCATCATCAACTGTTTTAAAGTGAACCATGATTTTACTCCTAAAATAAAAACCATCCATTAATTGGATGGTTAAATTCATTATACAGTAAGTGCTTAGTCTTTATCACGAATTGTAAATTCACGATTCGCTGAGCGACCTTGACGAGATGCTGAACGACCATCACGACGACGGTAGTCACCAAAACGACGATCACCATTATTGCTACTACCACGACGATCGCGGTCACGATCACCACCATCACGACGACGATCACGATCGCCACCATTACTACGGCGGTCACGATCGCCACCATTACTACGGCGGTCACGATCGCCACCATTACTACGGCGGTCACGACCACCACCATTACGTGATGAATTGCGACGATTACCACCGCCACGGCCATCACGTTGGCGACTATTGCCACCACGGCCATTGCCACGACGACGTGGTAATGGGCGTTCGCGTGTAATTTCAACAGGTGTATTTTGCTTTTCCAAATCCGCAACACTTGAAAGCAATGCTGCTGCTAATTGCTCTGCTGAATACTTTTCAGTCAGTGCATTCACTTGGTCTTGAATTTCTGATACATCAGTTGATTGAATTAACTTAGCTACTTCTCCAGCCGCATTGTTAATTTTACCTACTCGAGCTTGTTGCAATGTCGCAGGCTCTAACGGTGTCATGCGCTTTTTAGTCAAATTTTCAACGGCACGCAAGTAATCCATTTCATTTGGTGCTACAAATGTAACAGACACACCTTCGGCCCCCGCACGACCAGTACGGCCAATACGGTGAACATAACTTTCAGGATCTTGTGGAATATCAAAGTTATAAACATGAGAGACATCTTTCACGTCTAATCCACGTGCTGCAACGTCAGTAGCAACCAAAATATTAATTTCATGTGACTTGAATTGTGCCAAGACACGTGAACGCATTTGTTGTGTCAAATCTCCATGCAAACCTGCTGCATGATAACCACGCGCTTCTAGTCCACGCGCTAATTCTTCAACACGACGCTTTGTACGACCAAACACAATGGCCAACTTGGGTGCTTGAACATCGAAGATACGTGTCATTGTATCAAACTTTTCATTCTCTCGTACACGTACGAAATATTGATCAACCAAATCTGTTGTTAATTCTTTCGCTTCAATTTGGATATGCTCAGGATTCGTCATGAACTTAACACCAATGAGCTTGATTGCAGGCGGCATAGTTGCAGAGAATAGCAATGTTTGACGTGTTGCGGGTGTCTTTTCGATAATTGCTTCAATATCATCCAAGAATCCCATGTTTAACATTTCATCAGCTTCATCCAAAACTAAAGTGTTAACGTGATCTAATTTAACTGTTTTACGATTAGTATGGTCAAGCAAACGGCCTGGTGTTCCAACTAAAATTTGTGGATGTGACTTCAAATTTTGAATTTGACGGCGAATATCAGCACCACCAAAGACAACTTGAACATCCACATGCTTATCACGGCCTAACTTTTTCAATTCATCAGCTGTTTGAATGGCTAATTCACGAGTAGGTGAAACAATTAACGCTTGAATATTTTTATTATTCAAATCAATATGTTCCAAAATAGGCAAACCAAACGCCGCTGTCTTACCCGTTCCTGTTTGAGCCTGTCCGATAACATCTTTACCAACCAATGTTAATGGAATTGTCTTTTCTTGAATAGGCGTTGCTTCAACATAGCCATGTTCAGCGATTGATTGTAGTAATTCTTGAGATAGACCTAATTCGTTAAATTTCAAAATTTTCTCCTCTGACCCTATTCTACTTAGTCGGAATAGCTGTCATTTCTGTAAATAATCGTTTTGCAAGTGGTTGCCATGTATTTTTTTTATAATTCTGGTTACTTAATAAAATAACGGCGTCCTTGCTGTTCTTTGACAATACCACACACGGTTCATATCCCCTAATAATACCGTGTGCACTATAGTAGTCGCCATTGTTATATAACCCCGCCGCATACTTTTCATTTGGCAAAGGTGTTAACATTTCTTGGCAAAACATTGGTTTTAACAACTTACAATTTAATAACAAATCATAATAATGATAGAGCATACCAGTTGTTGTAGCATAATTACCAGTACCTGTTTCATGAGAATAAGCAACTGGATTATCTTTCACTAACTGATAATTTTGACGATAAGAATACGTCCTGTTTTTATCAATTATAAAATGCTGATAATCTGTTAAACCAATAACACCCTGCTGCGATAAATCATCAATGGATAATTGATAACTTTCACGTGTTACATGACGCAAGATTCCTGTGAGAATCTTATAGTCAATCATACGATATGCCCACGGTCCGCTATCAGGTACCTGATGAATAACAGCCGTTGCAATCACTTGCTGAACATCACGTTCATCTAACGTCATCCCCTTCAATGTACCGGAGTCCTTCAGGCCACTGGTCATTGTCAATAAATTCTTAATAGTAATACTGTTAGCATTAGGAATTTTAGGATAAAATTTGCTGACTGGTGTATCTAAACTCAGTTTGCCCTTTTCAATTTGTTGCATGATCATCAAAGCAGTTAAGCTTTTTTGTAGCGAAGCAAATTGAAACAAAGATATCGCATTGTTTAATCGTTTCGTTTTCGCATCAGCATAGCCATAGCCCTTTTGTAAAATAATACGATGATTATGAACGACAAGTGCGGTACCAATATATTGATGTTGCTGTAATTGTTGATCGAAATGGCGTGCTAAATCATCTGTAGGTGCTACATCTTGTTGCAGTGATTTTATCTGACGCGCTGAAACCGGTTGTTTGGGTTGTTTTGTAACTTGCTGTACTTTAACCTTAGTTTTGCGATGTGGTGATTGCACAACATCACTACTATAAATATAAATGCCACCCGCTGTTAGTACGATCAGAGCAATGATTATTCCTATAATACTTGCTAATCGTAATCGGCGCTTTGGCTTTTGCCGAAATTGCCTACGTTTCACGACATACCCCTTTAGTCATAAAAACTTCAATTACTTCATTAACTCGTCTACAACCCTCTCTAGATGTATCCCATGACTTGCCTTTAATAGCATGACATCACCTTGTTGGCCGAGCTTATTTAAATCAGAAACTAAATCGTCTAACTGGTCTTTTGCATATTGGTGCAATTGCGTTTGATCAAAATGCTTTTGCAAAATAGGATAAAGATGTTTTCTCATCAATTCTCCTACTAGATAAACGCCGTCAATATGAGACTCTTGCACTGACTCTGCTAAACCAGCATGCATTATACCAGCTTGTTGACCAAGTTCCAACATATCTCCCAATACAACATAACGTTTGCCTTGTACTTCTCGGCTAACTAATGTTGCCAAGACGGCTTTCACAGCCGTGGGATTTGAATTATAAACATCACTAATTATTGTCACACCGTGAGTTGTGTGTAAAATTTCAGTTCTATTCTTGGTTAGATCAAAATCTAATAGTGCTTTTTGGGCGTTTTTTAAATCAATATGTAATAAGTTACCCGCTGTAATCGCTGCGAGCGCATTCATAATATTATACCGACCCAACATAGGAATTGCAAATTTTTGCTGATTAATATTAAATTGAGATTGATTATTTTCAACACTAATGTCTGTGGCGTTAACATCCGCATCGATTGTGCCAAATGTTTTGACATGCTGTTCAATATGAGATATTTCTTGTGTCAACAAGGGCTCATCATTTGGAATAATTAGTGTTCCTTCAGCTTTTAACCCATTAATAATTTCTAATTTTGCCTTTGCAATATTGCGACGTGTCTTGAAAAACTCGATATGCGCTTCGCCAATCATCGTAATAATCGCAATATCTGGTTCTACTAAATGTGATAAGACAGTTAATTGTCCTGGACGATCCATTCCTAGTTCAACAATTAGCACTTCCGTAGATTCTGGCATCGACAACAACGTCATTGGTACACCAATTTCATTATTATAATTTTCAGGTGTCTTGAATGTACGATACTGTTGATTAGCAATTTCAGCTGCCATATCTTTCGTTGTTGTTTTACCATTGGAACCAGTAATCGCAACGACCTTTGGATTAACTTGATGACGATACCACTGGCCTAATTTTTGCATGGCAACGAGCGTATCATCAACAATTACAGCAGGCCAGTCCTCTTTTAATTGATGCTGGCTATCAACTAATACTGCATGAGCACCATTAGCTAACGCATTCTCAATATAATCATGCCCATCATTTTCAGCTACTAAAGCAATAAATAGTTGTCCCTCTTTGACATGTCGTGAGTCAAAAGCAACACCGCTAATAGCCACACTATCTTTTCCTTGAAATGGTGCATTCAAAACTTCAGCTAATTTTTCTAACGTAATATTCATCATTTGTCCTTTAGACTACTATCTTTTTATCATGATTCATGATGGCGTGTAAAAACAACAATCGTTTCAATATGTGATGTTTGTGGAAACTGATCAACTGTTTGCACGTCTCCTTCAATATGATAACCCTTAGTCAATATTTCTGCAGTATCGCGAACTAGGGTAACTGGATTACAGCTAATATAGACAAAGCGTTTTGGTGCCATATCAGCTACTGAATCAATTAAGGATTTTGTTAAACCTCTTCGTGGCGGATCAACAAAAATAACATCTGGCTTTATACCCTGCTCTTGCCATAGTGCCATTTGTTCTGGCGCATCATTTAACAAAAAAGTAGCATTATCAATATGATTCGTATCCACATTTAATTGTGCATCAGCTACCGCACCAGCAACTACTTCTACACCTAGCACTTGTTTAACCTTATTGGCAACACTAATACCAATTGTGCCAATACCAGAATACGCATCAATGACAATATCAGTTGGCTTTAATTGTGCTTTTTGTGCTGCCAAAGTGTAAAGCTTTTCTGTCATGATGGGGTTAACTTGATAGAAAGAATTGGGACCAATAATAAAATCTAATCCTAGTAACGTATCATGAATAGCTGCTTCACCCCATAACGTACGATTATGCGGGCTTAATAAAACATAATCTTTTTTAGGACTATAATTAAAGATCAAACTTTTCAATTCAGGTAATTGCTCTTGTAAATCACGAATGATTTGTTGTTCATGTACTAATTCAGCCTGGTTAGATACCAAGACAACCATCAACTCATGACTATAATAACCACGGCGCACCATAATATAGCGAATAGCACCCTCTTGAGTGTCTGGATCAAAAGCACTAATTTGATAATTCTCTAATACATTCCGAACAATAACAATGGCTTCATCAATTTTTCGATCATTCACAAAATAATCAGTCATTGGTACTAGCTCATGCGTTCCTCTTTTGAAAAAACCAGTTTGCAACTGTTGATTTTGCCATTTTGTTGGCACAATTGTTTTATTTCGATAATAACTTGGTTGTGCCATGCCAACGGTTTCAGCCACATTAACGTTGATATTAGCTTTTTCAAATAACGTCTGCACTTTTTGTCTTTTCCACTCAAGCTGTGCTGTGTAAGAAAAATTAACAAGTGGTGCGGTTCCAGCGTCAATAAGATACTGGCGCTGCGCATCAATACGTTGACTAGATATTTTTACTCTTTCGATAATTCGGCCGTATCCTGATAATTTATCTACCTGAATGACCTCTGCCAGTACGCGCTCACCTGGAATCGCATCTGCTAAATAAAGTGGATAAGTCGGTGTAATTTGAGCAATTCCCATACCACCAATAGTGGTATCTACAATATCAACTTCTAGTGTCTGATGTAATTTTACTGGAACAATTGTTTTTGCCATGTACATTCCTTTAAAGATTTAATTCATGTTAACAAAAAAAGCGTCCACTCGCGTGAACGCTTTCACAACAATTAGTTGTTCTTCAAACCATACTTCTTGTTGAACTTGTCGACCGCACCATCTGCTTGAGTAAACTTTTGCTTACCTGTGTAGAATGGATGTGAATCTGACGTGATATCCATACGAATCATTGGGTATTCTTTACCTTCAAATTCTGTTGTTTCGTTTGATGTCAATGTTGAACCTGATAAGAACTTCTTACCAGTAGTTGAATCAACGAATACGACTGCTTGATATTCTGGATGAATTCCTGCTTGCATTGTTCATTTCTCCTTAGCGCCCTGCATTTTCAGTAATGACAGAGTCAGTTATTAACTAGATTATTTTAACATACCATAAAATAGTAATCAAGTTATGGCATGAGGTTAATTAAATCAATACCTTCAATTGATACTTCAGCACCCAAATCTGTTAACTTTTCAGCAATACGGTCATATCCACGTAAGATATGATCAGCATCATGAATCGTTGTTGTGCCCTTTGCCATTAGTGCTGCAATAATCAGCGCTGCACCGGCGCGAATCTCTGCTGCTTGTACGTCGGTTCCAATCAATCGTTTTGATTGGTTCACGATAATTTCACCGGCAACAGCTGAATCAATATCTCCACCCATACGTCGTAGTTCTGGAATATGACGGACACGTTTAGGATAAATAGTATCCGTAATGGTACTTTCACCTTCAGCTAACATCAATAAAGGGGTGATGGGCTGTTGCAAATCTGTTGCAAATCCAGGGAACGGTAAGGTTTTAATATGTGCTGGATGAAGGTTATCAGACTTATAAACATAAACCTGATCTTCATCGATTTCTATATTAACGCCAATTTCTATTAATTTTGATATATATGATTCCAGATGTTCTGGGATAACATTTTTAATTAAAACCCCATCCCCCATCGCAGCGGCCATACTCATGTATGTCCCAGCTTCGATACGGTCTGGAATAATTGTATGCGTATTACGCGCTTTTAGATGTGGTACACCAGCGATACGGATGACATCAGTACCTGCACCACGAACGTTTGCACCCATATTGTTTAGGAAGGTTGCAATATCAATAATTTCAGGTTCACGTGCTGCGTTTTCAATAATCGTCTGCCCCTTGGCCCGCACAGCCGCCAAGATAATATTAATTGTAGCACCAACAGAAACTGTATCTAAGAAAATTCTAGCACCCACTAGTCCATTCTCAGTAGCATCGATGTGAATAATATCATTATTTTCAGAAACTTTAGCACCTAAGGCTTTAAAGCCTTTGATATGTTGGTCAATTGGTCGACGCCCAAGGTTATCCCCACCAGGAAAAGTGACAGTTGCCCGTCCAAACTTTCCTAATAATGCACCCATGAAATAGTACGATGCCCGAAGTGACTTAATTGCACCACTTGGCAATTCACTTTCGCGAATATTAGTGGGATCAATTTCTAATTCACCATTATTAAAATCAGATGTAACGTTCATTGCTGATAAAATTAATTGCAAATTTTTAACATCTAAAATTTGTGGTACTGTATCAAATTTTACTGGTGTATCTGCCAAAATAGCTGCAGGTATAAGTGCAACTGTAGAGTTTTTTGCACCACCAATGGTGACTTCCCCACGTAAGCGTTTACCACCGTGGATAATTATTTTTGCCATAAAACTTTCCTATATTCTTGTAGTCCGCGTTCTATTATACATACTTTAATAAAGAGACTCAAACGATAACAATGAAAGTTTGCCCCTAACGTGCGTTACTTGGCTTTAATTGAAGCCTGTATAAAGTCATGATATAGCCCTTCAGGACGATTAGGACGACTTAAGAATTCAGGATGATATTGTGCTGCAACGAAGAAATCATTTTTTGGATATTCAATCACTTCCATCAAACGATCATCTGGAGATGTAGCAGAAAATACCATGCCTGCTTTCTCAAACTCTTCACGATATTGTGTATTAAATTCATAACGATGACGATGACGCTGTTGGATGATGTCTTGATCACCGTATGCATGTGCTGTAACTGTTCCTGGTAACAACTGTGCAGGATAAAGGCCTAATCTCAAAGTACCACCAAGGTTTTCGACACCTTCTTGATCCTTCATCAAATCAATAATTGGCGCAGAAGTGTCAGCGTTTAATTCTGTTGAATTAGCATCTTGATAACCTAATACATCACGTGCAAATTCTACAGAAGCTAACTGCATACCTAAGCAAACACCCAAGAATGGGACATTATTTTCACGTGCATAACGTATAGCTTGGATTTTACCTTCTGTACCACGTGGTCCAAATCCGCCAGGCACAATGATACCATTAGCATCATGTAGCAATTCAGCAACATTATCTTGGTTAACACTTTCAGCGTTAATATGATTAATATTAACTTCTGTACTTTGTGAATAACCTGCGTGCTTTAATGCCTCATTCACTGAAATGTAGGCATCAGGCAGATCGGTATACTTTCCAACCAATGTGATATCTACTGTGCTCTTAGGTGACTTGATATTGTCAACCATTGCAGCCCAGTCAGTCATATCAGCTTCTGGTGCATCAATATTAAGCTTTTCTAATACCACATCATCCATATCTTGTGCTTGTAAGTTCAGTGGAATTTCATAAAGCGTGTCGACATCCAAACTCTCCACAATGGCGTCATTTGGCACATCAGTGAACGTCGCAAGCTTATTTTTCAAGCCCTCATCAAGTGGCTTTTCTGTTCGTAACACCAACATATCTGGCTGTATACCCAATGAACGTAATTGTGCAACAGAATGTTGTGTTGGCTTCGTCTTAGCTTCACCTGCCGCCTTTAAGTAAACAATTAAGCTGGTATGAATATAGAAAACATTTTCCGAACCTAAGTCTGTTTTCATTTGGCGAAGTGCTTCTACGAATGGTAGACTCTCAATATCACCAACAGTACCACCAACTTCTACGATAACCACATCAGCATCTGTTGATTCAGCTGCTTGACGCATTTTTTCTTTAATGGCATCTGTTACATGTGGTATCACTTGAACAGTACCACCATTATAATCACCACGGCGTTCTTTTGCTAGGACTTCAGAATAAACTCTACCTGTCGTCACGTTTGAATACATATTGGTATTAATATCTATAAAACGTTCATAGTGACCCATATCTAAATCTGTTTCTAAGCCATCACCGGTAACAAATGTTTCACCGTGCTGGTAAGGACTCATTGTCCCTGGATCAATGTTAATATAGGGGTCTAATTTTTGAATGGCCAATTTCAAGCCACGGTTTTTTAATAGTCTGCCGAGCGAAGCAGCGACTATTCCTTTACCCAAAGATGAAACAACGCCACCTGTCACAAATATATACTTAACTTGCTTGTTTGCCATAAACTAAAAGCGCTAAATTAATCATTTGTATGACTTTAACAACAAATACAAACGATTAATGAGAAACGCTATTCCTCCTTTGATAGTCGATACGCGGGAACATGGTGTTACAACTACAAAAGCTCCCAAGTCTAGCTTGGGAGCTTTTCAATGTTTCCCATTAAATGGGAGCCCTATTATACTATACGTACTAAATGATAGCCTGTCAAGTACTTAAGCAGAAGAAAAACTTATTTCTCTTCATCTCCATCGCCTAAGTCATCTAAATCATCTGTTCCAGCCAATTCATTTAAATTGTCATCGATTGATTCGGCATTATCATCAGAATCAATTTCTGTCTCTTCGTCATCACTCGCATCATGTGTATCAGTATGCTCGTCTTCTGAAGTTTCGCCAAAATCATCATCTTCTGGATCATCATCGTTATAATCAATAACATCATCGTCACTCGCGCTGTCTGCAAAGACATTGACCTTTTTGGCTGTCTTTTTACGCTTAGGTAATTCAACTTCGTCATCAATTTCATGAATTGATTCGTCAATAGCATCCACAGGATACCATGCACGTAATGCCCACTCGTTATTACCTAACGAAATAAATGAGCCATCAGTATTAAGTTCTGTATAAAATTGTGATAAACGTGATTTGAATGATTCTGAATCAACATCTAAAAACTCTTGTATCTCTTGAGCCAAGGCAGAAAACTGCATTGGTTCTCTATGCTCACTAAGAATTGCGACCGCAATCTCAACTAATGAAAGTTCTTCTTTTGGGTGATTTCCAAATTGTGTGAGTGACATTTTGCACGTCCTTTCGCGTTTCTAACTCATCAAGTATATCCAATCAAGCATTGAATTGCAACCTTATCTCATATTGCCCGATTAATTGTTCATTTGCCGTTAAAATATAATCAATTGCTGTTTCACCACGTAAATTAGCAGTATCTAGTGCTGTTGCTAGTAATGTTGTTCTTGTTGCCATCGTCATGCGACCAGATGGTGTTTCATAAGATGCTGGTACTTCTTTACTATCCACAAAAGTCATGACTGTCTTCACATCGCCTGAGCGCATTAGACGAATACTGCCATTAGGATCAAATTTGAAGGTAACGTGCACTTGGGGTTGATCTGGTAATGTCTCTGTATAACGAATATAAACCGCTTCATTTTTGACAATTAGTTGCCCAAGCGTATCAAAAGAAAATTCTTCAACTTCATTATCTAGACAAACTTTCGTTGTTAGGTGAACATTGATTTGTTCAAAATCATTATTTGCCATCTTTTCTGCCTCAATATTACAATCTAACTTTCAATTATACTATAATATATAATAAATATTAGTTCATTTGAGAAACTCTTAATTTTTATCATGACAAAAGGAGCCATTATGCCTCAAGAAAAATTGGCACGCGAAAAGGTTTTACGTGATCCAATCCATAATTTTATTCACGTTCAAGACCAGGTCATCCTTGATTTGATCAATACGACTGAATTTCAGCGATTACGTCGTATCAAACAATTGGGTATCACCAGTGCCGTATTTCATGGTGCTGAACATTCACGATTCGAACACTCGGTTGGTGCTTATGAACTGGCACGCAGAATCACTGACTATTTTGAAAAATATTACCCATCAAAGACAGCAAATGATGGTCTTTGGGATACCAGCCAACGCTTAGTCACATTGGTTGCAGCTTTACTACATGATGTTGGTCACGGTGCTTTTTCACATACATTTGAACATCTTTTTCAAACAAATCACGAATGGTATACACAAGAAATAATTACCGGTGATACTGAAATTCATACAATTTTAGCGCAAGTCTCTCCTGATTTTCCTAACAAAGTCGCCAGTGTCATTGCCAAAACTTATACTAATCCACAAGTGATACAACTCATTTCTAGTCAATTAGACGTCGATCGTATGGATTATCTCTTGCGCGATGCTTATTTCACGGGTACAAAGTATGGCGAATTCGACATTGATCGTATATTGCGTACGATGCGCCCAGTAAAAAACGGTATCGCCTTTGATATCGGTGGTATGCACGCAGTTGAAGATTATGTTGTTAGTCGTTATCAAATGTATTTGCAAGTTTACTTCCACCCTGTTTCTCGTGGTATGGAAGTATTGCTTGAACATTTACTTCATCGCGCACGAGAATTATACAAACAAGCGCAAAAAAATGATATTGAAGATCAACAGTTCATTGGTCCACTTTTAAAGCCACTGTTTGATGAAAAACTAACATTATCTGATTACCTTAATTTAGACGATAATGTCTTTATGACTTATATTCTGATTTGGCGACACCATCCTGATCCCATTTTGTCAGATTTATGTTGCCGATTTCTTGATCGGAAGCCCTTAAAATCGGTCATTATGGATAATGAAACCATCCCCGTGCGTGAAAAGTTAACAAAATTAGTCGAGAAAGCTGGTTATAATCCAATTTATTACACAGCGCAAAACGACGCCTATGATCTACCTTACGATGACTATAATCCGACCTCAGCTAAACCAAGAACACAGATTGACTTTCTGTTAGCTGACGGTTCCCATCAGGAGCTGTCTCAACTATCAACTTTAGTTGCAGCAATCAAAGGTAAGGCTTCTATTGATCAACGTTTCTTTTTTCCAAAAGATATGTTAAAAGAAAATGGCAATGATTTATTTTCAGAAACGGCCGAGCATTTTCGTAGCTTTATTCATAACAATGCCCTAAAAGATCCAAATACTAGTGTATAAAAAGAAAAAGATAGTAAGTAACCGATGGGGTCGCTTGCTATCTTTTTTGTTCATTACTTATCTTGATCTTTTTGATCATCAGATGTAATTTTAGTATCTGTTGGCTTTAAATCTTCAACTGACGTTTTAGTTTCTTGATTGTCTGTTGTTGTTGCTGCAGCCGGCTTAATAGTACGAATAGCTGATAACTCAAATGTTAAAATGACACCTTCAGCATCTAAATCAACAGTTTTTGCTTCTCTATTTACATTATCAACAACTGCATGCAAGCCACCAATTGTGACAACTTCAGCACCCTTGGCTAAAGAATTTTGCATTGTTTGCTGTTGATTCTTCATCTTCTTTTGTTGACGTGACATAAACCAAAGCATCGCCACCACAATAATTAGAGGCAATATTAAATTATAATTCATCTGAAATTCCTACTTTCTGTACTCCAAAATATTATATCAAATTTTCATTAGAATAATCTAGCGTTTGGTTTATTATACCCATACTCTTCCATAACAGTCTCTCTAAATTCTAATAATTCGTCTCTTTCAATTGCTGTTCGCATATCTTCCATAAATTGCAGTAAGAAACGTAAATTATGCTGAGAAGCCAACTGCGCCCCCAACATTTCATTCGCATTGAATAAATGATGTAAATAAGAGCGTGTCAATGTTTTGAATGGATTATACCCTGGTACGTCAAACTGTGCCATATTACCAAACTGCTCTTGACGAATCGGATTAGGTGAATAATAACTCAAATCTGGATCTAACGGTGTGAAATCATTCTTATATTTGGCATTTTTAATGACAACACGTCCAAAACGTGTCATCAAAGTTCCTTTACGTGCAATTCTCGTAGGTAGCACACAGTCAAACATATCCACACCACGCATAACACTATCAATCAGTGAATCAGGTGCTGCTACGCCCATTAAATAACGTGGTTTTTCCTCAGGCAAAAGTGGCATTGTAAAGTCCAATACACGATTCATTTCTTTTTTGGACTCACCAACAGATAAGCCACCGACCGCATAACCTGGTAAATCCATGCTAACCAAATCATTAGCTGATTCAGTACGTAACGCTTTAAAGCCAGCACCTTGAACAATACCGAATAACGCTTGACTGTCAGGATTCTTGTGTGCTTTTTGGGCACGTTCTGCCCATCTTACTGAACGTTGCATTGACTCTTTAATATAATCATAGGTTTCAAAATATGGAATTGCTTCATCCAATTGCATCATAATATCGGAACCAAGGTTATTTTGAATACGCATGGCAACTTCAGGAGACAAGAACATTTTATCCCCGTTCACGTGGTTTTGGAATGTAACCCCTTCTTCTTTTAGCTTACGTGCATCCGAAAGCGAGAAGACTTGAAAGCCACCGGAATCAGTTAAAATGGCTTGATCCCATCCCATATATTTGTGTAATCCACCTGCCTGCGCAATTAACTCGTCTCCTGGGCGAACCCACAGATGATACGTATTACTTAATATAAACTGTGCACCGATTTCTTTGAGTTCTCGTGCACTAACACCCTTAACAGCGCCTTGTGTACCAACAGGCATAAACATAGGTGTTTCAAAGGTACCATGCGGTGTATGAATACGTCCGCGACGTGCACCAGTATGTTTCTCTGTATGTAAATGTTCATACCATACAGCACTTTTTTGATTTGTCATGCTAAATTCCTCCGCTTTTGCGTCAAATACTAGTTTATCAGTTTTTTGACCACAAAAAAAGCGGGAAATTATCCCCACCACTCTTTGTCAGTATCTCTCATTTTATGCGTCAGACTGATTTGATCAATATTTTCAACATTATGATAAGTGGTTGAAAATGGTTGTCGCATCCAATCATGTAATTGTTGGTAATTTTGACTATCAATAAATAAGGCCAAATCATCAGCATCGTCCCAAAATGTCCATAACATGTACTCGCTCTTACCATCATTTTGTTGAGCTAGTACACCATTTAATGCCATTTTTTCAAGTAAGTTATTGATATGCTCATCATCATTACCAATCGACTTAAATGACACTTGATGAACTAATTTCCCTTTAGGTTCTCCCATTACAAACAAACTATTAAACGTCAAGGGTCGGTTAAAACGTTCAACTAATTCGGGTTGATCAAAAATCAATACATTTAATCCAGCTAATTGTGATAGCTTACCTAATAACAATAATTGATTTGGTGCTTGTTTTTTATATTTTAATAATGTTGCAACATCTTGTTCTGGCGCTAATACTAAGTTGATTTTCATAAGAAAGGCTCCTTTAATTGTTTTATCACATCATGAGATAAATGACTTCCAAACTTTTGAATAAAGGCCTGGGTATCCGAAAAAGTATCGAATCGATAGATGACTTGACGCACAGCATCGGCATGGACTAATCGTTTAGCAAAGTTAATATCCATCATTTGAATGCGACTTGATTCAAACGGTTCTTGAAAATCTAACGATGCCCATGTTCCTTTTAACAAAGATTCTGCACGTTGGTAACGTCGATCACGTCGAATCATACTTCGTAAATCTTCTGGGTTTAAATTGTCTACCATCCACACTATGCTCCATTATATTCGTCCATCGTCAAGGTTATGATATGTCCGACAGGATCTACTAAACTCAGATGAGCACCAGTTGGCATAATCCAGTAAACCTGTTTAAACTTTGTGTTCACTGTCGCTTTCTCCCCTTCACCGTCCGTCAAAATGACCACTAATGTCTGAGACGGTTTATATCTGCGTTCGGACAATAAGTTAAAGATACTCTGAAAAGTTGTACCGCCACCAGCATGACGCTGCCAATCGTGAATATGATGAATAGGATGCACTTGGGTATCAAACATAAAATAATCAATATTAGTATCAAATTGTTGGGCAATCTGTTGTATTTGTGATAAAAAGACACCCGCTAACTGATCGGATATCGAAGCTGAATTATCAATAAACACCACTATTTTAGCTGATTGAGCACTCACCTGTCCTGGTAAATCCATACGATAAGGTTGTCGCCGATTAAACCGTGTCCATGATTCCCGTTTGCGATGTGGTATTTGTGACAGCTTAGCTTTCAAAATAGCCTGCCAATGACGCTTGCGTGTTTGTACCTTTTCAATTTGTCTCACAATTTCACTATCAATATTGCCTCGACCGCTCTGTGGTGTATCCTCAACAGCTTGGCGTACTACTTCATTCAAAGCAGTCGTTGCTTCGGCAATATGACCAGTCGCGCTCTGCCAACTATCATGATTATCATTTTGATCACCATCAGGCAAGGCATCTTGATTCGTTAAAGCCGCTAGCCACTCAATATATTGCGCCGAATCTTGGTGCGCTGCTAATAGCTTACCCGTTAAATTAAAAATAGTTTGTAACGTCACCGCACCTGGCAGTATGCCCATATCCTTTGGCAAATACTGATTAACAGCCAAATCTGTGCCTAATTTGACTAGTTTTTTTGCTGTACGTTGCTGATAGCGTATTGGATGTTGCCAGATAACGTGCAACGCTACATGTGCTAAAAGTAAGGCTATTTCATCATCTTTTGGTAAGCGTTCCTCTAATAATTGTGCATTAAACGTCAAATACCATTGGTGTTTTTGCCATAATAGACCAACTGGCTGCTTTAAGGTTGAATCAGCACGCCGATTCAAGTTCATTACAATGTTACCGTAAAGTGGTGCAGTATCTAGTAGAATTTTAACGCCATTAACGAGCCTTTGGTTATCTGTTTTCATCTTGTCGCGACGTCCATAATTTGTTGATACAATACGTTGGCATAATGACCATCACTAGCAAAAAGTTGATCCAATACGGGTGAATCAGTCAGTTGCTTAACTAATGCATATTGACTATCTGGTGACATAAGTTGTAGCAGTCGACTTAATCGCGCCGCATTATTTTCAATAGTCAGTTGCCCCGTCAATAAAACGGATTTCATTACTGTTAATTTCTGTAACTCATCCATATTCTTAAATTTCTCATCAATCACATGCGGTACTTTAGGTCCATAGGGCTTAGATTCAAAAATATCTTGTGCTGTCAATGTTGGTAGTTGCTGTACGATAAATTGCACAAACTGGCGCGCAACATTAGCACCTAAGTCTCCTGAAAAAATATCAAACATCAATACATCAGCTTGTTCTTTTGGTAGCTGTACAAGTTCATATAAATTATCTGACACGCGGTGCCAAGCACGCGGCGTTGGATTTAGATCCTCATGTCGCGTTGTCGGATATAATAATTCCGCATACTGCGTAATAAACTTTTGAACAAGGGGATGAATATTTGCTCGAGGCGCTCCGCTACTCGCCCAAGACAACCAGTCACTCACAGATACCGCCATTACTAAGCGCGTCGTACGATCTTTAATTGCTGCATCACCACGCTCAACAGCATAATCCGTTGTTTCAAAACCAGCCATATCGTCATCAGGATTTTCTGCTAGTACAATATGCACTTGTCGTGGTAGTACAATATCGTGAATTCGGCGTTGTAAAACTAAATTCATCAGTTCACTTTGCACAGCTTGTGAACCACGATTGAATTCATCCAAAAACCATATAATTGGTTGATCAGGTTGTTGTTCTGCTGCTTGAATAATTTGAATTAATGTATGCGTGTAGCCAAATTGAACATCTGCTAATCGACCATAATTTTTGGTGTCTAAAAAGGAAGTTTCTGTTAATGGTGGAACAGGAATTGCAAGATCACCCTTTTCAGACAGCGATACTACTGTCGTCATCAACTTCGCTTTCATTTTTTCAGCAACAGCGGTGACTAAAGCACTCTTCCCAATACCCGCTTCTCCAACGATGCTGGGCACATTTCCACCCTTCAAAACAAGGGGAACGGCAACTAATAATTGTTGAAATGATAAAGCCACTTTGTTACCTCTCTAACTAATTTCTATTTTACTCTTTAACAAAAAAAGTGCCACGTTTTAAACGTAACACTCATACCATTCTATAATAAATCACATCGTACCAAACAAACGGTCACCGGCATCGCCTAATCCTGGAACAATATAGCCATGTTCGTTGAGGCCTTCATCCAAAGAACCTGTATAAATATCAACATCAGGATGTGCATCTTGCACCGCATGTACACCTTCTGGTGCCGAAACTAATGTAATCAACTTAATGTGCTTTGCACCACGTTTCTTCAACGCGCTAATTGCATCTTTAGCAGAACCACCTGTTGCCAACATTGGATCAACTAGCAAAACATCACGTTGCCCAATATCTTCAGGTAATTTAATAAAATATTCAACGGGTTCAAGTGTATCCTCATCGCGATACATGCCAATATGACCAATCTTAGCAGCAGGTATTAATTGTACAATGCCATCAACCATACCCAACCCTGCGCGTAAAATTGGTACAACTGCCAATTTTTTACCCGCTAGTTGCTTTTTCATCGTTTTTGAAACTGGTGTTTCCACTTCAACATCTTCTAGTTGCAAATCACGACTTGCTTCGTAAGTCATTAACATTGCAATTTCATCAACTAAAGCTCGAAAATCCTTAGTGCCAACATTCTTATTGCGAATCATCGTTAATTTATGTTGGATTAATGGATGATCCATTTCAACAAATTTACCCATTACATGTTCCTCTGTCTTCTTTATCTTTATCTATTGTATCAAAAAAAATAGACGAACACTCAATTCATACACAATAAGCAATATTAAATACTAAACTCTTGATTACCCGCTGCTTTAGCTAGACGGTTATTATAAGCTTTTCCTAATCCTACTGGTATCATCTTTTGGACGTATATTGTGCCAACCTTTGGTTGATCATCATAAAAACGTAAACCAGAGAATAACTGTTCTGTAGCACTCTCTAAGGAATCACCCAATGACCATGCCTGTTGTGATTTTATAGCCATTGCTTGCAAAATACGATCCTGCGCCATAACCACATCATTATCTTGTAATTTTTGTGCCAAATCAACAGCATCCAGCTCATCAAACATCACAACATGTTTATCTGGTGCATAGTGTCGATATTTCATACCCGGCGCTTTGGGTGTAACATCACTTGCAACTGATTCTGTTGTGGTCGCATCATGAACTGGTTGTGCTAACACAGCCACTAATTGTTCTTGTGTAATTGCACCAGGTCGCAAAATAGTTGGTACGTTTCCTGAGACATCAATAACTGTTGATTCAACGCCAACTGTCGTAGGCCCATCATCAACAATAGCTGCAATTTTACCTGCCATATCGTGCCAAACATGCTGTGCTGTGGTGGGTGAAGGCTTTCCAGATGTATTTGCACTAGGCCCTACTATTGGTGCTTTGGCTGCCCGAATCACTGCCCGTGCAACTTCATTATCTGGTAATCTAAAGGCAACAGTATTCAACCCTCCCGTGACTGTCATACTAAAAGCTTGCGCACGCATTGGTAAAATAATCGTCAATGATCCTGGCCAAAAAGCTGCCATTAATTTTTGAGACATATCATTCTCTACAGCAAATTGCTGAACCATCGCTTTGTCTGCTACGGTAACAATTAATGGGTTGTCCGAAGGCCGTCCCTTAGCAGTAAAAACTTTTCTAACCGCTACTTCATCTGTCGCAACAGCTCCTAAACCGTAAACCGTCTCTGTTGGAAACGCGACAACTTCTCCTTGCGACAACAATTTTCCTGCAAATAAAATATCTTGTTCACTTGTTCCTAAACGCTGTGTGTTCATTTTTTTACTCGAATCATCCGATCTAATTTTGATAAATCTTGTTTTAAATCTATCTGTGCCTGTGGTATATAAGCTCTCAAAAGGTCTTTCACGGCTTGACCTTGTTTATAACCAATTTCAAAATAAGCTATACCGTCATCTTTTAGATAGTTATTCAGCTGTTGTGCAATATTTTCGTATATTGCCAAACCTTGATGTGCTGCATACAAAGCAATATCTGGTTCAAAATCAATAACACTCTGATCCATTTCGTTTTGATCTTGTGGATCTATATAAGGCGGATTACTTAATATCACATCAAATTTCATAGCTGGTATTTGCGCAAAAACATCACTCTCAGTAAAAGATATACGATCACGTATCTTAAATTTTTTAGCATTATGCTGCGCAACGGTTAACGCATCTGTTGAAATATCGGCCGCCATCCCCTGAACACGTTGATCTTCCAACAAAATCGTTTCAACAATGGCACCACTACCTGTCCCAATGTCCAAAATTTTGATTTCTTTTTGAGAATTAGCTTTTAAATCCTGTAGTACCCAATCAACCAATAATTCGGTTTCCGGTCTGGGAATGAGCACCCGCTCATCTACTAAAAATTCACGGCCATAAAATGGCGCAGTGCCTAAAACATATTGAACGGGTCGACCTGTTATTAATTCACTAATCCATCTTGCCCAAGATTCAACCAAAAATTCAGGCATCTGACGTGTCATATTAGCATGCAAAGTCCCATAATTCATATCTAAAGCACCAGTTAATAAGAAATCAACATTTTCTTGGGCAATTTCAGTAGACATGGTATTTTGATTCACTAATTCTTGTATCGCCCATTTACGTGCTTCTAAAATCGAAATTTTAATTGGTTTTTCCATTATACCCTCATCGTTATTATCCGCTAATATACGATTAGTGTTGGTTCAAATCAGCCAACTTAGCGGTTTGATCAGCAATAATTAGGGCATCGATAATATCTTCTAATTCACCATTCATCACGCGATCCAACTTATTCAGTGTTAAGCCAATCCGATGATCAGTAACACGATTTTGTGGGAAATTATAGGTACGAATACGTTCCGATCGATCACCAGTACCAACGGCTGTTTTACGCTTTTGTGCATATTCTGCCTCATTTTGTTGCGCAAAATAATCATACACACGCGCGTTTAAAATTTTCCATGCTTTCGCACGGTTCTGCTGCTGTGATCGTTCATCCTGCATGGCAACAGTAATCCCTGTTGGTTCATGTGTCAAACGAATGGCTGAGCTTGTTTTGTTAACGTGCTGACCACCCGCACCGCTTGAACGGTAGACATCTTCACGGACGTCTTTTGGATCAATTAAATCAGTGGCATCAACGTCCTCAAATTCAGGCATTACCCCAACAGTTGCCGTACTTGTATGAACGCGTCCCTGTGTTTCCGTTACTGGTACGCGTTGCACACGATGCGCACCACTCTCAAATTTCAATTTAGAGTATACATTGTTACCAGTAATCATTACCACAACTTCTTTGTAGCCACCAACTTCGGTAGCAGACTCATCAATTAAGTTAATATGCCAGTTTTGCTTTTCAGCGTATTTACGATACATGTCTAATAAGTCAGCAGCAAATAAAGAAGATTCATCACCACCGGCAGCACCACGAATTTCCATAATAATATTCTTATCATCATTAGGATCTTGAGGTAACATGAGAACCTTGAGTTGCTCTTCAAGACTAGCCTTTTGTGGCTTAAGTGTCTTGAGATCGTCTCGTGCTAATTCAGCCATATCTGTGTCATCTAATAGATCTTCAGCATCTTGTATATCCTGCAAAACACTTTGGTATTGTTTAAAAACGGTGACCGTTTCTCGAATACTACCTTCTTCTTTAGACAATGCCATATATCTTTTGGAATCAGACATTACTTCCGGATCAGCTAATAGTTCATTCAATTCATCATGCCGATCAACAACTGTCTGTAATTGCTCAAAAATTTTGTCCATAATTATTTTCCTTCTTTTGGGAATAAATCTGATATTTTAGCCATATCTGGATGATACCAATGGTGCCGACAAGTTGGTATATAAGCTTCGTCACCACCAATAAAAACTTGTTGCCCTTCTCTTTGCGGTTCTCCATCCACAATACGTAACTGCGTAATCGCCTTTTTCCCACAAAATGCACAAATGGTTTTCATTTCTTCTAATTTATCAGCCATTTCAATAAGACGCTTTGAGCCAGGAAACAACTGATTAAAAGCATCTTGTTTCAAGCCAAATGCCATGGCTGGTATATGTAATTCATCAACAACTTGTGCCAATTGATCGACCTGCTCTGGAAACAAAAATTGCGCCTCATCAATTAAAACAGCTGCCAAGTTAGTCTGATGATGCTTCACAATATCAAATAAATTATCAGCTTTTTGTATCGCTACTGCTGGACGTTCTAACCCTATTCGGCTAGATACTATTCCTGTCCCTGATCTTGTATCAGCCGCTGGTGTCATTAATAAAATATTCTTACCTTGTGATTCATAATTATGCGCTACTTTTAAAATTTCAATGGATTTCCCCGAATTCATTGCACCATACTCAAAAAATAATTGTGCCATGCTACCTCCCAAATATTTCAACCTTATATTAATGAAGCATTAGTGCTTTACACTTAATATCACACCACTCAATCTTTCATACCAAGTACGATGCGTTTTTGTAATCGTTAATAGCCAATCACTGCCAAAGAAAATAACTGGCACTAATATAATAAAGCCGGTGATAAAATGCAAACCCTTATCTGATGCTTGTAAATCTAAAAGCAAAGTCAACCAATTCAGAACAATTGGGATCAGAATAAAGGCGCCAATACTGCTTAAGTTACGTACGAGTATCTCCCATAACGTTATACTTGAACCGTCTAAACTATCATAACAAATCTTAAGAACACGCATACCAATAGTTTGTTTATATTGGCTAATCTCGGGAACGAAAACAAAGACAATGAGAATACTAGCAATCCCCGTTATCCATAACGGTATACGCAATACATCAACAAATATCAAAAGACCAATAATAACCAAACTCCAGTCGATCAATAAAGCAAGTAGTCGTCTAAATAGACCAACAGAGTCCGTATTCACATCCCCTTGCAATAATTCAACTTCCAAATTTGGTAACAGCCGACGAGAATATGGCACCATTTGATCGCCAATCATTGCGCCTAAAACATTAAGCATAACATCATCAACATCACACACACGGTAAGGATATGGGTAAACACCATAGATACCAGTAAATTGCGTGATTTCAAAAAATAACGATAGCACTAATGCGGCATAAATAGTTGCTCTAAAGCTTTTTTGAAAGTAATAACGAATATAAAAGCCAAGCGGAATAAAAACTAAAATATTAGCTAAGATATCCACAAATACCGTGCTGGTAAAACCGCTTGAGAATCGGCCAGGTGCAATAATATTTTCACTCAAAAAATTAAAAGGAATTAAATTCACCATATTAACTTTTTGCGTTTTCAGTGCCAATACCTCGCTCAAGGATGGCAACGGCAAAATAGTAATCAAGAACGCCACGATAAGATAAAAAACAAAACTACTGACCATTACCAATCTGACGAACGACACCGCACCATAGCGTCGGTATTGGATAACTAAAACAGGTATAAATAATAATATTAAACTAATAGGTAAAATTTGCCATATGCTCTGCGTTGGGAATATGAGTTTTTCTAGCATGAGTGCTGATATCTATCCTTTAAATTAACTGTATTAAGTTACACAATCTATAGTATAGCAAATAATGCGAAATACCTCATTTTATGGTATGATATTGCCCAGAAAGTAGGAATATTATGGGATTTAAAACAACCGTTGCAAAACTAACAGCCAAATCATCATATTGGTTATTACATGATATTTTAAAGCGTGGTGGTACAAGTTTACCAGGTAAATTAGCTGTTAAAATTGATCCAACTATTTTAAAACATATTCAACAAGATTTTGATTTAATCGTTGTCACAGGTACCAATGGTAAAACCTTAACAACTGCTTTAATTACACGTGTTTTAAGAGCAGGTGACTATGATGTGATTACGAACCCTTCTGGATCTAATATGATTCAAGGGATTACGGGTACACTTGTCACGAGTAAATTCAAAAAGAATAATGGCAAACGACCAATCGCAGTTTTAGAAGTAGATGAAGCCAACGTTGCTTTAGTAGCGTCAGCCATTCAACCAAAGATGTTTGTGCTAACGAACATCTTTCGCGATCAATTAGATCGTTATGGCGAAATATATACAACATATGACAAAATTGTCAGCGGCATTAAGTATGCGCCAGATGCCAAAGTACTAGCCAATGGGGATTCCCCCATTTTTACACGTGGCGATTTCAAGAATCCAAGAATCTATTTTGGTTTCGATCATATTCAACCACAAGACTATCAAAGCTTAACTGCACCTAATAACACAGATGGTATTTTATCACCAACTGATAATTCGGTTTTGAACTACGATTTCATTACCTATGCTAATTTGGGTAAATATCGGAGTCATACTGATCATTTTGCACGACCAAAACTACAATATGCTGTTACCAGTGTGGATAAGCTAACCCCTAAGTATTCAGAATTCACAATTGACGACACATCATTACGCATTGAAATCGGTGGCCTTTATAATATTTATAATGCGTTAAGTGCCTTTGCGGTAGGCAGAGAATTTAATATTGCACCAGAACAGATTAAATCCGCATTTGAAAGTAACGCACAGATTTTTGGCCGCCAAGAAGCCATCAATGTCGATGGTAAAGATGTCACCATTGTTCTCATTAAGAATCCAGTCGGTACGAATACTGTCATTGATATGATGCTAACAGAGCCTGAACCTTTCTCATTAATGACATTATTAAATGCCAATTACGCTGACGGTATTGATACGAGCTGGATTTGGGATGCTGAGTTTGAAAAGCTCCACACCACAAAAATTACAGCTGTAGCTACTGGTGGCGAGCGCTACAAAGATATTCAAGTACGATTAAAGATGGCCGGTTTTAAAGATCAAGCAGTTTATCAAGATTTGAATCAAATCGTTACTGCAATTCAAAAAATGCCGACGAAAAAAGTATATATCGCCGCAACGTACACGGCCATGTTGCAGTTACGCCAACAATTAAGCGCCGCTGGCTACATCAAAGGAGGTTTCTAATGCCCCAATATACATTAAATATCGCCCATCTATACGGTGATTTGATGAATACCTATGGTGACTACGGTAATATTATTGCCTTGCGCTATTACGCTGAACAAATTGATGTGACCGTCAAAACAACTGTCATTTCCTTAGATAATACTTTTAAAAGCGCTGATTTTGATTTTGTGCTGTTTGGTGGTGGTCAAGATTATGAACAAACGATTGTTGCAAAAGATTTAAAATCAAAAGCTGCTGAATTACAGCATTATATTGAAAATGATGGTACCTTACTCGCAATTTGTGGTGGCTTTCAATTACTCGGTAGTCATATGATTATGGCCGATGGACAGCGTGTTGATGGCATTGGCGCGCTTGACCTATATACAATTAATATGCACGATAGTCAGGTTAAAGTAGCCAAAGATGCGCGCTTAACTGGCAATATTGTGATTAAAAATAATCAAACTGGCGAAGTCTATCATGGCTTTGAAAATCATCAAGGTCGTACGTTTATCGGTGATCAAGAATTGGCATTAGGTACTGTTATTTCTGGTAATGGTAATAATGGTATGGACAATCATGAAGGCATTATCCACCGCAATGTTTTTGGTTCTTATTTCCATGGTCCTATATTGACGCGTAACGGTAACTTGGCAAAACGTATTCTCGCAACCTCATTATCTCAAAAATACCCTGATATTAATTGGGAAGATAATCTTAAACAATTACCAACAGAATCCTTTTAAATGTCATAAAAAAGCACGTACTGAGTCGATAACTCAGTACGTGCTTTTTTCATTAAATAAAGGTACCACCATGGGCTTCCGTAATATTGTAAACAATCGTAAACGCTTGCTTATCTAACATATGTATTGCGCGTAAAACATGGTTATAATCTTGATTATCCACAACAACCATCAGCATTTCACGGTTATCACCTGTATAACCACCCTTAACATCCATAATCGTAAAGCCCTTATCGTTCACTGATAAATAATCTTTAATTTTCGTAATACTACCATTACTCGTAATGTAAATCATTTTTCGCCGGTCTAAGCCTGTTTCAATATAGTTCATAACGATAGACGAAATGACAATAGAAAATACAGCAAGAGCAAAGCCTTCAAAACCGCTTGTCAATAAATTACCTAAAGACACAAAAGCATCGATAATTAACAGTGAGATGGCAGGTGAAATACGAAAATACTTCTTTAGAATCATAGGTGGTACAGCTGTACCACCACTGGAAGCTTCGATACGGTACAGTAATGCAACGCCAACAGCAAAAATACTTCCCCCAATTAATACAGCCAACATATTATTGGCCGTTAATTCAAAACTAGGTGTTATTTTTAACAGCACTGGCAGAAGTAAACTACCAAAAGCAATTCTAGCGGTTGTCGCTTTATTTAGAAACACAGCAGCTAAGATTATCATACTAATATTAATAATCAACACCACAAGTGCACGATCTAAACCTAATAGTTCATTCGCTAAAATTGCAATCCCAGTGGACCCGCCTGCAGCAATTTGTGCTGGTGCGTAGAAAAAATTAATACTCACCGCCACAAGTTCAAGCGCAATTATAATGATGGCAAATCGGATAAAAATATTATCAGTTAGTTGTCTTTTTGTCATCGTTCCCCCTTTAAATTAGCGCTCAAGTATACCTTTTCTTAATCGCAATTGGTCTTTCTTTAAATGTCCTGCTAATGCCATTAATGCCTTTTTGGTTTTATTGGTAATGAATTCAAATGATTGGCCTTCTGTTGTATAAACAATAAAGCCGCGATACCAAAAATTAAACGCACGTTCTACTGTAATATATTTCACATTTCGCCACGGAATTTGAATATAACCTTTACCCAATGAGGGTCGGTAGTCCAGACCACTATTACCAATTTCTAATTTTCCTTGGCGAATGTTGATTGGTGATAATACCGCATTAGCATTAATGACAATATCAGCAGTTGAATTTAAAGGTCCTGCATTTTTTTCACTCATTGTATTAAACTCCCATTATAAAAGGCTTTATATTAATCATACCAGACTATTTCAGATCACAAAGCTTTATTCTGTAAAAAACGTCACATATAAAAGAAGGAGACAATTTGTCTCCTTCTTTTAAAAACTTATATTGCATTACTTACCCATAACACCGATAGCATTGAGTACAATACCCAAAACGAAGTACATTAAGATAATAACCAATGCATTGACCTTCTTTCTCAACAACCAAATCGTTAAGAAAGTTAATGCAAGTGGTGCAATACCAGGCAACAATTGTTGGTTCAAAATGTTATCTAATGTTGTTACCTTGGTTGTACCATCTGTCATCTTAACTTTTGAGACAACTAACGGGAACTTCATTGTCGTCCAACGTGGTACCAAGACACCCATGATGAACATACCAAGGATTGATGCGCCCAATGTAATTTTTTGTAGCGCACCGCCAGCTAAGTTCTTTGTGATACTTGTTCCTTGCTGATACCCCATCTTTTGTGTATACCATAGGAAAGCCATACGTAAGGCGTTCCAAAGTACGAAGAAGACGATTGGTCCGGCAATACTTCGTGACATTGCAAGAGAAGCAGCAAACGCACCAATCACTGGTCGTGCAGTTCCCCAGAAGATAGGGTCACCAACACCAGCCAAAGGTCCCATCATTCCAATTTTTACACCTTGCAATGTTGCATCATCAATTTCTGCACCATTCGCACGTTGTTCTTCCATCGCAATTTCAACACCTAACACTGGTGCTGCAACATAGGGATGTGTGTTAAAGAACTCTAAGTGTCGCTTTAACGCTGCCGATCGTTCTGCTTTGTCATCGCCATACAAACGCTTAATTGCTGGGATCATTGCATAAGCCCAACCAACGTTTTGCATACGCTCATAGTTCCAAGATGCTTGTAAGAATGTTAAACGCCAAAATGATGAGCGGAGATCCCCATTTGTAATTTTCTTTTCTACATTAGCCATAACTTTTCTCCTTAGTAATCATTCAATATTGCATCAAGCTGGTCTCCACTATGGCTACCACCACCATTCGAGCCACCACCACTATGCCCATTAAACTGAGGAGATAATTGTAGGTAAACTAATGCTAAGACAAGCCCAATAATACCCATTGCAATTAAGTTCAAACTCGTAACGGCTGATAATGCAAATCCTAAGAAGAAGAATGGCCAAAGTTCAGCTGATGCCATCATGTTAATAACCATTGCATAACCAACAACCACGATGAATCCACCAGCTACGGCTAAGCCATCTGTTAACCAATCTGGAATGGCATTCAAAGCACCCTGAACCGCTGTGGCTGGTACGGCTAAGATAAGACCTGCTGGAATAGCAATACGCAAACCTTGCAAAATCAATCCAACCCACTGTACTAACTCAACACCCCGAATACTACCTTCTTCGGCTTCACGGTCGGCAATATGTGCCAAACCAACAGTCAATGTTCGTACGATAGTTGTCAAAACCAAACCGGCAACAGCCAATGGAATGGCCATTGCAATACCGGTTGAAATAGATGTTTGTGCCGGTCCAGCAACCAAGATTGCAGAAGCCACTGAAGCTAACGCAGCATCAGGTGCCACTGCAGCACCAATATTCATCCAACCCAAAGCGATCAATTGTAGTTGCCCACCTAAGACAACACCTTCCATCAAATGACCGGTAGCAGCGCCAATTAATGTGGCAGCAACTAGTGGTTGGTGAAATTGGAACTGATCCAAAATACCTTCCATACCTGCTAAGAATGCCACAATCAATACTAATATAACTGATATTATTGACATGTTTTTATATCCTTTACTCTAAATTTATCAAAATGTTTCAAATGACCAGATCATGACTTGGTCTTATCTTTTAGCAACTTCCAGATATCTTGTTCACCATCTGCTGGGACTTTCTGTACATAGAATGAAACGCCTTGATCGCGTAACTTTTTCAATGTGTCGATATCGTTATCATCAACAGAAACGGCATTGGTAATCATACGCTTACCTTCTGAATGCGCCATTGATCCGATGTTAACTTTTGGAATTTCAGCACCTTGACTGACGACCTTTTCCAAATCTTGAGGGTTTTCAAACAATAACATCACTTTTTGACCACTGAATCGTGCATCATCCCAAACTTCCATATACTTAGCTAACGGAATGACATTCACTTTAACGCCGACCGGTGCCGCTTGTGTAATCAAAGTTTTACGTAATTCATCACGGGCAACGCCATCAGATACGACGATAATCCGATTTGGATTTGCATACTTTGTCCAGGCTGTCGCAACTTGACCATGCAATAATCGTGTATCAATACGTGCTAACTTGATGTTCATTGTTGCATGCCCTGTATGCTCTGCTTCTGAAGCAACAACCACTTCCGGCTGGTCTGTATCATCCTCAGTTGCTGTATCTGTCGCTGCATCAGCTGCCTTTGCTTCTGGTATCGACTTCACACCGTCACGCGCAACAGGTACCAAATACGCTGCTAATTCTGCAGCAGTGTTCATACCTAAGCGTCCACCATATGCTTCAATAAGCATTGGTAGATTGAGTCCTGACAAGATCGCCGTTTTCTCAGGATTCTTCTGTTGAATCAAACTTGCGCGATTAAATGGTGAGCCACCCCATAAATCAACCAAGAATAATACATCGTCATCATTATCAAATTTAGCGAGTGCTTCTTGATAATGCTTATCTAAATCATCAGGCCCCTCGTTAGGCAAAAATGTGACAACTTCAACATTCTCTTGCTCTCCGAAAATCATCGTGCCCGACATCAAAATGCCTTTAGCAAAATCACCATGGCTAGCGATAATTAAATTAACCATAAGATAATTCCTTCCTTCTTACCATTAAGGTATCCCTCAACTATTTAGCAAATAACTACTATCAGAACAAGTGTCGTAACATAACTCTGATATTTAGCTTTTCCCTAATTCAAAGTATACCCTTTTTCTTTTTCTAAGTAAACGCTTACAAGTTCTTTCAATAAGAAAGTGTAATGTTTACATTACACTTCCAAAGCATTATTTATTTTAGGCTTGTAGTCCCAAAATGCCGAGCATCCGACCAATAATACCAATGACGAATAATCCAAAGATAATTGCCAAAGGATTCACACGACGCTTCAATAGCCACAAAACACCCATAGTTAGTAACAAAGCTGCCAAACCAGAAAGTAATTGACCGTTAACAATCTGATCCAAAGTTGTTGTCACTGTTTTACCAGTATCTGGGTTCTTAACTCGTGAAACAACGAGTGGGAAATAAATCGTTGTCCATCGTGGGACTAACACACCCATGATAAACATTCCTAGAACCGATGCACCTAGCGTCACATCTTGCATGATACCACCAGCTAGGTTTTGCGTAATATTCTTACCCTGTTGATAACCAATTTGTTCACCATACCAAAGGACAAGTAAACGCATCACGTTCCAAACCACGAAGAACATTATTGGACCAATCCAAGAGCCGTTTGCGGCAAATGATGCAGCTAAGGCGCCTAGTATAGGTCGTAATGTTCCCCAGAACACAGGATCTCCAACGCCGGCTAAAGGTCCTAACATACCAACTTTCACACCACTAATGGCCGCGTTATCAACTTCGGCACCATTAGCACGTTCTTCTTCAAGTGCCATTGTGACACCAACAATTGGTGCTGCCATATATGGATGTGTATTGAAGAATTCCAAATGACGTTGCATTGCTGCAGCTTGTTCAACCTTATCGTCTGGATACAAACGTCGAATAGCTGGAATCATAATATATCCAAAACCAATGTTTTGCATACGTTCGTAGTTGAACGATGCAAGTAAGAATCCTAATCGATAGAAAATCGACCGCTGATCTTTTTTAGTTAAACGTTTCCAAGACGAGGTATCGAAAGTCGACTGTTGTGTTGTCACATCAACCGTCTTTTTACCACGTAAGCGAATGTAAATCAATGCTAATGATACACCGATGATACCCATTGCAATCAAATTCAATTCGGTCACAGCTGCTAAGACAAATCCTAAGAAGAAGAATGGCCATAATGAATCTGCCGCCATCATGTTAATGACCATGGCATATCCGACAACAACCACGAAACCACCAGCAATTTGTAATCCTTCTGTGATAACTGTTGGGATAGCATTCAAACCAGCCACAACTGCTGATGACGGAATGGATAAGATTAACATCGCTGGAATTGCAACACGTAATCCTTGTAGCAGTAACGCACCAAAATGAAGATACTCAATCGTCCTAAATTTAGCTTTTCGAGCCGCTTCATCAGCCAAATGCGCAATCACAACTGTTGCTGTACGAACAAAGATGGTTAATACTTGACCAGCTACGGCTAGTGGAATCGCTAAGGCAATACCTTCTCGAACACTAACGCCAGCAGGCCCAGTAACCAAAATTGCACTCACAATAGCAGCTAATGCCGCATCGGGTGCCATTGCTGCACCGATGTTCATCCAACCCATTGTGATCATTTGCAAAGACCCACCTAGCATAATCCCTTCAATTGGCCGGCCCATTGCAACACCTATTAGTGTAGACGCTACTAACGGCTGATGGAATTGCCACGCGTCTAAGACGCTACCCATCCCCGCTAGAAGCGCTACAACAAATACCAAAATTATCGATATGATTGTCATACTCTAATCCTCTACCTAACTCTAGGCTCCTAATATTTACTGTTTTTATTGTAACCCCTTTCTATATTAATGTAAACGGTTTCAAAGACTTTTTTGAAACTATTTTATATTTATCAATTATCTTAATTTTTTAAGAACGCCAGATCATTATTACGATAAATTTTTGGTGTTACAAAACTCTTAATCAATGTCATATCACCATCTACAACATAACTGTTAACATCCTTAGCCAAAATAAAGCTCATACCCTTTTGCAAATCATAATGTTCATGACCAATAGTGAGTGTACCCTTTCCTGAAATAACTGTAAATAATTCATAGTTATGATGTTGATTAAGAACTGTACGCCCTCTAACTGACAACTTATCAATTGAGAAATACGGTGCCATGAGTAAGCGTGTAATAATTGTGTTATCTTGCATCATGATTCTTTGCCCTAAAATAGGATCGATATGTGGTGCTTTGGTTACCGATAACGCCTCGTCTACTTGTAATGCTCTTAGTTGATGCGTCGTTGGATCAACGCGATCAAAATCATAGAAACGGTAGGTTGTATCTGAACTTTGCTGAATTTCCATTGCCACAATACCTGCACCTAAGGCATGAAAGGTTCCCGATGGGACGTAAAAGAAGTCACCAGTTTTAACAGGAATTGTCCGCAAGATATTAGCCCAATCTTTATCGTTCACTGCTTGACGTAATGCTGTTTTGTTTTTAGCACGATGACCATAATAAAGTTTTGCACCAGGCTCGGCAGATAAAATATACCAACTTTCCGTTTTGCCAAAGTTCTCGCCCACTTTTCTGGCTTGATCGTCATTTGGATGAACTTGAATGGACAAATTCTTTTGCGCATCTAAAATTTTCACCAATAGCGGAAATGCTTCATTTTCACCGTGACCACCAAATAGTTCAGGATGCTGCTGCCAAACCTCTGCTAAAGGCATGCCCGATAATTTACCATTCATAACATGACTATCACCATTCTGGTGTGCAGCAACCACCCAAGCTTCACCAACATGATCACTTTCTAAGTTAAACCCATAATCAGCAAGGTTTTGGCCACCCCACATTTTCTGATGTAGCTCACTTTTCAAAAACAAAATCGTCATGACTTCCTCCTTTTGATACCGCTTTCACAGAACATGATAACACATTTATTCGAATATTTATGCTAATATATAGGCTAATACTTCAGCACCAATATAAGACTGGAGAACATTATGAAAATAGGAAATTTTAGATTAGGTTTAAGAACACTAAAAACAGCATTTGCTGTAATGATCATCATCGTGACATTTTATTTTTTCAATCGGCCACCATTCATCGCTGCGCTAGCTGCCGTTTTCGCATTGCGTGAAACTTGGGAAACCACTTTGAGTTTCGGTAAGGTTAGATTGATTTCAAACGCTGTTGGTGGTGCTCTGGCACTACTTTATTTTTTAATTCATCAAGCTGCTAATAATGCTCCCTGGGTTTCAATGGTCTTACTACCACTGCTTGTCATCGTTGAGATTGTTTTATTAGATGGTTTCAATTACAACACGGGTGTTATTGGTGGCTTGGCTGCACTACTTATGATTTCACTGACAATTTCAGCTGATGAAACGATTTTTTATGTTTTTGAAAGAATTATGGATACTTTCATTGGCGTTGCCGTAGCTATTTTAATCAATCGATTTGGATCACCCGAAAAAGAAAACGACTGAAATATTTCAGCCGTTTTTTTCTAACCAATCTTCAATTGTATTCATGACACCATCAGCACGATTATCTGCCAACGCCTTTTTATTAATACTTTGTAACATAAACGGCGATGCATTCGGCATAACATAAGCATTGGTATACTTTTGTAACATTTCTAAATCATTACCATTGTCACCAAATACCATGACTTCATCATCTAAGACATCATAGTAGTCTTGTAGCACTTGAATTCCAGTGGCTTTATCAACGCCATGACCCAAAATATCAACTGAACCAAAACCAGATCCAGTAGCATGCAATTCATTACCAAACACTTCTCTGAGCTTAGCAACATGATGTTGTACTTCATCAGTTGGCCAAACAAAAGTCACCTCTAGTATTTTTTCATCCACAGCCAATAATTTTTCAACCTGTTTAACATTCGGATAAAACAATTTAACTTGTGCTGCGACTTCTGGTGTCGCGTGATTGGAAATGTAAGTCGTTTCCTCACCGGTCATGATAATTAAATTTTCAGCTGATTCCGGATTCTTAGCATTCCAATCAATGACTTTACCCAATTCATCAGGTGTTAAATGCACCGAATACAACTTCTGATCAAACGTTGATACCACAGCGCCATTTGAGGCGACATAATCAATCTGATGGCCTTCATCCAAAACCGGCTGAAATAATTCTTGCAAATTCCTGATTTGTCGACCAGAAGCTGCCACGAATTTAATTTGACGATTGTTTAATTCTACTAATAATTTTGCAAAGCGTTCAACATTATACATGTTATCCTTTCGCAAAAAAGTACCGTCCATATCGGACGCAATTAATTTAATACCCATTTTGATACCTTTCCGTTATTGAAACATTATTTTATGAACGTTTCTTAAAAACGTAGAGTTTACCTAACACAAAATTGGAAATTACAACAAAAACGTTTTGAATTAAATTCCAGGTGTTAGCTTCTTGGTGTAGTAAACGTACACCAAATGCCAATATAGCAAATCCTAATATTCCGGTTAGTACACGGGCAAGATAAAATTGCCAGACTTCATATGCCAACCCCTTAAAGCCATGCACTTGAGAACCAAAAACCCATACGCGGTTTGTTAAGTAGGCAAACAAAACGCTCCAAAACCAAGCCATGATATAAGCAAATTGATAAGTGCTATGCCACACTGTAAACAAAAGATAAAATACAACCATATTGACTAACGTTGTTAGCCCACCAAATATGAGATACAAAATTAGCGCACGATAACGCACCAATAACATTTTCATTTTATTTGTCC
Organism: Leuconostoc fallax; assembly: GCF_004354645.1. Lineage (NCBI taxonomy): Bacteria > Bacillati > Bacillota > Bacilli > Lactobacillales > Lactobacillaceae > Leuconostoc > Leuconostoc fallax. Next base: position 235,025 of record NZ_PUFI01000005.1, on the reverse strand, counting down.
ACCTTATTAGGATAATAACTTTATCATTATATCAAAAATAATACAATCATTCTAAGGTATCCTCATCTTTATGCGTCACCTTTTGTTGATCTTGTTGAGATAATTTCGCGATGTGTTGTCGATACCACCGCATCAAGAACCACATACCAACATTAGAAATAATCATTGCTATAACAATCCATAAAAAAAATAAAGTCCATTTATCCATAATTTCCACCTATTATTAAACCATAACATAAAAAAATCCCTCTGACCGGAGAGGGCAATGGTCAGAGGGTTTTGATGAATAATCATCAAGTATCAATCAGTTAATTGGGGGATCTGATTGAAAACATTACTGGGGGGAGTAATGAAACTCAAATGTTAATTGAGTATGTTTTAATAATACACCAATTTATCACTTGATATGTAACAAAACACATTCTATTTCATTACACAATCATTACACATCATTCTGATAATACTGATTACATCAACCGTGTAAGCGCTTAATGGATAGCATCAATATTGTGAAAAAAATAACTAAAACATTGGTTTCTCGTAACGAAATTTTAATCTAGATAAATATTGTTGCTAATATTAGAATCACAATTAAACCGGTTACAGAAATAATCGTCTCTAAGACTGTCCAAATTTGGAATGTTTGCTTAACCGTCAAATCGAAGAATTCTTTAAAGATCCAAAAACCAGCATCGTTAACATGTGAAGCAATTAATGAACCAGCACCAATAGCCAAGGCAACGAATACCGGCAATAATGTATTACCAGGCTGGGTTGCTAGAATACCTGTTACAATACCTGCAGCTGTCATACCTGCAACTGTTGCAGAACTAACAGATACACGCAAAATGGCAGCAACAGCCCAAGCAAATAAGATAACGGATATAGCGTTCATCGAACCACTAGCGCTAAAGATATGCGCTACTTTATCAGACAGACCAGAAGTGACTAATACACCACGTAGTGCGCCACCTCCACCAACAATTAACAAAATACCTGCAACTGCATTAATTGCCTCGTTAAGTGACTTACCGACTTCTGTCATTGACTTTGATTGCCAAACACCCATCGAGAAGATGGCAAAGATTAAGGCAACAGTCATCGCGACTGCAGGATTAGCAGCAAATTCGACAATTTCATCAATCAAAGTTGGATTTTTAGGTGTTACCCCACCTGTATAAATCAACTTATACACTGTGGCAATAATCATAAATACTAATGGGAAAACTGAAGTCAAAACTGACAAACCAAAGCTAGGTGTTGCCTTTAAATCATATTCTTTAATCTCACCAACGGCACGAATTTCCGTTTTGAATTGGAAAGCACCTGGTGCATATTTTTGTGCTAATTTAGTAAATGCCGGCCCAGCAACAACAGCTGTAATAACCGAAACCAACAAACCGAAGATAAGCATCATACCAATGTTAGCGCCTAATGCTGAGGCAACAGCTGTTGGTGCAGGTTGTGGTGGCAAGAAACCTTGTGCTGAACTCAATGCCGCCGTCATAGAAATACCTAAGTAAAGTAGTGGTACTTTGGCTTCAATCGCAACCGCAAAGACGATTGGAATCAATAGCACCATACCAACACCGAAAATCATTGAAATTCCGATGATAAATGAGGCAATTAGAACGGCCCATTGCAACTTTTTTAGACCAAACCAATCAATCAGTGTCTTGGCAATTCTATATGATCCACCGGCATCTGCAACCAAGCGACCAATCATACCACCAAAGATAAAGATAACTGAGTTAGGTCCTAGGATGTTACCAACACCCTCACTACCAAGAACGGCATCAGGAATATCCATCGGTGACATTCCTAGCAAAAGCGCTAAGATAAACGCTGTGACAATCAGCGATACGAACGTATTCAGTTTTAACTTAACAATTAACAATAGTAATATCAAAATAGAAATTACTAACATTAAGAATTCCATTTATTTCATTAGACCTACAGTATCTGCAGATCTTCTCCTTTATTTATATACACTAGTTACTATGCTTACGCTGATAATTGGCAATGTTTTCATATTCTGATTGTAGCTGACGGCTTAAACGAATAAAAATTGGGGCCAATTCACGATAGGCTTCAAAATTTTCAGGATCTGGTTGATAAGTATTACTTTTACCAATAAAGTTAGAAATTTCATACAAATCATCAATCTTACCAAGTGCTTTTTGTGCCACAATAACAGCTGCTAATGCACCTGACTCAAAAGCTTCAGGCACTGTAACTGGCTGTTCAAAGATATCAGCAAACATTTGGCGCCACAATGGCGAACGAGCAAAACCACCCGTTGCCTGAATAGATTTAAGACCACCAACCACTTCTTCAAGTGCTAACGATACCATGTAAACGTTAAAGGTAATTCCTTCTAATACCGCGCGTAACATATGGGCACGCGTATGTTGATGATTTAATCCAAAGAATGAACCACGGGCATTCGCATCCCAAATTGGTGCACGTTCGCCACCTAAGTAAGGATGGAAAATCAACCCATTTGAACCAGCTGGCACTTCTGAGGCAATCTTAGTTAGTAGATCGTAAGAATCAATCCCTAATAAGGCTGCTGTAGACTTTTCAGCATCAAACATATTATCTCTAGCCCACCTAAAGACATCGCCACCGTTGTTAACTGGGCCACCGACAACCCAATGATCCTTATCTAATGCGTAAGTAAACGTTCTTCCCTTTGGATCGATAACAGGTTCATCCGCAACGACACGAATAGCCCCTGACGTTCCAATGGTAATGGCAGCTACACCGGGTTTCACTGCGTCGACACCCAGGTTAGATAATGGACCATCACCAGCACCATAAACGAATGGTGTATCATCTGGTATACCAATCACCTTCGCATACTCAGTGCGCAATTTTGTTTCATATTCATAAGTTTCAACTGGTTGCGGTAACTGTTCCTTGGTAATACCAGTAACGGCTAAGGCTTGTTCATCCCAGTTAAGGTTAAAAATATTGAATAATCCTGTTCCTGAAGCGATAGAAATATCCATCTTATTTGCACCAAACAAACGATGGAAAATGTATTCTTTAATGCCTAAATAATGCGCAGTCTGATTAAATATTTCTGGCTTTTCAGCTTTCAACCAAAGCAACTTCGACAAAGGTGCCATTGGGTGTATTGGTGTTCCTGTCTTTTGATAAATCTCATGACCAACACCACTTGCTTTCAATTCTTCAGTATATTTAACAGCACGTGTATCTGCCCAAGTGATGACACGTGTTAGGGGTTGCCAATTTTTGTCAAAAGCAATTAATGAATGCATTGCTGAACTAAAAGATACGGCAGCAACACGATCTTCATCATTCAATTTAGCAGTCCGTACAACCTCACTTAGAGCATCAATTAGTGCAGTAAAAATTTCATCTAAATCTTCCTCTGCCATATCGGGTAAATCGCGATAAAGTGAATACCCTTTATTTGCACTCGCAACGACTTGATTTTGGTCATCGAACATTACAGCTTTTGTTGAAGTAGTGCCAAGATCAACACCAATCATGTATTCCATAAATTATCCTTTCAAAATGTACAACGTTAAATAATTTCAACTCAATAAGAAAAGCCCCCTAAACAGGGAGCTTACTCAAAATGATTTAACTAGACTTCGATATTTGACAGCAACCTTGCTACATAGAATATACCACATAACAGATTAGTCCTCACATCTAAACCTCGAGTGTTTATTTAGCTGTATCCATTGCGTGACCACCGAAGCCATTGCGCAATGCTGAAACGACCTTACCAGTGAATGTATCATCTTGCAATGAACGGTAACGCATCATCAATGACAATGCAATAACTGGTGCTGGAACTTCCAAATCAAGAGATTCTTCAATTGTCCACTTACCTTCACCTGATGAATGCATACGACCAGCGACAGCATCCAACTTAGGATCCTTAGCAAACTGTTCTTCAGCCAATTCCATCAACCATGAACGAACAACTGAACCGTGGTTCCATAGCTTAGCAACAGCTTCGTAATCGTAGTCGTATTGTGAAGCTTCAAGAACTTCAAATCCTTCGGCGATAGCTTGCATCATACCATATTCGATACCATTGTGGACCATCTTCAAGTAATGACCTGATCCCAACTTACCTGTGTACAAGTAACCATCTTCCAAAGCGATTGACTTGAACAAAGGTTCGATAACCTTCCATGATTCAGCATCATCTCCACCAATCATGAAGTTTCCACCGTTACGTGCACCAGACATACCACCTGAAGTACCAGCATCAAAGAACTTAATGCCTGCAGCAGTAGTACGCTTGTTTTGTTCCAAATTATCTTTGTAGTTTGAATTTCCACCATCGATGATGATGTCATTCTTGTCCATCTTTTCAATCAATGTATCGATTGTTGAGTTAGTTGGTACACCAGCTGGTACCATTACCCATACAACCTTTGGTGAAGGCAATTGTGACAACATGTCATCAATGTCAGATGCAGTTGAAACCTTATCTGAGTAGTCTGCTGCTTCTTTAACAAAGTCAGCATTCAAATCAAATGCTACAACTTCGTGATCATTGTCAACAGCATTCTTAACTAAGTTCAAGCCCATCTTACCAAGGCCAATCATCGCAAACTTCATGTTTACATACCTCTTTATTTTTTTGTACAAGACCATTGTATGAAAAAAATTTACAATATGCAAGCCATTTATTGAAAATTTTTTTCTTATCTTGTATAGTAAAGTACGTTGTTACCCTTTAATAAAATTTATATGAAATCAGTATTAGAATATGCCAAAAAATATCGTTACAAAATTACGTGCTCAAAAAAAGCAATATAATCCAACTGAACAAAAATTAATCCAATATATCATTGATGATCCACAGCGCGCTAAAGAAGCGACCATTAGAGAGATGGCACTTGGCAGTGGCATTAGCACGGCCAGTATTTCGCGTTTTGTTAAGAAAATCGGCTTTGAATCTTTCCGTGAATTTTCATTAGCTTTAGCTAGTTCAAGCGTTCGAAATATAACCAATGACTTTTTTGGTGAAATTAGTGACGATGATAATACAATTGCCATTGCACATAAAGTTTTTCATGGCGCTACAAACGCTCTGGCAACAACAGAAGCAAATTTAGATGGTCAAAAATTAGATCATGCAACACAAGCCCTTATCAACTCTAATCGTGTCGGTTTCTTCGGAATTGGTGGTTCCTCTATTTTAGCTTTTAACGCCTATCACAAATTTTTACGCACACCACTTAATGTTTTTGCCCATCCAGATTATGATATTCAACTCATGGAAGCTGTCCGTATGAAAAAAGGTGATGTTGGTGTTGTTATTTCTCATTCTGGTCGTAATAAAGACACCTTACTCATCGCCCAAAAATTAAAAGAAAATGGTGTCCTCATGATTGCTATTACAGCCTTTGAGGATGCGCCATTAGCAAAAATCGCCGACATTAATTTCTTATCTTTAGCAGAAGAGGTTAACTTTCGTAGTGAATCCATGAGTTCCTTAATCGCTCAAGTTACTATTATCGACACCCTTTTCACATTAGTTGGTTCTAAACTTGCTAACCAAACACAAGATGTTGTAGATACACTCCGCGACGCGATTGAAGAAACACGTGAAAAATAAAAAGGTACGTCATTCTTTGACGTACCTTTTTATTTTAATTGTTGATAAAGTGGTAACAAGTGCTCCAAAACTTTTAATAAATAATCATCCAGAGCTGATGTCCCAAAACGTGTGTCATCTCGTGAAATTGTAACACCAATTAGTACTTCACTATGTTTGATGTTCGCAAAGCGATCAACAACAGCATTATAATTTGTTAATGGTTGTGTCGCATTGACCATGTGATCAGGACTCAATACAAAATATTCTGGTAATTTTAAAACATCATCCGTGATTTTTCTCAGTTTTGGTACAATATCGTCTAATGCTTTTGGCTTCATATTTTCTTCAACAGCCAAAAACAAGTAGAGATTATCTTCCCAAAGGCCAAGTTCAAAATGCGGCATCATTTTATAGCCACGCTTATTCGGTGCAAAAGCGACCCATGTATTATCGGGCGCATTTGTCACGCGACGTAAATGTTTGGCCACATGCGCATACCACACTTGACCATCTTGTGCCAAAACGGGTAACGCTTTCGTCGCAAATGTATCAAATTTTGGATCAATAATATCGCGTATTTTTGTCATGCGCCCCGCCAAGGTCGTATCCTTAAAAATATCAAAATCAGTGACTTCAAACATCCTTTTCCCTCCAGTGGAATTCTGATAACCAGTGAATAATAACATATCCAGCAACTAAAATACTGGCAATTAAATTCAACCAAATGAGAACAACAATGATTGAACTAATCGACTGGTAAAAGTCGTAGCGTCCTAAGGCGAATTTTGCATAAAAAGTAAACCCCTTATTGAGCAGTGTCAATAAGCCAACCTCTATAAAACTACCAACAAGAACATAACGCAACTTTGTCCGAGCTTCTTTAGTTGGTAACAGAAAATTAAGAAGTACCAACATCAGCCATGAACCTAATGATACAATCCATTGAGATTGTGCCAAGATAGTATCAGCAAATGACCACGCCGGAAAATTTTGTAGTACAACAACTGACACATTGCCAACAATCAGGAAAACACCAAATAATAAAATAATAACGAGTAACCAAATAAAAGAAAATGCTCGTGTTAATAAACTACTAATCTTTTCTTCGACACCGGCAATCGCATTGAATGCTTTTCTAAAGATCGCAATCACTCTTGAAATGGACCAAATCGCCAATATAATGGTAATTGAAAACAAAGAGACACTACGATTATTTAAAATCGAAGTCAAAATAGGTAAAAGGATTTTACTAATATTAGGTGGCAAAATATTTCTCAAATTATCAATCAAGACAGTATTATCGATATTTGTAAAAGACAACATCATAGCAACACCAATTAAAATTGGGAAAGCAGTCAGCAATACATAATAGGCAAACGTCGGCCCAACATAACTAATTTGTGAGCGTTGCCAATATACTTTTAATTGATCAAATTTATATCGCTCATTCGCACGATACCAAAATTGTAATATCTTTTTTAACATGCTTTTATTATGCCCAATTCATGGCTAAAAGTGTAGCAAAATGACCTTAAATTGTTAAAAAAAGAGCCCCACGCCATAGTGAATGGCAATCGTTAACATGCCAATTGCCACATTACGAACAACAGCCTTACCGACCAAGCCATCTGAAAGTTTTGCACTCAAAAATCCGGTCAAAGCAACCGCAACTGCTGTTGCCGCAATAGTAGCTAAAAACTGATACTTAACCGGTGCCAACATCAAAGCTAACAGAGGAAATGCGCCGCCTAAAGCAGCACTGAATAATGAAGCCCACGCAGCATCCCAAGGATTCACGTAATGACCTAAAGTAATATCGTATTTAATACTTAACACGGTTGCTAAGGGCTTATCATGCAATAATTCATCCGCAATATGACTTGCCGTTGTTTTTGAAACACCACGTTCCATATAGAAATTCGTCACCACTTGATGTTGTGCTGGAAAATCTGTCTTCAACAAGGCCTCTTCAGCCTTTACCACAACCTTCTCACTATCGGTTTGTGAACTAACAGAAGCATATTCCCCAGACGCCATTGATAATGCGCAGCCTAATAAATCAGCTAAACCGGCAATAAAAATTGCAAACTGATTCGTCGTTGCGCCAGCAACTGAAAATAGTACACCAACAACTGTTAGTATGCCATCGTTAGATCCTAAAACACCGGCACGGATGGCATTCAAACGCTCATCCATTGTCTTTTCGGTTTTCTTAAAGGTACTCTTGATACCCGCTTTTAACATTTCCATCATTTATATTCCTCTTATATGTTTTAACGGAACAATGTACCAATGGCATAAGTAACGGCCATTGTAAATATACCAGCAATAACATTTCTAAATGCAGCATGCTTAGCATTTGCACCATTCAATTTAGCAGCACTATATCCCGTAATGGTTAATGCAATAATCACCGCAATAAAAGTACCAATTTCGCGAAGGTTCTGTGGTAAAAACGCCATAGCCACCATTGGTAAGATCGAACCTAGGGGGAAGCTTACCATTGAAGCAACTGCTGCACTAATTGGATTTAACTCTTGATTAAGTGTAAAACCATGACGTTCACGTACAGTGGTCAATAAGGCATCCTTCGCCATCATTTCTTGGGTTGCCTGTTGGGCTAATTCCGGAGAAATACCGCTCGCTGCATATTTATTTTTAACAAATTCAAATTCAGCATCATAATCTTGCTTTAAGGCTTTTTCCTGTTCATGACGTACTTTTTCTTGTGCATCATGCTGAGAACTAACAGAGACGTACTCCCCCATCGCCATTGAAATCGTTCCCGCTAACATACCAGCCATACCGGCCAACATAATTGTATAAGTATGAGATGTTGCCCCAGCAACACCTAAAACAATACCTGATACAGATAAAATACCATCGTTAGCCCCCATTACCCCTGCACGAATAATATTATTTCTCTGCATTAAACTTTGTTTATCGCTCATTTGCTCTCTCCAATTTAGAATTGTTCCAAATACAGTTATATCAAAAATGCCGTTCCATATCAAGTAGTTTGGAACATTTCTAAATAAATGCTATACTAAACATATATAAGTTAACTTCTCAAATCGTTTTAAGCCTTTGATAAGCAACGGAGTAATCATTAATGACAGAACAAAATTTACGGGGAATTTTAGCAGAACATGGCTTAAAAGCAACAAGCCAGCGTTTAAAAATTTTAGACTATCTTGCAACAAATCATACACATCCGACTGCTGAGATGATTCATAAAGATTTACCAATGATTAGCTTGGCAACTGTGTATAATACTTTAGAACATCTTGTAAAATCTGGATTAGTTATTACCATTGATCAATTAGATGATGGCAAGCATCATTATGATTATTATGGTGAACCGCATTATCACATAATTAATCCCGAAACGAATGAAATTATTGACGCTAATAATTTTGATATGCGGCCACTTTTCGAAGCAGCCCGTGAGATTACTGGTTGGAATATTTCTGGTTATCATATTGAAGTGTATGGTCATCCCCAAGACAATAAAAAAGATGAGGCATAAGCCTCATCTTTTTTATTTGTTCATTTTAGACAAAATAAAAAGCACTCAACTGAATGAGTGCTTTTATTCATTAATGGAAGCCTAAAGCTTAGCCCTTAACGATGTTTGTAGCTTGCAAGCCACGGTCTGAGCTTTCAACTTCGAAAGAAACGCTTTGACCTTCTTCAAGAGTCTTGAAACCGTCACCTTGGATTGCTGAGAAGTGTGCGAATACATCTTCACCGTTTTCGCGTGTGATGAATCCGTAACCCTTTTCGCCGTTAAACCACTTTACTGTACCTTGTTCTGACATGACTAATTCTCCTTTGGTGTGCTCACCAATGTTATTTTATTTGTAATTAAATTAATTGGTAAATCGAGCGCGTTCAAAGAAAAACGAATCAAAAATATCAAAAACTTATATTACGGTTACTAGTGTACCATACCTGTTGATATAAGCAAGTTAAAAGTACAAAAATTCTTTCTAAATATCAATCATCATACTCAATATGCTGAATATGATGTTGCGCATCAATTTTAATAATCACATTTGCTTTTGCTTTTGTTGGCGCGATATATTGTTGCAAATTTTTTAAATTTGTTCTGCGCCATACAGACATAATATGTTCTTGCCTTTGAGAAAGTGGCATTTGTGTATAAGGATAATACCAACTTTTGGCATCAAAGCGTGCTTTGTCCATAACGGCTAGCGTACGATTCAGATACCACGACTCGATGTCAGCAAGTTTAGCATCGACATAAATTGCTAAGTCTAATATGTGATCAGGTAATTGTAAAGCCGTTACACCTTCAATAATTAAAATATCTGGTTTTTGAATTACCTTTTGAACATCTGGTCGAATATCTGCTAATTCATGAGAGTAATCTGGAATAGTGACTTGTGGCGCATCATCACGAAAATCTTGAATCATCTGTGCTAATTTATTCAAATGATAAGTCTTGGGGAATCCTTTTTCATCAAATAATTGATGTTGCTTTAATTCTAAATTAGTCAATAAAAAATCATCCGTACTGACCACTTCCACATCAAAATGGCGTTCTTGTAAACTCTCTGATAATCGAGCAGATAATGTACTTTTCCCTACCGCAACAGATCCTGTTAAGCCAATTACAAAAAAATCTGTTGTCCGCGTTTCAATATAATCTAACAGTTTTTGCCAGTACATGACGTTATCCTCTATATAGGGTGTTTGGTATTGCACTGATTAATGGTGACAGTGTGCCAGAAGCTAAAATGGTCAAACGATGCATAGCACGACTGGCTACCGTGTATAGCAATTGGCGTTCACTATCGTGACCATACTGCGAACGGTTAGCTTCCCAGATAACAACCGCATCGAATTCTAATCCCTTGGCAAGATAAGAAGGTACAATAATCGTACCCTCGGCTAATCGTTGATTTTCAGATTGAATCAAAGTCACTGGTACTTCTGCGTCCTTTAAGGCAGCATAGAGTGCCTTTGCATCAGCTAACGTTTTGGTGATAATTGCTGTAGTGTCCTGCTGTTCATCGTTCTCACGTAATTGCTCTTGTAATTTGACTAACATTTCTGCTTCAGATGTCAAAACGTGAACACTTGGCAATTCACCTTCTCGGTTAAACGCATCAATTTGTTTACCATCAACTAAAATTGCCTTGGTAAAATCAGTAATCTGCTGCGTTGAACGATACGTTTGTGTCAGTTGCACCATCTCAACTTTTTCTGAATCAAAAAGATTTGCGAAATTATTTTGTAGATTCTTAGCATTATCCTTAGTAAAAATCGCCTGATTCAAATCACCAAGTACCGTGAACTTAGCCTTTGGAAAGCTGAACTTTAGAAAAGCTAATTGAAGCGGCGTATAGTCTTGAATTTCGTCAATAAATAAGAAACGAATATCTCTTTCGCCATGCTTACCCGTCAAGAGATCATATAGATACAGATAAAGCGTTGTATCGGCTAACGAAATCTTCCTTTGCTTCAAGTCTTTTGTCACTACTGCCACATGTTCATGCCACTGCTCTTTTGTTAAATCAAATTCTGATAAGTCTAAATATTCGGGTAACTGTTGCAAAAAGTCAATGAATTGCGCATTAATGTTCAAAAAAGCGCTACGTCTAATTTGACGCACGAGTGGTCGTAATGCTCGCACAACAATTTGCTTTGCCAAAAAGCGACGTTCCGCTTTTTCACTAGTAAACTCACGTTCCTTGGCATTAGGCCCTAATTGCGCACGACGTGTATTAGCCGCAGCATCCTCTCCTTCATCATCACCAAGTCGCACCTGTCCTGTTCCAACTAATTCATCGTATTCTTGTTTACTCAAGTTTTCGATAGCTAAGTCAACCCAGTCTTTTTTCATTTCACTACTAATACGTCCAGTTAATTGACGCATTAAATGATCACGTGTTGCTTCTAATCGCGGACCAAGCCCATAATTTTCATTGTATTGATAATAAGTATCGGCAATTTGTTGCTTACTAATGACAACATCCCCTTGGAATACTAAATTACGGAATTTTGTATCTTTATGAATCAAATGTTGACTATATTTCAACAATGCTTGATGCATCAGCAAACTACCCTTTAATGCTGTAAACTGTTGATAAGTTTGATTATTATCTTTTTCAAAACGTTCTTGTAGAGTTTCAACAGTGATCTTAGGCAAACGGCGTGACGTGTATTGATAAAATGTCATCTGTACCATATTTTGTTCGCCCAATTCTGGCAAGACTTGATCAATGTAATCATTAAAGAGCTGGTTGGGACTAAATAAAACAACTTGTCCGCTCGTTAGCTTGCCCCGATACCGATAAAGTAGATACGCTACGCGTTGTAGCACAGCCGCTGTTTTACCTGAACCAGCAGCCCCTTGAACAAATAATAAATCAGATTTCGTATTACGAATAATCTTATTTTGTTCTTTTTGGATAGTTGTGACAATTGATTTCATTTTAGTCGATGATTCGCCACTTAAGGCGTTCATCAGCATAGCATCACCGATGGCTTCTTCCGTATCAAAAAGCGTCACAATGACACCATCTTCAATTTGGAATTGTCTTTTTAGCGTTACATTTGCTTCTTGTGTGCCATCAGGCGTTAAATATTCAACAGCGCCGATACCACCATCGTAGTAAATTGATGCCACCGGTGCCCGCCAATCATACACATAAAAATGATCATGACCATCGCTAAAAGAGCCTAAGCCAATGTAGATTGTTTCAGGTTCACCGCTATCACTGGCTTTTTCACTAAAATCAATTCGTGCAAAATATGGTTTTTCTAGTTGTTTATCTAATGTCACCAGCCTTCTTTGTGCCAGTGTTTTAGAATTTTCTCGTTCAGATAGCATTTGCTGTTGCTGACGAATGGACATCGCTGTCTCAACAATACCTGAGTAAGTTTCAGTTTTTAGCCGAACATCTCCCCAGCTTTTAGCAACTTCATCAATATTTTGATTCGTTCGTTTAATCTCATTAATTGTTTCATCTTTGGCTTTTTGCATTGCAGCCAAAGTGGCATTCAAGTAACGTGTCTCTTCTTGTTTCACTGTCTTATCCAAGTTCATATCTCCTGGGTGCTTCATCTTCTATATAATACGCAACTTATATGCTTAAATTATGATGTATTAATTATACGCATATTAATAAAGACTTGCAAAAGATTAATTGTTATCTGATAAAATAGAATTAATATATCAAGGAGAGTTCTCATGTCAAATATCAATATTTATATGGTCCGTCACGGTGAAACTTATTTTAATTTCTTGCACCGCTTTCAAGGTTGGTCAGATGCCCCGCTAACAAAAAAAGGTATTGGCCATGGCTTAAATGCAGGTGAACGATTGGCAAATGTCCATTTCGATGCTGCCTACTCATCTGACTTGACACGGGCTATCCATACTGCACAATATGTCTTATCTAACAATCAAAGCGATTCACCGCTGACACCGAGCTTACTGCCCGATTTCCGTGAGCAATTCTTTGGCTCATTTGAAGGTGTGATTACAACATCAGTCATGCAAAATCTAGGCGCTATTAAGCATGAAGATTTTGCCAATTTTTCTGAACTGGTCACACAATACGGTATGCCTGATGCCATGAACACTGTTAAAGCAGCCGATCCTTTCAATTTTGCAGAGGATAATACTGAATTTTGGCAACGTATTGATCATGGTTTTGATACTTTACGTCAGCAGCACCAAGCTGGTCAAAACATTTTGTTAGTTTCTCATGGTACGGCTATTCGCGCCATTACTGAAAAATATACACAAAATAATTATGCACAGGAAAGTGTTAAAAATGGTGCTGTGACACGTTTAACTCTGTCACCAAATCAAGTGGATGTCGTTAGCTACAACGATGATCAAACGATATTCTAAAAGTTACAATATGTGAACTGTCGTCACGATAACTGAAGGCAAATTTTATGATAAATAAATGTCTGCAAGATTGGATGACGTCTTTTAAACGATTTTTCTCCAACCTTGCATCATTGATTGGAGTTTTTTATGGAAAATAAACGTCGTCGCGTTTTTTTGGTTGGCCTAGCTAATCAAAAAGATAATATTGAATATGAATTAGAGGAACTGGCTAACCTAGCCGAAGCCAATCATTTAGAACCGGTTGAATCCTTCACACAAATGTTAGAGCGTCCTAACCCAGCAACTTATTTTGGTAAAGGTAAAGTTGCCGAACTGGCTGATCATGCCAAAACTTATGATGTTGACATGATTATTGCTAATGACGAGTTAACACCTTCTCAAATTCGCAATCTTGAACAAGAAACTGGTACAACAGTTGTCGACCGGACGGGCTTAATTTTAGATATTTTTGCGCAACGTGCTCAAACTAAAAATGCAAAGTTACAAGTTCAACTTGCCCGTCTACAATATCAGCTACCACGTCTAAGAACCAGTATGTCCATTACCTTAGATCAACAAACAGGTGCTGGTGGCGGTGGCTTCACCTCGCGTGGTGCTGGGGAAACCAAACTTGAGCAATCTAGAAGACGTATCACCAAGCAGATGGTTCATATTCGTCAAGAATTAGCTGATATCGAAAAAAGTGAAGGTACGCGTTCCGCACAACGTCAACATAATCAGTTGCCCAATGTTGCGCTGGTTGGTTATACAAACGCCGGAAAATCTACCATTATGAACCAACTACTGCACCGTTTTGGTGTTGGTGCAACATCAGGTACGACAAAACAAGTTTTTGAAAAAGATATGTTGTTTGCCACGCTAAATACAACAGTACGGCAATTGACATTACCAGATAAACATCAATTCTTACTCAGTGATACTGTCGGGTTCGTTTCTAAGTTACCGCATAATTTGATTGAAGCCTTTAAATCAACATTATCTGAAGCGGCAAACGCAGACTTATTACTCAACATTGTTGATATTTCTGATGAAAATTATCAGGACATGATTCACACGACACAAGAAACGTTAGCGCAAATTGGTGTTTCTGGGCGACCAATGATTACTGTTTTCAACAAAGCTGATAAAGCGGGCCTACCTTTTCCAGAAATAACTGGGGATAACACGATTACAATCTCTGCTTTAGACACAACATCGCAAGATGTATTAATTGATCTTATTAAAAAGCATATCTTCAAAAATGATGTTGTTGTTAAATTGCATATTCCTTTTACCCAAGGCAATATCCAAGCAAAATTAGCAGCCAATCATACCTTTATTAGTGAAAACTTTGATGAATCAGGTACGATTATAGAAGTGACTTTATCTCCAGACGAAGCTCATTTGTATGCGCCATTTATTATTTAAGTAACCTATATTATTAAAAAACTGAAACAATAAAAAAGCACACCACAATGTGGTGTGCTCTTTTATTGCCCCTGCTGGATTCGAACCAGCGCATAGCGGTACCAAAAACCACTGCCTTACCACTTGGCCAAGGGGCAATAATGATATTTTACAATATCATTATATGGGAGCGGTAGGATTCGAACCTACGAACCCGAAGGAACGGATTTACAGTCCGTCGCGTTTAGCCAGACTTCGCTACACTCCCATGTCGTCTCAAACAACTCTTATACTATACCAAATTATAGCGTTTAAGACAACAGTTTTTATATTTTTTATAAAAAAAAGGCCCTAAGGCCTCTGTTTAACTGCTTGCTTTTTTACGCTTCATGTATGCATCAATAATTTTTTCATAAACGCCTGGTTCAACACTATTCAATGCATCACCTAAAATATCCATAGCTTTTTGATAATTATAGTCTCGTTCATAAAACATTCTTGCTTGCTCACTAGCTGCTGCCACCCGCTCGCTTTGTGTCCGATAACGATTGGCATATTGTAACAGTTGTTCAGACAAACTTGCTTGATCTACCAAGGTATCTGTTTTTTCTTTAAGTGTATCAATATCTGATGACACAATATTTAATTGGCGTTGTACGTCATCCATATCAATTAAGTTTGCGCCTAACGCTTTAGCTAACCGCTCTAATTCGTTGCTAACAGCAAAGAAATATTCTAAATAAGGGGCTGGTAATCCGGGTAAATTCAGGCGTTCAACACGATGCTTAATTTCCTCAATATCTTGCTGATAATTACCACCAAATTGACTAGCTGAACGACGTGCTTTTTCTAAACCACTAATCTTATCCCAAATGTCACGTTGTTGCTTCTCAATTTCTTCAAATTGTTCTAAAATATTTTCCTGCTGCGCTCTAACTTCACTGTAGGATATTTCTTTTTCTTCTAACAAATCATCCGTATGATTGACTTGATTTTCTAACTCGTTAATCTTTTCTAGGAAAGTACGACGCATCTCAAATTCTTTATGATTGAATTGGAAGACTTGCCCCAAAACATCTAATTGGGTGCTTAATACCTTGTTTTGCTCACGCAAGCGTAAAAGATAAGAAGATAATTTATCAGCATTCACCAAAACCTGACGATGTGCCGCAATTTCATTATCCATAACGTCATAAAGCGCTTCAATACGTCGCTCAATATAGCCGTTTTGTTCACTAACTTCTTTTAACTTCAAATCAGCCAACAATGATAATACTTGTTGACGTTGCGCATCAATAGCACCAAGTTCTGCATCAACACTATCATTTGGGAACACATAACCCTGCTCTAATAGTTCAGCATGTCCACGAGAAAGCTCATTCAATTGATCAACATATTTTACATTAAGCTTATCAAACAGTGTTGGTGTATCACGCATCATTTTTTCCATCTGCGTTGTTTCCATGCCAAGCTGTTCGTAAATATCACTCGCAGCAGCATGATCACCATCATCTGTTAAACGTGTAAATTCATCATAATCTTTTTCTAGTTGATCTAGGAATTTATTTAATGCTGGATTAGCTGGTCCAAACTTAAAGTTTTCTGCTAATAATCTTTTCCGTAAGTCATCATACTTCTTCTTTAAATCATTCACTGCCTCACGATGCGCTTCATCGAGACGCTTCAATTCATTAAGACCCGCACGCACTTCTTTAATAGAAGCTTCTGTATCAGTAACCATTGTTTGCAAGCGCGCTAATTCTTGACGTGTCTTCAAAAAATTGATACCACGTGTTTCAAATAAAACTAAATTGGCCTGCTGGTCAATTTTCAAAAACTTATTATTCTGCACGTCATTATATTGATTTTCTAATGATTGATACTGCTTTAAAGATTCACCAGTTAGTGAGAGCTTTCTGCCCGCCATTAACTCGTCTCGAACTTTTAAAGATTTGAGTTGTTCTTTTTTCTCTTTTAATTCATTAACCTTTTGCACCGTAACGCGTTGCAAAACAAATATCGTAATGTATGCAATCGCTACAATTGCGAGAACAATGAATAGTATTACAAGTTCCATAAGTTTAATTTCCGACCTTTTAAGTATTCACTAATTATTTTAACACGCCAACGGTAGCATTCATTTAATATTTACTAAACTTAAAGCGCTTAGTCTTTTCTTAATAACTTGCCAATCATTTATAAGTTTGATATGATTAATAAGTTGTTATTGAGTAGCAGTAAATAAAGAAGCGCGTCAACAACGCTCCAACTCGTTAGTAAGGCCAAGCTACAGGTTCTGAGAAACGTCAAGTTTAGCGTTGCACGCATCTGGTATTTACCCTTCAAAACGACAAAAATATTTTGGAGGACATATATATGTCACGTTATACAGGTCCAAAGTGGCGCCTTTCTCGTCGCTTAGGTGTTTCATTGTCTGGTACTGGTAAAGAATTATCACGTCGTGCTTACGCACCTGGTGATCACGGTGCCGGCCGTCGTTCAAAGCTTTCTGAATATGGTGTTCAATTACGTGAAAAGCAAAAGTTGCGTTTCACTTATGGTTTGACAGAACGTCAATTCCACGCCTTGTTTAACAAAGCTGGTAGTATCCGTAAGGGTACTCACGGTACTAACTTCATGATCTTGTTGGAACAACGTTTGGATTCATTAGTTTTCCGTTTAGGTTTTGCAACTTCACGCGCACAAGCACGTCAGTTGGTTAACCACGGTCACATTCTAGTTGATGGCAAGCGCGTTGATATTCCTTCATATCATGTTGTTCCTGGTCAAGAGATTTCAGTTCGTGATAAGTCAAAGAACATTGTACCTATCCAATCTGCAATCGAAGCTGTTGTATCACGTCCACAATTCGTATCATTTGATGCCGATAAGTTGACTGGTTCATTAGTTCGTTTGCCAGAACGTGAAGAATTAGATGCTGACATTAACGAAGCATTGATTGTTGAATACTACAACCGTTTGGGTTAATTCTTCATTAATCAAAAACTCGCCTTGTGCGAGTTTTTTTATATACTGCGGTATAATAGATTAAACTTATTTTTTATAGGAGTAGTTATGGACATTAATGATCGCCTACAACAATCCCAGAAAACCACTGGTACACCTAAACTTAATCCCGATGAACAGAATCGATACTTAGGAACATTTAGAGAGCGAGTGCTCATTGCAATAAAAGCCTCTCAAATTGCTGATACACATGTCCAAAATGAATTCTTAAATTATCTCAAGAATCATAGTGATGGCAAAGTTTTGATTAATCAAAACTTAGCACAGAGCTCTTTTACAACATTTGTTAAGCAAGCCACCGCCACCCATCATCCTTTTACATTATTATCAGATCATCCTACTGCAACGCAACATGATGATGCCATTGCTGTTCTATTGGCATCAGATCATGCTGTTAATATTGATAATATCTACATTTCATAATATGACACAAGAGCCTTTAGCATATCGTATGCGTCCCAAAAAAATTGAACATATCGTCGGTCAGCAACATTTGGTTGGCAAAAATAAAATTATTTGGCGCATGGTGCAAGCACATCGTCTAAGTTCAATGATTTTATATGGTCCACCAGGTACAGGTAAAACAAGTATTGCTAGTGCCATCGCAGGTTCTTCCAAATATGCTTTTCGCGTTTTAAATGCAGCTACAGATAGTAAAAAAGACCTACAAATTGTTGCTGAAGAAGCCAAAATGTCTGGGTCTGTTGTTTTATTGTTAGATGAAATTCATCGTCTTGATAAAACGAAACAAGATTTTTTACTGCCTCATTTGGAATCTGGCAATATTATTCTAATCGGTGCAACCACAGAAAATCCCTATATCAATGTCACACCTGCTATCCGTTCACGAACACAAATATTTCAAGTTTATCCTTTAACGGAAAATGATATACACCAGGCTATTCAACGTACATTAAATGATAAAGAAAATGGTTTAGGTAACTATGCTGTAACAATTGATGATCAAGCAATGAAGCAATTAACCCAAGCCACCAACGGTGACCTTCGTAGTGCATTAAATGCGCTTGAATTAGCGGTGCTGTCAACATCTCCTGAAAATGATGATACGATTCACCTCACTTTATCTGCTATCGAAGAAGTCACGCAAAGAAAAGCTTTGAGTGCCGATAAAGATGGCGATGCGCATTACGATGTTATTAGTGCCCTACAAAAATCTATTCGTGGCTCAGATGTTGATGCCGCTTTACATTATGCCGCTAGGATAATTGAAAGTGGTGATTTGAATATTTTAATACGCCGTTTAGCAGTCATTGCTTACGAAGATATTGGATTAGCCAATCCCTCTGCTGCTCAGCATACAATTTCAGCTATTCAAGCAGCACAAATGTTAGGTCTCCCTGAAGCTCGGATTCCAATTGCAAATGCTATTGTTGAATTATCTTTGTCGCCAAAATCAAACTCAGCTTATTTAGCCATTAATCAAGCACTAGAAGATGTCCAAAAGGGAAAAGCAACCCATGTCCCTGTCCATCTTAAGGATAGTCATTACAAAGGCGCAGTAGCTCTCAATCATGGTGTTGATTATAAATATCCACATGATTATGAGAATGATTGGGTTGCACAACAGTACTTACCTGATGAAATACGCTCTCAAACTTATTTTCAGCCAAAAGGTAATTCAAAAATTGAATTACAGCTCAAAGAAATTAATGAAAATCTAAAAAAGCGTCAACAAAATGAACTATCTTAATTTTATGAATGTCAAGACTACTTTTTCCATGTATTCCACGATATAATATAAGTGAATTCCTCAGGTATACGATTCACTTCACCATCAGTTTTTTCCTTACAACCTTTTAATTGGAAGAGGACACCTAATCCGAAAATATGCCCTATCATTTGGTCATTTGACGATTCTGCTGGAATCTTCCACCTCGACAATTTCGAGGAAAATCTGCGAAGTGTTTAACGGTACCAATTGAGTGTTCCGAGTTTATCTCGTAGCCCACATCATCTGATGTGGGTTTTTATATATATTTTGCAAAAAACTATTATTTTCTTCATGAAAGCGCTATACTTAAGGTACAGAAAGAAACGGAGGATGTTATCATGCCAACGAATTATCACAAGATTTTAGTACCAATGGATGGCTCAAAGGAATCTGAAGCTGCCCTCGCACGTGCTATCGAACTAACTAAGGATGCTGGTCCCGCAGGTGATTTATCAATCTTAAATGTTATTGATACTCGTGCATTCCAGAACGTTGCTAGTTTTGACGATACAATGGTTGAAGCCGTTTCAGACGAAACACGCAAGAGCCTTGAAGGTTATAAGAAGCAAGCACAAGATGCTGGTGTTGCTAATGTAAACTTCATGATTGAATATGGTTCCCCTAAAACTTTGATTGGTAAAGAAGTGCCAAATGAGCTACAAGCAGATCTTATTGTTATTGGTGCTACTGGATTAAACGCTGTTGAACGACTTGTTATTGGATCAGTTACTGAATATGTTACACGTACTTCAAAGATTGATGTCTTGGTTGTTCGTGCACATTAATCTCACTCTAAGTCATAAAAAAAGACGATCATGATGATCGTCTTTTTTGTTTGCTTTTACGCATTAAATTTACCAATCTTCTCTTCACCTAAGGCGACGAAAGCATAGCTTAATTGCGCATTTCGTTCAAACTCAGCAAATCCTAATTGAATTAATTCATCTACAAGTTGAGCATTATCCATGTTGGTATCATCCCATAATCTTGGGAACAAAGACATATTCGTAAATCCTGGTAGTGTATTGGGTTCACCAAGATACGGTATACCATTCTCATCAAGCAAGAAATCCATACGTGCTTCACCACGTAAATCTAAGACCTGATAAGCTTTCAAGGCCATATCTTTTACTTCTTGCGTCACTTCGGGCGTTAGTTTGGCTGGAATTTCAAATAAGACAGATGAGTTATCGACAAACTTATTGCTGTAATCATACCAAGCATCCCCGTCCCCTTGGTTTGGTACGGTATGCGCACCAATCACTGAGACAATAGGCTTTTCATTACCTATCACGCCAACTTCAAGTTCACGAGGTCCCTTCACTGCTTCTTCAATCAAGACTTTATAATCATATTGGAAAGAATCTTGTAATGCTCTTTGATATTCTAGCTCATTTGTAACACGAGAAATACCAACTGATGATCCCTGATTAGCTGCCTTAACAAAAACAATATCGCCTAGTTGTGTTTTAACATCTGACCAACGCCAATTATCAACACTTTCTGGACTCACAACAATATATTTCGTATTGCGAATACCATTGACTGTTAACAACTCTTTTGTTAATACTTTATCAAAACTAACAGCATGCCCTCTTAGTGGTGCACCAACAAATGGCTTATTTAACAATCTAAATAGTCCCTGTAATGTCCCATCTTCACCTAAATTACCGTGTACAACTGGGAAGAAAATATCAAACTGTCCAGCTTGACTAATGGCTTTAATTCTAGCTAGCGGATCTTTTTCATCAACTTTAGCCATAAATTCATCTACAACCATTTGCTCATCTTCACCCTCAAAAATACGGCGTGAAGCATCTGGATCTAAGAAATAGCCATTTTGCGCAATGCTAAACAAAGTGACATCATATTTACCAGTTGCCATAATGGCATTATAAATATTCTCTGCCGAACGCTTCGACACATCGTGCTCTGATGAATTACCACCAAATACTAAAGCAACATGTTTTTTCATAGTATTTCTCCATTCTTAACTCATTACAGCTGATTGTTACACCAAAAAATCACGCGAACTTAGGACATAATCCCAAATTTTTTGTGGTACATTGTCTTCACCATACAACACTATGCTATCAAAAAAACGTGCTCGATTATAGATTGTATGCCACATTTTTTCTTCACGTGGTGGTTGCAATGATACCAAATCTCTTCGCCAAAATTTCAGATTCAGTAAAATATACTCGGCATACACATCACTCTGATTAGCCAATCGCATCGCAACGTCAATGATTCGTTGCGTTTCACCCATAACTAACGGCTCCATTAATGCCCGATAACCTGTTAATAATGTTGCCAACAGAAATAACTTATCTGCTCTGACTAATTCAGGCATGGCAGAGAGCTCAGTAATTATACTGCTCATGTGATTAAAAGCATGCGCCCAGCCGTTGTCTTTGATAAAACCACGGCCATCACGTTCCAATATAGCATATAGCGCAACTTGATCAACCACCATATCAAGCTGTTCTATCGTCAAGAATTTTTGCTTTGTCCAGTGATAATGTAATAACAAAGATAATACTAAAATACTAAACGATCGGCGATAAACAGCATCATTGTGTGGTTCAAAAATATGTGCAAATAATTGATGATCAGATATTAGAAATTCTGCCATCCAGCTAAGTTGACGTTGCGTCAGCCACTCTCCTTGAATTGCATTACTCAAAAATGTGAATGCCCCATCATCTCGATAACGTGGTGATTGATGCGCTAGCTGTTGTAAAACTAACAATAAATTTTCATCACTAATTTCAGAATCAACATATTCAGCATGGGTTTCTTTTTCTAAAGCATGCCAGTATTTCTGATATTCTTGCATGAATTTTTCAGCTTCTGTACTCAGTGGTGGCGTATCAACAACTGAAGCTTGCTGAACATATGGCATATTTTCAGCCAAAGCAAGCAATTGACTACCAAGAGACTGATACAATTGCCCGTTTTTCACTTTTTGTCGTAAGTGACTTAAATTCGTTCTTCCCTGTTCAAATGATAACATTAGATTGAAAATCCTGTCGATTCAGTAAATGCAGACGATTGTTTTTGATAACCAATAGACAATATTAGACCTGTACCAATAAGATTTCCCAACAGTGAAGACCCTCCTTGAGAAATGAAGGGTAGCGGAATACCTGTCAGTGGCAAAAGGCCAATACTCATACCAATATTTTCAAAGACATGAAACAAAACCATCATAACAACACCTGTTGCAATATATGCATAAAAGGCAGTCTGGGCCTTAAATGTGTCCTGAATCATCATGACAATAAAGGCAAAATAAAGCACAATTAAAAATGTACCGCCAATAAATCCAAAACTCTCACCAATGACAGAAAAAATCATGTCCGATTCACGAACTGGTACATAAACTTTGAGATTTCCCCAACCATTACCAAAAATCTGTCCGGAACCAATAGCTTTTAAACTTTGGTAAGTCTGATAACCAGTGTTCGATGTATCTTGGGCAGGATGCAACCAAGAATCCACACGCGCAAATTGATAAGCCTGGAATCCAAATTTAGACAAAACAGTACGTCCCAAGGTGGACGTTACCAATGCTAAAGCTGTGATACCAAACGTTGTAGCAATTGCGATAACAGGTGCTAAAATACGCCAAGTAACACCAGAAACAAGTGCTACCCCACCAAATATTGCCGCAAATACCAATAACGTGCCTAAATCATTTTGTAAAGCAATTAACACAGCAATTGGTGCGAAACAAAGCGCCATCTTACCTAACAAGAGCCAATCAGAATGGGTTTCATGCACTGGTTTCTCGCGATTGTGCTCAACAACAACCCGACTCAACATTAAAATAAATGCCGGCTTAACCACTTCAGATGGCTGAAATGATAGTGGTCCGAAGACAAACCAAGATTTGGCCCCTGTAGATGCCGCCATTGATCGATTATAAAAAATGAGCACTGCAACTAACAAGAAGAGACCAACACCGTACGCAATGGGCGCTAAACGCCATAGTTGCGTGGCATCAAACCGTACCAAGAATACAATCAACACAGCCCCAATAATCCAAAATACACCTTGAATAGCTACTGGCCTGAGTGCGCTGGCTAGTGTTGCGCCATGCATATGCATGGCTGCCTGAAATAACGAACTAAGACCAATCATCATAAATAGCAATAGTGCTAAAATAATGCCCCAATCCAAATCATTTTCAGTTACTTTTTTATTTTTCTGATTAGAAAACTGTTGCATGCTACACCCTCGTTATGCATAAAGCGATTGTTCATCACAATCGCTCACTGGAAACTTTTGATATACCAATATTAAGCGTACAAATTATAGCTTGCTAAAATTTCCTGCAACGCTTGATCTTGGCTTTTAGCCTGATTAATGACGGTTTGCTTACCAAAGACACCGTTAAATCCACGGGCAGACTTTTCAATATAGCCAATCATTTCGCCATCAACCAAAACCTGTAACTGTTGATCTTGCTCTACTAGGTCCACGCTGAAATTTTGATTTTTTTTACGCATTTTATAATCCTCGACGACGTGTTTTCATATGTTCTAACAAAGCGCCAGCACCCTTAGCAACATTATCTAACGGTGAATCTGAAACGACAACTGGTACCTCTAATGCATCGGACAATAACTGATCCATTCCATGCAATAAGGCACCACCGCCGGTCAACATAATACCACGGTCAATGATATCTGCAGCCAATTCTGGCGGTAATTTAGATAACACAGAATGCGCTGCACGGACAATCTGTTGTAAGGTATCATGTAATGCTTCTTCAACTTCATTAGAATTAATCGTAATGGTTTTTGGCATACCTTCAAAATTATCACGACCACGGACTTCCATGGTAAGTGGTTCATCAACAGGTAAAGCGGAGCCAATTTGAATCTTAATTGTTTCTGCTGTACGTTCACCAACAATCAAGTTATGTCGACGCTTTAAATAACCGACAATATCAAAGTTCATTTTATCTCCAGCGACACGTATTGACTCTGAAACAACAATATCGCCTAATGACAACACTGCAATATCCGAAGTACCACCACCCATATCAATAACCATAGATCCAATTGGCTTAAAGATATCCAGTCCGGCACCTACTGCCGCAACCTTAGGCTCATATTCTAGGTAAACTTTGGCACCACCAGCTTTTTCTGCTGCTTGTATAATCGCTTTACGTTCAATTTCAGTAATATTTGTTGGCGCACAAATCATAATATTAGGCTTTGACATAAAACCCTTAACATTTAATTTGTCCACAAAGTAAGTTAGCATTGCTTCTGTAACATCGAAATCTGAGATTACACCATCTTTCAATGGTCGAACAGCACGAATATTACCTGGCGTACGACCAACCATACGGTAAGCTTCTGAACCAACTGATAAAACACGGTCTGTTTTATCATCTACTGCAACAACAGAAGGTTCATTTAAAACAATCCCTTTACCTTCAACATAAATTAAGACGTTGGCAGTTCCTAAATCTATGCCGATATCTTTTGCCATGATAGTTTCCTCTTTTAACATTTATACTTAATTATCGTGTGGCAAAAAATGCCATAACCTATTTGATTATATCATATTTTGTTCATTTTCTTAGGGGTAATCTTGGCTAGCTTTATCGTAATAATACGTCAGGAACACTGGTAATCCAATTGAACATTGTTAAGAAAAAGCTTGCTAAAAGATAGCCCATTATAACGGCTAAAATAACCTTTAAGACAGCCGCCTGAAACGGTGTAAACGGCATTATTTTCTCAAAATTAATAGGCCGAATAGTCCAAAAAGAAAAGTAAATAAAAATAATATTAAGACTAATGCCCAAAATGGGTTGCATCATAAGTATATCTCCTTTAAAGCATCATTATTATGAAAACATAGGTACTACTAGCCTAGCATACTCTGATTGCTTGGGATATAATGTCGCAATTTCATTATATGTTTGAATTAACAAGTCCATTGTCTGCCGGCCAATCCAATGATCAGGTAATAAACTAATTGGTAACATAGGATCTCGTAAAAATGTGTCATTAATATGCATGCCGATATCTAAATAAACATTGAGTAATGCTAATTCTTGTTGGGGTAGATTTTGACGCTGATGACGAATCCAATCAAGTTCCGTTTCGTAAAAAGCAACGATATCTTTTAAACGCCAAACATCATAAGCTTCAGATTTGGATAACGTTGCGTTAAGTAACGATGTTCGAATAATTTTCACTCGATCTTGCACTTGATTTTCAATCGCTAATTGTTGGACTACCTCTTGATACGGCCACGGTGAAATCAAAACAGAAGATGTATAGGCACCAAAACCATAATCCAGTAAGCTATTTTTAAACATCTGTTTTGAGCGTCGCATTGTTTCAGGAATGCGCAGTAAGACAATTGTCCACTCATCAGTAAATACTTGATTATAGTTAGCATATTTATGATTAATATCAGATAACCAACGCTTCCCAGCTGGTGCCAATCGATACCATCCGCGTTTGGTACTGGTAATTTGTTTAGCTTGTTTTAACTTGGACAAATTATTTCTAATGGTCATTTCATTGTAATCACGCTGAGTATAGATATCCACTAAAGTCTTCGCTTCAACTTCTTCTCCAACATCAATGAGGTGTAGTATTTGCTTTTCAATGGATTGCATTTGACAAACCCCTTTTATAAATTATAATTATATCAGTTAGTTTTTTATAAAAAAATATTATATCATAAATATGGAAAGCGCTCATTATGAAAAAAACCTATCTCTATGTCATCATTTCAACATTTTTATTTAGCTCAATGGAAATTTCTTTAAAAATGGCCGGTGGTTCATTTAGTGGTATTCAGCTTAATTTTCTACGCTTTTTAGTAGGCGGTATAGCACTGCTCCCCTTTGCGCTTCATGCACTTAGCCGTGAGCATCAACGCATTCATTTGAAAGATATGGGTTTATTTGCATTCACCGGTCTCATTGCTGTAGTCGTCAGCATGTCCTTCTATCAAGTTGCCGTTGAAGTGGACAAAGCCTCAACTGTTGCGGTTGTTTTTAGTGCCAATCCTATTTTTGCACTTATCTTTTCATATCTTATTCTAAAAGAAACGTTGAGCCGATCAAATTTAATTGCGGTCATTGTATCAATTGTCGGTTTGCTAATTATTGTAAATCCAACACACTTAACAGATCCTTTGGGGCTTAGTTTATCGATTATAGCAGCATTGACATTTGGTTTATATTCTATTATTTCACGTTGGGGTTCTATGCGTCATCATTTCAATGGTCTGACCATGACAAGCTTTACATTCATATTTGGTGCGATTGAACTAGCCATCTTAATGGGTATCTCTCATATCCAATCAATTGCAACTGGTCTCTTACAAAATCCAAAACTCAGTGAATTCGCAAATATTCCTTATTTTTCAGGTATTACCTCAAGCAATGCTTTCTTACTATTATATATTTGCCTTGGTGTAACTGCTGGTGGATTTGGCTTTTATTTCTTAGCTATGGAAACATCTAATGTTTCCACAGCTTCGTTGGTATTCTTTATCAAACCCGCTCTTGCACCTATCTTAGCTCTGCTTATTCTACATGAAAAAATTACATTATCCACCTGGTTAGGTATTATTGTGATTGTGATTGGTTCAATGATTATGTTCATTGGTGACCGTTTTGCCAATCAAGATAATCCTATGCCACATGCACATCATTAAACATTTTCTACAATAAAAAACTTGCTGGTGTCGTTGACGACCCAGCAAGTTTTTTATTTAGCGTACTAATTTATCCCAAATCACAACCTCACCTTGAGCTAATGATTTTTGAACATCAATAATGCGTTGATTCGAACTACCGCGGAATTGTAAAGTAAGATCTTTTTTGGCTAATAGGAAACGACCATCAACTAAAATATCAATCTTCGATAATAACGCTTTCTTATCATCCGACTCAACTTGTAATTCATCCCAAGTATATCCCGTCCAAGACCAAATATCCTTATCGTGACCAAATTCGCGATGAATACGATCAACTAGCGCGATACAAACATTCGTATTGAGAAAAGGTTCGCCACCAAGCAACGTCAAGCCCTGAACATAACTTTGACTTAAATCTTGAATAATTTGATCTTCTAGTTCCTGTGTATAAGGTTGTCCATAATGGAAGTTTTGCGCAACCTTGTTATAACAACCTGGACAGCTAAATTTACAGCCACTCACATAGAGGCTACAACGTACGCCTTCTCCATCGACAAAATTAAACGGCTTATAACTTGCCACATAATCCATACTCAAGTCTTCTGCTAGCCATTCTTGTGGTTTAGGATTCTTAGGCTGTCGTACTCTTTTAGGTCGCTGACGCGGTGTGGCAGTCTCGATTTCTTCTGACATATTGTCTCCTAACCTTGGCGTGCTGCACTTGTGGCATCATTTCCTAAACTCATATGCTTAACACGTGTGACAATTTCCTTATGCCGACCATGAATCATTGGGCGTTTCTGTGGATTGCCTAGATAGCCACATGTTCGCTTCACAACATCACAAGTTTCAGGATTTGTGTTACCACAATCTGGACATTTAAAGCCACGTTCCGTAGGCATAAATTCACCCTTAAAACCACATTCGAAGCACTGATCAATTGGTGTATTTGTACCAAGATAACCAATTTTATCATAAGCATAATCCCAAACAGCTTCCAATGCTTTTGGATTCTGTTTCAAATTTGGATACTCACAATAATGAATAAAGCCACCGGAACAATACTTAGGGTAATCTTTTTCAAAGTCTAATTTTTCAAAAGGTGTCACTGGCTTGCGAATATCATAATGGAAACTATTTGTATAATAATCTTTATCTGTAATATTGGGTACTAATCCAAATTTCTCAGCATCTAAACGGCAGAAAGTATCTGTCAAACTTTCACTTGGTGTACCATAAACGCTGAAATGATAACCATACTCATTACCCCAGTCGTTACAGTGTTCCCAAAGATTTTTCACGATATTAACAGTAAATGCTTTGGCTTCTGCATTGTGTTCCCAATCGGGGCCATAGAAAGCAGCACCAACCTCATATAATCCAATATATCCTAAGGAAACTGTTGCTCGCTTATTTTTGAACAACTCATCAACACTCTGATCTTTTTCCAATCGTTTTCCAAAGGCACCAAACTGATACAAAATAGGTGCATTCTCAGGCGTCGCATCTTTAACACGATTAACCTTAAAGACCAATGCTTCTCGGCATATATCTAGTCTTTCTTCTAGAATTTTCCAGAATTTTTCCGTATCACCATTGGCTTCCAAAGCGATTCTTGGCAAATTAACCGTGACAACGCCAAGGTTCATCCGTCCTGCATTCACTTCTTTACCATTTTCATCATGCCAACCCTGTAAGAATGAACGACATCCCATTGGTGCTTTAAAACTACCTGTTAATTCAACAATTTTGTCATACATTAAGATATCAGGATACATACGTTTAGTTGCACAATCAACAGCTAATGATTTGATATCATAATTAGGTTCTCCTGGCGCGAAGTTTAACCCCTTTTTAATTGTAAAGACTAATTTAGGGAAGATTGCTGTACGCTTTTCTTTTCCCAAACCTTCTATTCGAATTTGTAAAATAGCTTTCTGTATCTCACGTTCAATCCAGCTCGTTCCTAAACCAAATCCAACAGTAGTAAAAGGCGTTTGTCCTTGTGATGAGTATAATGTGTTAATTTCATACTCCAACGCTTGCATGGCATCATAGATGTCTTTTTTTGTTTGTTGCTTGGCATAATCAATTTGTTGTTCAGCATCACTAATCCATTGCTTAGACTCGGTAAGATGCTTTTGATAATTTTTTTCTGCAAAAGGCGCCAACACTTCGTCAGTACGATCTGAAGAACAGCCGCCATACTGACTTGATGTTACGTTTGAAATAATTTGAACCATCTGAGCAGTTGCCGTTTGAATTGATTTTGGTGTTTCTACTTCAGCATTACCGATTGTAAAACCATTCGTTAGCATTTCCTTAAAATCAATTAAACAGCAATTTGTCATTGGACTATAAGGTTGATAATCTAAATCATGCCAGTGAATCTCACCCTTCATATCAGCGTTAGCCACCTTGGGTGGTAACATTTTCAACCCAATAGCTCTAGCAACCGCTCCAGCTGTTAAATCTCGTTGTGTATTGAAAATATGACTATCCTTATTGGCATTCTCATTCACAACTGCACTGTCTTTATTAATCAGGCGTTGAACTCTAACATTAACATCGGTTGCTTGACTCCGTTCAAAATCACGGCGCGCACGATAGTTAATATATTCCTCGGCTAAATCAAAAAAGTGATGTGCCAGCAATGATTGTTCAACAATGTTTTGAATTTCATAAATTTTAACATCGTCTGTAAACCGCTTTTTAACTTCTTCTACAACATCAAGCATGACATCTTCAAGTGCTGCTTCGTCGCTTGCGTTGCCCTCCCCCTGAATCTTTTGATTCGCCTTATTTAAAGCAACCAATATTTTATGATAGTCAAATGTGACACGCCGACCATCCCGCTTAACCACTGCTACATTGATTGGATCTGCAATAACTTTTACCCCGATTTCAGACACTAATACTACCCCTTTTCATTTATGTTATTGATGACATATATCATATCAATCAAACTACGGTTATTATAACGCCTATTTTTTTTCTATCCTCAAATATAAAGGTTCTGGTCTTTTTGTTAATTTTTTTGTTAAATAATTAACTTGAAAATGATACATTACAACAGTTAAAAATGTGCTAAAATATTTAACACATTTTCCATGATTATTTGAATTGAGTATTGTATGATAGAATTTGTAAAATAAATAAGCTCATGATTAAGGATATAAACTATGAATGCTATTGTTGTTTATGCAACGATTACTGGTAATAATGAAGCTGTTGCAGATATTATTATTGACCAATTAAAATCACATGATGTTATGGTTACTAAATCAGAAATATCTCAAACTGAAGTTGAAGATTTACAAAATCAAGATATTGCGGTTGTCGTACCGTACACTTATGATAATGGCTCATTACCTGATGAAGGATTAGATTTCTACGATGATTTAGAATTTATTGATTTATCAGGAACAAAGTATGGCGTTGCTGGTTCAGGTGATTTGTTCTATGAAGATGATTATTGTGTTGCTGTAGATAAATTTGATACAGCATTGTCCAATGCGAAAGCAAACAAGGCTGCACAAAATGTTAAAATTAATCTCATCCCTGATAAAACGGATGAGGCACAACTCAAAAAATTTGTTAACGATTTATTAGCATAATAAAAAAGCCACTACTTAACGTAGCGGCTTTTTTTAATGCTTGTCATTAAATGTTCGTGCAACTTCATCTAATGTTTGAATATTTTCTTCAACTTCGTTGTCGTCACTCTCAATAGTGTCGCCAACAACCTTTGTTTTTATCTTACGATATTCAGCCATACCAGTACCAGCTGGAATAATCTTACCGATAATAACGTTTTCCTTCAAACCAACCAACGGATCATTCTTACCGCGAATAGCAGCATCAGTCAAGACACGTGTTGTTTCTTGGAATGATGCAGCTGACAAGAATGAATTGGTTTCAAGCGCAGCCTTAGTGATACCTAACAAAACTGGACGAGCTGTAGCAGGCACCTTGCCAGCAAACAATGCAGGTTCATTAGCGCGCTTAAAGTCTGCAATATCCATCAATGTACCAGGAAGCAAAGGTGTTTCCCCAGGATCCATAACGCGTACTTTACGCATCATCTGACGAATCATGACTTCAATATGTTTATCTGACACTTCGATACCCTGCAAACGATAAACCTTTTGGATTTCAGTCAACATGTAGCTCTCAGTTGTCAATGTATCAGTAACAGCTAACAATTCCTTAGGATCGATAGGTCCTTCATTAAGTGTTTGACCACGTTGAATTTCATCACCTTCTCCAACACGCATACGTGCAGAAAGTGGCAATGTATAAGAACGTGTATCTGTTTCACCTTCAACTGTTACGATCTTTGTGCGTTCAGCTGGATTCTCTTCGATAGAAGCAATGATTCCAGTAACTTCAGAAATTTCAGCACGTCCCTTAGGAATACGTGCTTCAACAATTTCCTGCACACGTGGCAAACCTTGCGTAATATCGTTTCCACCAGCAACACCACCCGTGTGGAAGTTACGCATTGTCAACTGCGTACCAGGTTCACCAATTGATTGGGCAGCAACTGTACCAACTGCTTCACCAACTTCAACATCTTCTCCAGTCGCCAAATTACGACCATAATCCAAGACTGAAACACCGTGTTCTGTTGTTGATGTAAAGACGGAACGAATCGTTACCTTATCAATACCAGCAGCAATAATCTTCTTGGCGATATCTTCACTAATCATTTCATTCTTTGAAATAATCTTTTCACCAGTTTCAGGATCAAATACCGACTTCATTGCATAACGACCCAAAATACGATCATATAACGGTTCAACAACAGAGTTGCCATCCATGATTGCTGAAACTTCTAGTCCACGATCAGTATCATTATCGTACTCACGCACAATAACATCTTGCGCAACATCGACCAAACGACGTGTCAAGTAACCAGAGTTGGCTGTCTTCAAAGCCGTATCTGACATTCCCTTACGGGCACCGTGGGTAGAAATAAACATTTCCATCACAGTCAAGCCGTCACGGAAGTTAGCAGTAACTGGCAATTCAATAATTTTACCACCAGGTCCAGCCATCAAACCACGCATACCGGCTAACTGAACGAAGTTAGAAATGTTACCACGCGCACCTGAATCCTGCATCATATAGATTGGATTAGTCACATCGAAGGATTCAATCAAACGATCTTGAATAATATCCTTGGCCTTGGTCCAAATTTCTGTCACACGTTGATAACGTTCAGAATCTGTAATCAAACCACGACGGAACTGCTTTGTTACTGTCGCAACTTGCTTATGGGCATCTTCCAAAATTGCTGGCTTATCTTTTAATTCAATAACATCTGTCATGGCAACCGTCAATCCAGATTGTGTTGATTTATCATAACCCAAGTCCTTCATGCGATCCAAAAGTAATGATGTTTCTGTTACTTTATAACGCTTATAAACTTCGGCAATAATATCAGATAAGAATCCCTTCTTAAAGGGACGTACAATTTCTTCATGTGCCAAATGATCATGAATATCTTCACCAAAGTTAATAAAGAATTCATCACTGATACCCTTAAAGTTATCTTCAGATGGTTCATTAATATAAGGGAAGTCTACTGGCAAAATTTCGTTAAACAACAATTTACCAACAGATGTAATCATAATCTTCTGGCGTTGTTCATCAGTAAATGGTTTTTCGTCAGGGAATGTCGATGTTTGAATTCCAATACGTGTATGATAATGCACAATCTTATTTTCATAAGCAATGCGTGCTTCTGCAACACTACTGAAAATCATACCTTCACCTTCACGACCAGCTTCTTCAGTCGTTAGGTAATAGTTACCAATCACCATATCCTGTGATGGCGCAACAATTGGCTTTCCATCCTTAGGTGCCAAAATGTGCCCAGCGGCAAGCATTAACAAACGTGCTTCTGCTTGTGCTTCATCAGAAAGTGGTACGTGAATGGCCATCTGATCGCCATCAAAATCAGCGTTATAAGCTTCAGTTACCAAAGGATGCAAACGCATTGCCTTACCTGAAACCAACACTGGCTCAAAAGCCTGAATTCCCAAACGATGTAGCGTAGGTGCTCGGTTCAAAAGAACTGGATGTTCTTTAATGACATCTTCCAAAACATCCATAACATCATTATCTTGACGATCAATCTTACGCTTAGCTGATTTAACATTACCGGCCAAGTTACGCTTTGTTAATTCGCGCATAATGAATGGTCGGAAAAGTTCTAATGCCATTGGGCGTGGTAGGCCCATTTGGTTCATCTTTAAGAATGGTCCAACATCAATAACTGAACGACCAGAATAATCAACACGCTTACCCAACAGGTTTTGACGGAAACGGCCTTGCTTACCCTTCAGCATATGTGAAAGTGACTTTAATGGTCGATTTCCAGGACCAGCAACAGGGCGTCCACGACGACCGTTGTCGATTAATGCATCGACAGCTTCCTGTAACATACGCTTTTCGTTTTGAACGATAATACCAGGTGCATTCAAATCTAACAAACGCTTCAGACGATTGTTACGGTTAATTACACGACGGTATAAATCATTCAAATCAGATGTAGCGAAGCGACCACCTTCTAATTGAACCATCGGACGCAAGTCAGGTGGGATAACTGGTACAACATCCATAACCATCCACTGTGGTTTATTTTCAGATGTTAAGAATGCTTCAACAATATCCAAACGACGTACAGCACGTACTCGTTTTTGTCCTGTGGCTTCTTGCAATTCGTGCTTCAAATTATCCGCTTCAGACTGTAAATCAACATCAGCTAACAAAGCTTTAATTGCTTCAGCACCCATGCCCGCTACGAAATCAGCACCGTATTGTACCTTTAATTGACGGTATTCGCGCTCAGTTAATAGTTGCTTCTTTTCAACTGGTGCATCTCCTGGCTCAATAACAACATATGAGGCAAAGTAAATAATTTCTTCCAATGAACGTGGGCTCATATCAAGCACTAGTCCCATACGTGAAGGAATTCCCTTGAAATACCAAATATGTGTAACTGGGGCAGCCAATTCGATGTGGGCCATACGCTCACGGCGTACCTTTGATGATGTAACTTCTACACCACAGCGGTCACAAACGATACCTTTGTAACGAATTCGCTTATATTTTCCACAAGCACATTCATAATCTTTTGTAGGTCCAAAAATACGCTCATCGAACAAACCATCTTTTTCAGGCTTAAGTGTTCGATAATTAATCGTTTCTGGCTTCTTTACTTCACCATAAGACCATGAACGGATCTTATCAGGAGAAGCCAAACCGATTTGCATACTTTCGAACTTATTAACATCGATAGCCATCTATTTGCTGTTACCTTTCTTCACTTATTCTGTTTCAGTAGTGTCTTCGTCAGACTCTACTTTGGCAAACGCAACTTTAACTTCGTCATCTTCTTGATTCAAAAGATCTGGATGTGTACGTGCTAACTTTTCCAAAGCATCAACTGGCAAAATTGAATCATCTTCATCCATTTGACGTAATTCAACTTCATCACCGGCAACATCTAGAACACGCATATCCAAACCAAGTGCTTGTAATTCTTTCACAAGAACACGGAATGATTCAGGAACACCAGGTCGAGGAATTGAATCACCCTTAACGATTGATTCATAGACCTTAACACGACCAGCAACATCATCAGACTTATAAGTCAAAATTTCTTGCAATGTGTAGGCAGCACCATAAGCTTCCAGCGCCCAAACTTCCATTTCACCAAAACGCTGTCCACCGAACTGTGCTTTACCACCTAATGGCTGTTGCGTAACAAGTGAGTAAGGACCGATTGAACGTGCATGAATCTTATCATCAACCATGTGGGCCAACTTCATATAGTGCATAACACCGACAGCAACTCGCTTGTCAAAGGCATCACCGCTACGGCCATCATAGACAACAGATTTACCATCAACTGGTAGTCCTGCTTCACGCAAAGCATCTTCAATTTCATCATCTGTTGCACCATCAAAGACTGGTGAAGCAACATGGATACCCAAATTACGTGCAGCAAATCCCAAATGTAATTCTAAGACCTGCCCAATGTTCATACGTGATGGCACACCCATGGGACTCAACAAGATATCAATTGGTGTTCCATCAGGCATATACGGCATATCTTCTTCAGGTACAACAACTGAAACTGTACCCTTGTTACCGTGACGTCCAGCCATCTTATCACCAACTTGGATCTTACGTTTCTGGGCGATATAAACACGAACCATCATGTTAACACCAGGTGCTAATTCATCACCGTTTTCAGGCGTATAAATACGAACGTTTTGGACAACACCACCACCACCGTGTGGGACACGTAATGAAGTATCACGTACTTCACGTGCCTTTTCACCGAAGATTGCATGCAAAAGACGCTCTTCAGCAGAAAGTTCTGTAACACCCTTAGGTGTTACTTTACCAACCAAAATGTCGCCATCATGGACTTCGGCACCAATGCGGATAATACCATTCTCGTCTAAGTCACGCAGTTGTTCCTCACCAGTGTTAGGAATTTCACGTGTCATTTCTTCAGGGCCAAGTTTTGTATCACGCGCCTCTGAATCATATTCTTCAATATGAATTGATGTATAAACGTCTTCACGAACTAAGCGTTCATTCAAAACAATGGCATCTTCGAAGTTATAACCTTGCCAAGTCATAAAGGCAATCAATGGGTTTTGTCCCAGAGCAAGTTCGCCTAATTCCATTGATGGGCCATCAGCAATAACTTGATCATCATCAATGTGTTCACCAACTTTAACAATTGGCTTTTGGTTATAGTTTTTACCACCGTTAGAACGGCGGAACTTCATTAATTCATACGTATCAAGTTGGCCATCTTCACGACGAATACGGATTTGACGACCATCAACATATTCCACTTCACCGGCGGCACGGGAAATCAAAGCAACACCAGCATCGTGAGCTGCCTTATATTCAATACCTGTTCCCACTAATGGTGAATGTGGGTCTAACAACGGCACAGCCTGTCGTTGCATGTTGGCACCCATCAAGGCACGGTTAGAATCATCGTTTTCCAAGAACGGAATCGCAGCAGTTCCAACAGAAACAACCTGTTTAGGACTCACGTCCATGTAGTCAATTTTATCAACGGGTGTTTCGATGTTTTCTTCACCGAAACGTGCCATAACTGTATCGTTAACAAAACTACCATCATCGTTCAAAGGTGAGTTAGCTTGCGCCACGATAAAGTTATCTTCCTCATCAGCTGTCAAATAATCAATTTTGTCGGTAACATTATGGGTTGTCCAATCAACACGACGGTAAGGTGTCTCAACAAAGCCATACTTATTAATACGTGCATAAGTGGCCAACGAGTTAATCAACCCGATGTTAGGACCTTCTGGCGTTTCAATTGGATCGATACGACCGTAATGCGTATAGTGCACATCTCGCACTTCAACACCAGCACGATCACGTGTCAAACCACCAGGTCCCAATGCAGACAAACGACGCTTATGGTTCAATTCACCCAATGGGTTAGTTTGATCCATGAACTGTGATAGCTGTGATGAACCAAAGAATTCCTTAACTGCAGCCACAACTGGACGAATGTTAATCAATTGTTGTGGTGTTACAGTATTAGCATCTTGGATTGACATACGTTCACGCACAACACGTTCCATACGTGTCAAACCAATACGGAATTGGTTTTGTAGTAATTCGCCGACTGAACGAATACGACGGTTTCCAAGGTGGTCAATATCATCAACTGAACCGATGCCTTCTTGCAAGTTCAAGAAATAATTCATACCTGCTAATATATCTGCAGGACGCACTGTACGGTTAGCTGCTTCAATATGACCATTGCCGATTAACACTAGTGCTTTTTCTGGATCTTCAGGTGATTCAATCTTAATTTTTTGTAGGATAACTGGTTCTTGCAAAACAGCATCCCCTGATGGTGTATATGTTGTCGTCTTGAAATCTTCACGTTCAAGGAATGGTGCTAATTCAGACATGACTGTCTTGTCTACAACAGTTCCCTTTTCAGCAATAATCTCGCCTGAATCAGGGTCAGCCAATGTTTCGGCTAATGTCTGTCCAAGCAAGCGTGTCTTGAGCGACAACTTCTTATTAATCTTATAACGTCCCACATTGGCCAAGTCATAACGACGTGGATCAAAGAAACGCGCAACAAGTAACGCACGTGAAGAATCTGCTGTTTTAGGTTCTCCCGGACGTAGACGCTCGTAAATGTCCTTCAATGACTCTTCAACACGTGAATCCGACATATCTTTGTGAACGTCTTTTTCCAGAGTCATGTTCAAAGCATCATATTGGTCAGAGAAAATTTCTAAAATGTCTGAATCAGAACCAAATCCTAATGCACGAACAAGCTCCGTCATCAAGAGTTTACGTGTACGATCGATACGAACGTTGGCAATACCTTTAGCATCCGTTTCGTATTCTAACCAAGCGCCACGGTTAGGAATCACTGTGGTACCAAAATGAGGACGACCATTCTTGTCAGTTTCTTGATTGTAATAAATACCAGGTGAACGTACCAATTGAGAAACGATAACACGTTCCGCACCATTGATAATGAATGTTCCTTGGTCTGTCATCAATGGGAACTCACCAAAGAACACATCTTGACTCTTGATTTCACCAGTTTCGTGGTTAGTCAAACGTAATGTCACATGTAGTGGTGCTGAGTAGTTCGCATCATGCTCACGCGCTTCTTCAATTGTATACTTTGGTTCCATCAATTTATAATCGACATATTCCAAAGACAAAGTACCTTGGAAATCATCAATTGGCATGATATCGCCAAACATTTCTTTAATACCTTCATCAAGGAACCACTTATAAGATGCCGTTTGAATTTCAATCAAATTCGGCACATCTAAGACTTCTTTAATTCGAGCATATGAACGACGCGTACGGTGCTTACCATACTTTACTAAATGTCCTGCCACATTTATCACCTCGTTTGTTTTTCACTGCGTTCTGTACATTACAATTTGATTACAAAATCAAAAATACCCCTTAAAAAGATAAGGTATAGGCACAAAAAAAGCAATCGTCGCTGTTTCCGCAGACAACGTTTGCCTCAACTATGATGAAATTCATGGACAATAGATCATGATTTTCGTATTTATTCGCAGTATTACTATGTTATAGTATACGCTATTTTGTAAAAAAATCAAGGACCTACTGGACAACACCATGTAAGATTAAATCAACTAATTCTTGCACTCTTGTTTGAATATCTTGCTGTGCATTTAAAGCATGAAAATCACCAAATATCGGTGCCAAGCTTGTGATATAGAAAGAACTCGCCATCTTAGGATCCACATGCTCACGCAAATGAACAGCCGGTTGAGCAAAGAAACGCGCAATGGGTCCGACATAATCCCGGCCGAATATTCGACCAAGACTCTGCTGACCAGAAGATGACAACGCCCCAAAGCTACCATGAATTAATGTAAACACATCACGTGGATGCTGCGTCCGAATAACAAGTGTCATCGCAACAAGTTGATCGATGGGCTCATTATATTGTCGTTTTAAAATATTCTCTAATTCTGTACGAATAGATTGCCCCACTTGTTGCATGACTTCAACAAATAATACTTCTTTATCATGGAAATGATGATATAGCGCTGGTTGCGTCATCCCTAACGCACGCGCTATTTCCCGAGTTGTTGTTTGTTCATACCCATTTTTCAAAAATAAAGTTGTTGCCGCGTCCAAAATATGTGTCTTTGAATCACTCGCTACATGTAGCGTATCAGACATGTTCAACCTCCGATATATTTTTTACTTTAATCTATCTTAGTGTTACTCTGCACTCCAATCATCAGGGTTTCGTGGTTTAATTCTTGTTGTGTCGCCCTCTTCATCTTCTGCCTCAGGTGCATCTGTGACGTACTGGGACAGTGTTGAGCGATTACCATTCTTAGAAAAAACACTCGTCGACTTGCTTCCTAATGATTTATTAATTCGATTCAAACGATTCAAAGTTGTTTGCTGAGCGTAATCATACTTATCGCTTTGAACGGCTTTAAAGCCCTCTGGTGTATAAAAGCGTAATAAGTTTTTCTGGTTTAAATTATCAGAAATTGCTAATTTTTGATTCACTTGTTTTTGTAATTTAGCAACGCGCTTTGCCGTCTTTTCGTCAGATCCATCAACAACCTGACCAGTCTTAGTATTCCATATTTTACCGGAAATAACAGCTAAATCTGGTGTAATAAAATCTTTATTTCGAAAAGCTACAAGTTGTTGATGCTGATCACTTAGCAGATCTTGCCCTAATTGCATGTAACGCTGTGTACTAATACCCAATAAATGTTCAACAGTAGGCGCAACATCTATCTCCCCGCCATAGGTATGGTTGACATGTCCGCCCTTATAGTTGGGAATATGAACAATGAAGGGTACGCGTTGTAAGTTAGTATTGTCAAGATCCGTCCATTCATTTGAATTTTTACCTAAGACACCTGCAAGGTACTTATTATCTGTATTAGAGATACCATAATGATCCCCGTACATAACCACCATCGAATTCTTATACAATCCCGATTTCTTCAAATACGTAAAGAATTCTTTTAATGATTGATCCAAATAATGATTCGTTAAGAAATAATTATCAACTAACTTAGATCCAGAGTTCGTTGTTTGAAAATTAGGGTCGCGATCAATCTTATCTAAATTATACGGCGTATGGTTGGTAACCGTTAAGAACTTTGCATAAAACGGTTGTTGCAACTTCTCAAGATAGGGTACAGAATCGTTAAACAACAATTTATCCTTAAGTCCCCAGCCAGTTGCTTTAACACCACTAATGTCAAAGTAAGAACTGTCAATAAAGTTCTGGTACCCCATGCGTTTGTAAACAACATTTCGCTGATAAAAAGTACCGTTATTACCATGGAAAACTGCGCTTGAATACCCAGACCGCTGATTTAAAATTGCGGGCATCGCTTGAAATGTCTGATTTTCACCAATTTTTGAAAACAACGAGCCTTGTGGTAAACCAAATGTTGACGTTTCTAACATGTTTTCAGCATCAGAAGTTTTCCCCTGTCCAACTTGATGGAAAAAGTTATCAAAACTAATCGTCCCCTGTTCGTTAACTAAACTATTTAAAAACGGTGTGATTTGTTGACCATTAATTTTTTTACCAATGACAAACTGTTGAAAACTCTCCAAATGTATCACAATCACATTTTTATTCTTAGCAATCCCATAATACTTAGCATTAGCATCCGCATGATGTTCTTTTACATATTCTTTAACCGATTGAAGCTCCTCGGGTGTAGCGCTTTTACGAATCTGGTTCGTTTTGTAGGTGTTAATCCCATCATAAATGGTAAATGGTCCAATTCCCAAATACTTCACCATATATTCTCGATCAAATTGGCGGGTCAATAATTGTGGTCGATCTATATCTGCCAAAAGAAGATTCACAGCACAAATGAATAATCCTAAACTCGTCATTGCTAGTGGGACCAGTTTGGGTACATGCTTATCCGAGAAACGAATTTTACGTATGACAAACAATACCAAAATAATGATGATATCTAACCAAAATAAAATATCATGGACCCCAAGAGCAATCGAACCAGCGACTTTTGAACCTTGATTGACTGCACTATACCCCAAAATAGTATTGACAGACATGAAGTCCGAAAATTCACGAAAATAAACGACATTCAAGTAAAGTAACATCGTTAAAATTAAATCGATAAGAATTAATGCGCCATAATATAGCACTTTTGGGCGAATAAATAGTGCCAAACTAAATATTAAAACCGTAAAGCCAATCGGATTGGCTAACATCAAGAATACTTGTAATGGATCTTGAACATGCAACCATTCAAAATCAGCACCGTACGCCAAAATTGTTTTCATGGTAAACAAAATAATCAACCACCAAAAAAAACCAATTCGTGTATTGAGCTGTTTTTGCCAATTACTTGGTGCTAATGTTGTCGTCCAAAAATTTTGCAAAATTTTTTTCATAATCTTTATTATACCAATATCATTCAAAATAATAATAAAACTTTGTTAAAATATAGACATGACAATTAAAATTAAACATGCCTATGGATTAGGTGAAATTCAACAAGATGCCCGTATGATTCGCCAAGCAGTCTTTGTTGAGGAACAAGGCTTTAGTGCACAAGATGAATACGACCATTTAGATAGTACTACAATTCACATCGTTGCCTATACGAATACCCAAGCCGTCGCTACTGCACGTCTACATGAAGAACAATTAGGTACATGGCATATCCAACGTGTTGCAACACTAGCTAGCATGCGTCATCAAGGTATCGGTCGCTTACTCTTTGATGAAATCGAAGCATTAGCGCCACAGTTTAACATTCATACATTAACTTTAGGTGCGCAGCTTCAGGCGCGTCATTTCTATGAGCAACTTGGCTTCAACAGTCATGGTGATATATTTTTAGATGCCAATGTACCACATATCGAAATGATTAAGCTCTTAAACAGATAAAAATACGCTGCCGTAGCAACGTATTTTTATTTTAAGCAACTATCCTTTTTTGTCATCATATGCAATTTCAACATGTAATCGATATGGCAACGTCACGGTCTGGAGCTCTCGTCGACCATTAACATGACTTGGACCGCCTAAAATGAGGACCGTAGCTGCAGCTAAATTATACTGAGCGGCTACAGTTTCAACATCCGTCAAACCAATTTTACGGACATAACCAACTGGCATTGCACGTAATTGATTGACCCCAGCCATTATAACGGTATCACTTGCTATCTTTTCAATAGTAAAATAAGGTACTAATGTTCCGGGATAATTGGCACTAATAGCACCTTCTTGCGCAATAATTGCACGTTGTGCCGTTTCATCAAGTTCACCAAAATCTTGATGCAATACACCACTCTCCTGTAAGGATTGGGCTAACATATCAATATTTCTTTGATGAATATCATTTATCTCTACCGATGCTTCCATCACATGATCGCGCTGATATAAGCCATGAATCGGCATAATAACTGCTCGCTTTTTTTCTACTTTTTCTTCGTGTGGTCCACCAAGCAGTTTTTCCACATGCGGTGAAATATCCCACTTTGTTCGCTTATTCGTAAAGTAATATAAAATATTTAATATTACAAAATATAATAAACCAATAAATAAGCCAAGTAGCAACGTTCCACGTAACCAACGCCCATTATCGTAAAATCGCCAAGCAAGATAAAGTAAATACCATATACCACCTGCACCAACGATTGTATAAATACGCCCTCGCGTTTTACTAGCAGTTGTGAAATATCCCAAATAATGATTAACTAAGTCTAAAATTGTTAGCATTACTGGTCTCCTTGAGCATTAGCAGCATTTTGATTGTTGTTAACTGTAGAACTCGATTGCACTGAACTTGAAGATTGAACACTAGAACTTTGCGTATCACTTGCTGAACGATTTTGAACAGAACTACTATCCGCGGCCGATTGTTCACTATTAGCTGATGAGGATTGCGTCGAGTTGCTAGCTGATGATGTGCTGTCGGAAGTAGCACTACTTTGCGAAGAAGACTTGTCTTGTGATGCATCACTTTCACTACTTGACGTCTCATCATCATCGGTTGAACTGCTACTTTTTGAATTATCAGATTGTGATTCACCTGATGATAATGTACTGCTACTTCTTTGAACCGTTGTCTGCGATTGGACAGTACCACCCTCAGACGTGCCAGTTGCCACGTTAACTGCTAAATTGGCAGCACTAATTGCGACAACTAATGACACAATAGCTGATGGTGTTAAAAATGGGGGTGTTCGATAAGCCATATTCGTTTCCTTATAAATTACTTCTCAAAATTGCAATTTCTATTTTAGTGTAGTTACTATTATACGCATTTCTGGGTTAAACAGAGATAAAATACAAACGAAAACCCGCAAATAATTGCGGGCGGACCAGTTTATAAAATATTTTTGGGAGATTTTTATTTTTTGGGAGATTGAGATTGGAGAGAGAGAAGTCCGTTGATTCGTTTTTGTATCAACTTTTGTTGATGGTTATACTATAATAGGTGTAAATTAAACGAAAATAAAAAGGACGGTATCACTATCATGACAGCATATAAAACTTATTTAATTGATCTAGATGGGACGATTTATCACGGTC
Organism: Leuconostoc fallax; assembly: GCF_004354645.1. NCBI lineage: Bacteria > Bacillati > Bacillota > Bacilli > Lactobacillales > Lactobacillaceae > Leuconostoc > Leuconostoc fallax. The sequence goes on along the minus strand of NZ_PUFI01000005.1, from coordinate 191,560 downwards.
AGAAACGCTTACCCAGTGGTAAACGCTTTATTGAACGTTTAAAAGAATCCAATGCGCATTATTTATTTGTCACGAATAATTCAACTTTAACAACTGCTGATGTGGCTAAAAATCTCTCCGAAAATCATGATATTCCGACCACTGCAGACCAAGTTTATACGAGCGCTTTAGCCACTGCTGATTATCTTAAAAGTCATGCCGAGCCAAACCAAAAGCGCGTCTTTATGGTCGGTGAGGCAGGACTAGGTGAAGCACTGACAAGTAGAGGTTTTGAACTTGTCAATGACGAACAGGCTGATTTTGTTGTCGCTGGATTAGACCGCCAATTCACTTATGAAAAATTAACAACAGCTACTTTAGCCATTCAAAACGGTGCCCAATTTATTGCAACTAATCGCGATACGAATTTACCGAATGAACGTGGTATGTTGCCTGGTGCTGGTTCTTTGATCGCCGCCATTGAAACAGCTACTGCAACACACCCTGTTGTTATTGCTAAGCCAGAACTTCCCATCATGACTGGCGCATTGGCTCTTGCTAATGTCGCACCTAGTGAAGCACTTATGGTTGGTGATAACTACAACACAGATATTCTAGCTGGTATTAATGCACATATCGATACTTTATTAGTTTATTCAGGCGTATCAACGCCGGAAGAAATTGCAAAAGTTTCAACAAAGCCAACATATACTGTCACAACATTAGACGAGTGGAAAATTTGATTTTCCGCTTTTTATTTTACACATCATAAAAAAAGCCACGAACAGACTGTACACTCGTCTCAGAACCCACAAAATAAATAATATCGTGCAGTTCAATAACAGAATAAGGACCAGGTGAGATGACTAACTCACCTTCATGCATAATAGCAACCAAAGTGGCACCCGTCTTTTGCCAGAAATTCATATCCCCAATAGATTGTCCTAATTGAGGTGATACTTCCGACATTTCTAATTCATAAGGTGTCAACGGATTATGCCGTTGCATTTGTTCTGTTCTTTCCGTTAATTTAACGAGAATATTGGAAAGATGTGTTAATTCTTGTTTTTGGTTTTCAATACTTGTATGTACATCATCTTGTAATTGCTTCAAATCTGATGATTGCTGCATCTGGCTGATAAATGCTTTGGCTTTATCTCTTGATGTAATGGTTACACCACTACCCTGTTGTGTGCTAACAATACCCAAATCAGCAAGAATACTAATCGCTTTGCGCGCCGTTTCAGAAGACACACCATACGTCGTTGCTAATGTAGAGCGTGCATGTAATTTTGTACCAACGTCAATTTGACGATTGATAATTTGTTCAGCAATCAAATATGCAATTTGCCGATATCGTGGTTGTCTGATTTTTTTCATAATTAATTCATACCATATCTCTTGTCTATTTACAATCAATTCTATAAATTTGACACAAAGTGACAACTTGTGTAAAATTTTAAGTGGTCACTTTATCTTTTACAAAAAGGATAAAGTAGAGTAATTTGGAGGATGTATGCCTAAAGTAGAAATAAAACACTTAACAAAAATATTTGGCAAACGAATTAAACCCGCACTAGAACTTGTTAAACAACGCGTCTCTAAGAATGAAATCTTAGAACGTACCGGCAGTACCGTCGGTGTTTACGATATCAATATGTCTATTAACGAAGGTGAAATTTTCGTTATTATGGGATTATCCGGATCTGGAAAATCGACATTAATTCGGCTACTTAATCGACTAATTGAGCCTACCTCAGGTACCATGATGATTGATGGTTCTGACATCGCAAAGCTCAATAAGAAAGAAATGATTGAAGTTAGACGTAAAACAATGAGCATGGTGTTCCAAAATTTTGGACTATTTCCACATCGTACTATTTTAGAAAACACAGAATATGGTCTAGAAGTGCAAGGTGTTCCCGTTAAAGAACGTCGTGAACGTGCTGAAAAGGCCTTAGCTAACGCTAAACTATTGGACTTTAAAGACCAGTACCCTGACCAATTATCAGGTGGTATGCAACAACGTGTCGGCTTAGCAAGAGCTTTAACAAACGACCCCGAGATTTTATTAATGGATGAGGCTTTCTCTGCTTTGGATCCATTGGTGCGTCGTGAAATGCAAGATGAATTGCTTGATTTACAAGCCAGTGTTCAAAAAACGATTATCTTCATTAGTCATGATTTAAATGAAGCGCTTCGTATCGGTGATCGCATTGCCATCATGAAAGATGGTCAACTCATGCAAGTTGGTACTGGTGAAGAAATCTTGACACAACCAGCTAATGAATATGTCCGCTCTTTCGTTGAAGATGTTGATCGTTCTAAAGTGCTGACAGCTGAAAACATTATGATTCCAGCATTAACAGCAAATATAGAGGTCGATGGTCCTACTGTCGCCCTACGAAAAATGATGGCAGAAGAAGTTAGTGGGTTAGTTGCTGTTGATCGTCATCGTCATTTACATGGTTATTTATCTTCGGATAGCGCTATTGAAGCACGTCGCGAGAAGGTACCATTGAAGGATGTTTTGGATAAAATGCCGTCAGTGAGTCATGATACAGTTATCATGGACCTAATGCCTTTGATTTACGATTCTCCTACCCCATTAGCTGTTACTAAAAATGACAAATTAATTGGTGTTATTATTCGAGGCCGTGTGTTAGAAGCATTGGCAGATAGTACATCAGACGAGGAGGAGACGATCGATGTTTAATATTCCTAAAATACCATTGGGACCTTGGGTCAAAGACGGTGTTGATTGGTTAACAGATAATTTAAACGGTTTCTTTTCAGCTATTCAGCATGCTGGCCAAACGGTTATGGATGGCTTGACAACCGGTTTAACTGCAATACCAATACCAATCATGATTATTGGTATAACATTAATCGCTGTCCTTACTGCAAACAAGAAATTTGGCTTTCCTATCTTTGCTTTCTTTGGCTTAGTTCTAGTCGCTAACCAAGGTTTGTGGGAAGACCTAATGAACACGTTAACTTTAGTTGTTATGGCCAGTGTGATTTCACTGATTATCGGTGTACCACTAGGTATTTTAGCCGCTAAATCTGACCGTGCACGTGCCATTATTCAACCAATACTAGATTTCATGCAGACAATGCCTGGTTTCGTCTATTTGATACCAGCCGTTGCATTCTTCGGTATTGGCGTCGTACCAGGTGTTTTTGCCTCAATTATCTTCGCCCTACCGCCAATGGTACGCATGACTAATTTAGGTATTCGACAAGTACCAACTGATTTAGTCGAAGCCGCTGATTCATTTGGTAGCACACCGTGGCAAAAATTAATTAAATTAGAATTACCAACTGCTAAGAATACAATTCTTGCAGGTGCTAATCAAACTATTATGCTAGCGTTATCCATGGTTGTGACTGCCTCAATGATTGGTGCGCCTGGACTTGGTCGTGGTGTTTTGGCAGCTGTTCAGCATGCTGACGTTGGTTCAGGTTTCGTCAATGGTCTGGGCTTGGTTATTTTGGCCATTATTATTGACCGCTTCACTCAAAAACTCAGTAGCAATTCACGGCAACAGTCTGATAGCAGGTCACCGATCAAGAAATGGTTAGTTTTAGCTACGGCCATTGTCATGATCGGTAGTGGTGTTGTCAATCACTTAATGTCAAATCAAAGTACTGGTAAACAGGTTAACCTTGTTTATGTTGAATGGGATTCAGAAGTTGCTTCTAACAATGTCTTAGCAGAGGCAATGCGCCAGCATGGCTATAAAGTTAACATGACGCCGCTGGACAATGCTGTTGTATGGCAATCAGTCGCCAGTGGTCAAGCAGATGCTTCAATCTCTGCTTGGTTACCTAATACTCATAAAGCATTAGCCCAAAAATACAAAAATGATGTCACAAATCTTGGCCCTAACCTTAAGGGTGTTAAAACCGGCCTTGTCGTGCCTGACTATATGGACGTTAATTCAATCGCCGATTTATCTAATCAAGCTAACAAAACAATTACCGGTATTGAACCTGGTGCCGGTATTATGACATCTACAAATAAGGCTATGAAAGACTATAGTAATTTATCAGATTGGAAATTAACTTCTTCTTCTTCTGGTGCAATGGCTATTGCCTTAGAGCGTGCCTATAAGAATCATCAAGATATTGTCATTACTGGTTGGTCCCCACACTGGTTGTTTAGTAAATATAAGTTAAAGTACTTAGAAGATCCAAAACAATCAATGGGTAAAACTGAAAACATTGAAACAATCGTTCGTAAAGATCTTAAGCAAGATAAGCCGGACGTCTATAAGATTTTCAATAATTTCCATTGGACTTCTCAAGATATGCAATCTGTTATGTTAGATGTTCAAAACGGTAAGTCACCCGAACAAGCTGCTAAAAATTGGATAAGCCAACATAAATCCGAAGTTGATAGCTGGTTCAAATAATTAAATGATTGCAATAAAAAAACTACCTTAATCATTAAGGTAGTTTTTTATATGCTCATAATATTACATTACTTTTGTATCGACATATTTTGGTCGATAGAATAACGCATAAAGTATTGCACAGATAACTGGAATAATTGCGCAGACGATATATAGTTGACGGAAACCTAATATCGCATGTAAATCACCCAAAACGTAAGGACCAACCCCTAAGCCTAAATCTAGACCAATAAAGTATGTGGATAATGCAATACCAATACGGTGGCTTGCCACTAACTTCAAAACAATGGCCTGTCCATTAGACATAAATGTACCATAACCCAAACCAATAAATGCACCAGCCACTAACAACACTATACCATCAGTCGTAGCTGCCAAGACAAGTAATCCAAGTGCCAAGAAAATGTAACTTGGATACATGACATAATTTTCACCCTTTAAATCAAAGATTCTACCAGACATTGGTCGTGTTAATGTTACCACTAATGCGTACACAACGAAGAAGAATGAGCTGATGCTAACCAAATTGATTTCTTCGGCATATGAAGAAAGGAATGATAGCACGCTTGAGTAAGAAAGTCCCATTAAGAAACCGATTGCAGCAATAAACAATGCTTTTGATTCAACAAAACTACTAAAAGTCCACTTTTTCAAGCTTTCTTTGTGTTCATCTGTTAACTTGATATTAGTGATTTTGATACTAAATATAGCAATTGTAGATAACAGAATTAAAATTGATGAGAAAATAACAATAAAATCAAAGTTAGTTGTGCTTAACAAAATCAAACCAATGAACGGTCCAATTGCAGCAGCCAAACTTGTACTTAAGCCATAATAATTAATTCCCTCACCCTTTTTACGTTCGGGAATATAAGCTGTCACAATTGCATTTGCAGCAGTTGAAGTCATACCGTAAGCAAATCCGTTAAGTAATCTGATGAGATACATCACAGATATTGAAGGAATAAACAAGTACGCAATTGTCGTCACTAGATAGAAAATTGCACCTGCACGAACAACGAACTTCCGTCCCCATAACTCTAATTGTTTTCCCATAATGAGACGGGCTAACAGCGTACCAATAATATAAATACCAGAAGCAAATCCGGCTTCTGCAAATGATGCGTTTAACTGGTCATGTGCAATAACTGCTATGATAACCATCAATAAGTAATACACAAGGTAGACAATAAAGTTGATAATCGTAATGCTAATAAAGCCCTTATTAAATAATTTTTCTTCCATACTTCCAATCTCAATCCAATAATTATTTTTTACCGACACAATACACTAACTATAAAGCGTTAGGTCGGGCATAATTTATTGCATACGACTAAGTTATCGTGTCTTAACACAGTAACATCATTATCCATGACCACAATCATTCCTCAAGGTACTTTCTACAAATTTTCACTGAAACATTTTTATTTTTCAGTAAACACCTTTATAAAGATACCACTTTTTCACAAATAATAAAGTAAAAGTTACAATAAAAAAATAATTTTTTTATCATTTTTGTTATTTTTGTTGCAAGGAGACCACAACATGCATTAGAAATTTCCTATATGAAATAAGTTTCTGTTAGGCTTTTGCTTGTGAAATTATTTATCTATTCATTTGATACAGTTACAAATAACTTCATTGTTTTTTATCTTGTGCCAGTAATAAACGTTGCCTGAGTTTTTCATCAGCTGCTGTAATGTATAGCCCATATATACCACGTTTTAATAAAACATCGATAACATTGAACATCAGTCGTTGTTTAACCCACGCAATTTTTTCCGGATGCGTTAAATCGGGACGCTTTTTGTATATTTCAGTGTGCGTCACTTTATTTGGATTAACAATCATACAATCATGCTGTGCATCGTATTCAAAAGGTGGTCCGAGTATCACGCCAACGTAATTCAAGTCAAAACCTTGAACCGTATAAATGGAGCCCACTTCATGAATTGATGCGGGCCTTTGTGCCCATGGTGTTGGCTGAATATCATACTCATCCCAAGGTAAATCAAAGTCATCCATATACACATGGTGTTCATTTTGATTTTTGCGTACAAACCCTGTTGTCGCCACAATTCTGGATAAGCCCACTCGCTTATCACAATCTTGGATTTGCTGATACATATCTATCGCACGACGATAAATACGCAAGTCATAACGACCAGTTTCTGACGGTAATGGCAATATGTTACCGTCACTCAATGCATTTACCCAATTCATAACACTTGCCGGCGCCTGCATACGATATTGCATCGTCAAGTTAAAATATCGTGTGTGGTATGGTGCTAATATTTGATTTAAAAGGTGTTGATCCCAATACATCTTGGTCTGCATAACTTGCTTAAAATCAAAAACCACAATAACAACTTTAGCTAATTTTATAATTTCATCTAATTGATTCTGTTGTGTAAACTTAATATATGGTTCTGGTTTTGATAATAACAAATGGCCCTCATCAATCACAACAACATCATATTTTTGCCGTTGTTTATGTGCTTGGTTAATTAATGAGGTTGGCCGAACATAATCTTTTTTCCGTAATGCTGGCAATGTTGCTGCCAATTCTTGATAAACTTTTAGCAGTTCTGGATGATTAACTGTAAAAACATTATTGGTTCGAAAATACGGGCTCGTTGTATCTTGACGACCTTGTTGTATTTTTTGAAATAATTTAGTTAATATCACACTTTTTCCTGTACCTGCTTCACCTGATATAACACCTACCGCATGTGTTGATTGAGTGTCTTGTAAATGATGGTTGATAAACGTTTCAATTTGGTCTAATTGGGTACTTTGCTGATCAGTGAGTTGATCAACATTAAATTTTTTTAGCGTTAAATCTTTTCTTGTCATAATTCTTAGTATACCGCACATAAAAAAGCATAATTCAAAGGATACGTATCAACGTTTCAATTTAAATTATACTTTTAAATGACTTATTTATTTTTATTAGCTTTACGCGTTGCACGACGTTCTTCACGTTGGGCAATACGACGATCCATTTGGTTTTTGCGTTGAATGGCATTTTTGATACGACGCTTATAGCCTGGCTTAACATTTTTCTTTTTCTTTTTTACCATGCCAACCATTGTTGGGTCTAACTTTTTTGTTGTTGCAACACGTTGTGTTCGTGCCTTTCGGTCTTTGATGTCAACAATCTCATCCCCACGAATTTGCTTAGGCTTGAATTGAATACCCAAATTCTCCAGTTCCACAACTTCGTCTTCTTCATCAGGACCGTACAATGTAATAGCCAGTCCCGATAAATTATTACGACCTGTTCGACCAACACGATGTACAAAGAACTCTAGCTCGGAAGGAATGTCATCGTTAATCACATGAGAAACACCTTCAATATCAATGCCTCGTGCAGCTAAGTCCGTGGCCACAACGTATTGGAATTCCAAATTCTGTACTTGCTTCATAGTACGACGACGTTCACGTGGCGCAATGTCCCCATGAACTTCAGCAACCTTAAGCCCACGACCGCGTAGATTTCGGGTTAATGCCTTCGCGCGCTCTTTTGTATTTGTAAAAATCAAAGCCAAATAAGGATGTCCAATTGTTAATAACTTATAGATAATATCATCTTTATCCGCCGATTTTGTTGGAATCAACCAGTTATCAATAGTGTCGGCAATCACTGTATCCACAGGAATAGCTTCAAAGCGTGGATTATCCATATACTTCTTTAAAAATGGCTTGAGCTTTTCAGGCATAGTAGCACTAAATACTAATGTCTGTAAATCATCAGGCATGGCAGAAGCAATGGCATCAACCTCGTTAAGGAAGCCCATATCCAACGTCATATCTGCTTCATCCACAACCAATGTTCTAACATGATGTAACTTAAGCGCCTGCGAATCGACCAAATCTTTAATTCGTCCAGGCGTTCCAATAACGATTTGTGGTTGCTGATTACCTAATTGCTTAATCTGACGGGCCTTATCAGTACCGCCAACATAATCTGCAATACGTATATCTTCATCAAGTTGCTCTGCTAATGCTTTAGCAGCACGCGTAATTTGGTCAGCTAACTCTCTTGATGGTGTTGTGATAACTGCTTGTACTTCATTTGCATCAAACACGATACGATTAAAAATCGGAATTAAGAAAGTATGTGTTTTACCTGATCCAGTTTGAGATTGCCCGACAACATCACGCCCTTTTAATATATCCGGAATTAATTTTAACTGTACTGGTGTTGGTTGTGTAAAGCCAATTGCTGTCAAACCTGAAATGAGATCAGGTTTTAAATTAAATTGTCCAAATTGATTTGCCATAAATTTCCTCAGTCTATTGTGATTCTTATTATTTGATTCATGCCTTTAGTAATGCTGTTTCCACAGCTTGAATTAAACGTTCAATGTCTTCACGACTTTGTGCCCAAGCACCAGACGCCATTGGATGTCCACCGCCTTCAAAGCGATTTGCAATTTTATTAATGACAATTGAACGAGAGCGTAATCTTACGCGATAATTACCTTCATCTTGTTCTTCAAAAATTGCCCAAGCTTTAACTGTATCAATTTTTGAAGGTAAAGAAACAGCAAATGATGTGCCCGCTTCACCAAGATTAAATTGCTTAATGAGTTCACGTGTAAGAATCACATAAGCAAAACCTGAAGGCAAAATAGTAACATTTTGTAAAATATATCCTGATAATTTAGCCGCGTTTTCTGATATTGTTGTCATATTATAATGAATTTTGGCATAATCAAAATCATACTTAAACAATTCAGAAACAACTCTAAACGTCTCGGAATCATTACTATACATAAATCGGCCAGTATCACCAATAATACCAATATACAATAGTCGAGCTGCTTCTGCTGTCATAGTTAACTGAGGGCGAAGCGCTTCATAAAATTCATAAATCATAGTACTAGTCGCCGATTGACCTTCTTGGACCCATTGCCAATCACCAAAAGGATCATCATTTGGGTGATGATCAATTTTGATAACTGCTTGTCCTTCAGGCCAACGCTGGTCATCAACACGTGGCGCATTCGCCGTATCGGTTACAATAACTAACGCCTTATGATAGGCACCATTAGGCACAGCATCCATAAATGTCTCTGATTCGCTAATCCAAGACAACCCTGGCACGGCCTTACCCACAGCGTAAATCTTTTTTTCAGGAAAACTGGCTTGTAACAATGCCTTCAACCCCAATTGTGAACCAAAAGCATCTGGATCAGGGCGTTGATGGCGATGAATAATAATCGTATCGTAACGCTTAATTTGTTCTAAAATTTCTTCTTGAATGGTCATAAATTAACTTTCTACTTCAATATGGTTAGCTTCCATTATAGCATTTAAAATAAGCTAACTTCCTCAAATGTACTGGATCGTAAATTACTCATAGATATGCCTAATAAACGGATTGAAAATGGCATTGATAGGTTTTTATCGAAAATATTCAATGCCTCTCTGACTAATACTTGCTGATCTAATACCCAAGGCTCATGGTGCGTTAAAGATCGCGTTAATGTATTAAAGTCAGCATCACGAATCTTAATATTCAAGGTGCGACCAACAACCTTTTGCTGTCGTAAACTGATAATCATTTTATCTGCTAATTGACCAAAAGCGTTTTGTACTTGAGCCTCTGTATGTAAAAAACGGTCGAATGTTGTTTCTTTTCCTACAGATTGGCGCTGGCGCTGCCATTTCACCTCACTAAAATTCATACCACGTGCCTGTAAATATAGGTGTTCTCCAAATTTACCAAATTGTGCACGTAACATTTCTTGTGATAGTTGTCGTAGTTGACGACCATCATGAATGTCTAACTGGATTAATTTTTCCTTGGTTTTTTGACCGACACCGCGAAATTTATCAATGGGCAGTGCATCAATAAATTCTAACATATTGCTATGGTTAATAACGGTTACGCCATTTGGTTTATTATAGTTAGAACCCAATTTCGCAAGTAATTTATTATGCGACACACCAACTGAACTTGTCAGATGCGTGGTTTTCAGAATTTCATGCCTAATTTGAGCAGCAATTGTCGCGCCACTAGTCGCATAGTGACTGATATCCAAGTAAGCTTCATCAAAGGCAACTGGTTCCACTTTTGGTGTGAATTGGTAAAAAATATCATGAATCTGTTGAGATACCGCTTTATATTTAGTAAAATCTGCCGGCCAAAAAATAGCATCTGGCGCTAAACGTTTAGCCTCAGCTGCACTCATAGCAGAATGAACACCAAGACGGCGTGCTAAATAGTTAGCAGTTGCAACAACACCTCGTCCACCCGATTGTGCTGGATCTCGCGAAATAATTAGCGCTTTATGTCTCAATTGTGGATGATCGCGCATTTCAATTTGTGCATAGAAGGCATCTAGGTCAACATGCAATATTTTACGACGATCAACAGTCCGTAAGAAGTCTGCCATCATTACTCCTACTTACATAACAAAATATTATAAACGACCACCTAAGGAAAAAATAATTTGTCCTTTTTTGGCCAGTTTTAAATAAAGTTGTTGTGATAGTTGCCACCAAAAATAACCAAATAACATCGCCCCAATTAAAGTCGAAAGTGCAATTCCTCGTTGTAATTGTGCTAATAAAATACCAATCCAAATCAAGAACATCACACCCATCACAATGTATTGCGCTGATTGTGACCGCACCATTTTTGGAAAAATCAGTGTGAAAAACACACTAAATATTTCAAACCACCACGTCACCAACAGATTAGGTATCGTATCACCAATCTGTAACCCATTATCCCAATGGACATTAATGATAACAGTTAATAGCATGACAATTGGTAACAACAAACCTTGCATAAGCAAGAACCACATTGCCGCCACCTGAAAACGCACGAGATATAAAAAGCTTGCCACTAGTAACGTCATAATAATAGCAACTGGATAATGTGCTAATAAGCCACCTATGGTACTAAAAAGCATTAAAATCCGTGGTGTATACTCCTGTGTCACAACACTTGATAAATCATCAAGTAGCAACATCATATGGCTCCCGAGACGTACAATTAAAGCCAATACTAAGAAAAGGCCAAAAAAAATCGGGATCAATACTTTTCTGGTTCTATCTTTTGAAACTAACACAATAACGCTTCACCTCTTTAATAACCCAAAGACATTGTAATATTAATTTTTTTTAAATATAATTGCGTCTTTATAACCATAATTGTAGCATTATAAGCAGTAGTTCTTAACAAAAAAATATTGAAACAGTGGGTTTTAATCTTGGCTTTAATTATATCAATTATTCTAATGTTAGTTGTTGGCATTTTTTCAGGTATTTTAGGCGCCTTATTGGGCTTAGGTGGTGGCATCATTGTTACGCCCATTTTAGTCATTGGGTTTAATTTACCGATTCACTATGCGATTGGTGCAAGTATTATTGCTGTCATTGCCACTAGTTCTGGTGCTTCAATTGCTTATCTTAAAGACGATATGCTCAATTTGAGGATGGCTATGTTCTTGGAAATTTTCACAACGATTGGCGCATTAGCTGGCGCTCTACTTGCTATCTTTTTCAAAGCTATTTGGTTAAACTTCTTATTCGGTATCTTACTTGTGTACCAAGCCTATCGGATGTGGCGAAAATTACATAGTAAAAAAGTTGATGCACCTTCTACCAAAGAAGATCATTTTGCCCAGAAAATGCAACTTAATAGTTCTTATTTTGACAAGTCAACCCACCAACAGATTGACTATAAAGTTGAGAATGTTGCTGGTGGCGCATTAGCTATGATCTGGGCAGGTATTGCTTCTGGATTACTGGGTATCGGTAGCGGCATGTTCAAAGTTTTTGCAATGGATACCGTCATGAAAATGCCTCTAAAACCATCAAGTGCGACATCAAATCTAATGATGGGTGTTACCGCCGCGACAAGTGCTTTAGTCTACTTTTTTAATGGTACAATAAAAGCCAATATCGCTGTTCCCATTGCTTTAGGTATATTATTGGGTGCGACGATTGGGGCGCGTCTGATGCCACACATTCCTGCTAAAAGACTACGCCAACTCTTTATACCAGTTGTGGGTATTGCTGGTCTGCAACTCCTATTAAAAGCATTTAACATTACGTTATATTGAGGCTAATCATGGAAGAAAGAAAAGATTTAGAACGTGAAATCGGTATTATTTTACGTATTGGTGTGCTTTTATCAGTAATTGTTATGATACTTGGTTTTAGTCTTTATTTATTATCTGGCGCTCATACTGGTTTTAAATACAATACATGGCCCACTAATTTTGGTACAATAGTTCTTAGTTCCTTACGTCTAAAGCCAGGCGCTTTGATGATGCTTGGATTATTTTTATTAATTCTAACACCCATCTTACGTGTTATCGCGTCTATCATTTCATTTGCAAGAATTAAAGATTGGCAATATGTCATTATCACAAGTATTGTCTTATTTATTTTGATTATTGCTATAAGTATTGGCGCATTAATTTAGGAGAAAACATTAGCCCCCATGCGAAATCAAAAAAATAACCAAAGCCGCAGCGATCGTTACAAACCAAGAACCCACAAAATACGTAATATTTTCATTACTATTCTACTTGTCTTACTTATTGCAGGTAGTGCCTTGGGTTACCTTTTATATCGTAATGCCAAGTCAACGATAGACAATGTTTATAGTGGCACTGGATTAACAAAAAGTCGAAACGTATCCAAGGTAATCAAACAAGGAAAACCTTTTTCTGTTTTGCTTATGGGAACTGATACTGGTGCCTTAAATCGTAACTATAAAGGCCGTACCGACTCGATGATGGTGTTGATTGTTAACCCTAAGAAAGAAAAAACAACATTAATTTCTATTCCACGTGATGCAATGATTGCCATCGTGGGTTATGAAGATACTTTCCCGCAAAAGATGAACGCAGCATATGCTTATGGATCTGCTGCAACAGCTATCAAAACTGTGGAAGCTTACCTCAATATCCCAATTGACTTTTATGCCATGGCTAACATGGGTGGTTTGGAAAAAATGGTTGATCAAGTTGGTGGTGTTGAAATTAAATCACCACTTACCTTTACTTATACCCCAGATGAAGATGAAAGTCCCGCTACTTATAAATTCACCAAGGGCAGTGCATCATACGAATATGCTTCTGATGGTAAGCATTTTACTAAGCACACTGTAATGGATGGTAGTGCCGCGCTTGCCTTCTCTAGAATGCGTTACGATGATCCTGAAGGTGACTATGGCCGTCAGAAACGTCAAAGACTAGTCTTGCAAGCCCTAATGAAGAAGGCAGCTAATGTAACCAATCTGCTCAATGAAAAATTCATGAATTCCGTACAAAAGAATATTATGACTGATTTAACATTTGGTGATATGAGCAATATTGCAACTAAATATATCAAGGCTAAAAATAACGTTGTCACCGATCATTTGCAAGGTACCACTACGTCATATCCAGACGCAACTACTGGTGCATCAGTATCTTATGAAATTGTTTCAACGTCAGAAAAGCAACGGATCACCAATAAAGCACGTAAAGCACTTGGCCTTGAAGCCAAAACCACTGGTAGTATGTTTGGTGGCGAAGTGCCATCTACACTGGCTAGTATCGCTGAATCATTACAAGCTTCTAGTGATGGTACATCATCAAGTTCAAGTACTGATAGTAGTTCTAATACAACATTACCCGTTGATCCTAGTACCAGTCCTGCACAGTAGTCTTAAAATAAGCAAACTAAAAACGCCTTTCAAAGGCGTTTTTAATTTGCTTATTGTTTATCTAAACCAATATCATAATCATCATCTGCCATGGCTTCGACCTCACCAATCAAATAACCATTACCAACACCAGAGAAGAAATCATGGTTAGCAGTAGATGTTGAAATACCATTCATTACAACAGGATTCACATCTTCGGCACCATCTGGGAACATTGGCTCTTGACCCAAGTTCATGAGCGCTTTATTTGCGTTATAACGTAAGAATGTCATAACGGAGTCAGTCCAACCGATTTCGTCGTACAGTTCATGCGTAAACTTTTCTTCATTTTCGTATAATTCAAATAGTAAATCATACATCCAACTTTGCAATTCACTTTGTTCATCTTCTGATAACTGATTAAAGCCGATTTGGAATTTATAACCAATATACGTACCATGAACAGATTCATCACGAATAATCAATTTAATGATTTCAGCCACATTTAACATTTTATTATGACCAACAAAATAAAGTGGTGTATAGAAACCAGAATAGAATAAGAATGTCTCTAAGAACACTGATGCAACTTTCTTTTGTAAAGGTGTTCCATTATGGTAAATATCATTAATACGTTGCGCTTTGTACTGCAGATATTCATCATTATCAGCCCACTCAAAAACTGCTTCTATTTCAGCCTTATCATTCAAAGTTTCGAAAATAGAAGAATATGATTTGGCATGAACAGATTCCATAAACTGAATATTATTGAGTACTGCTTCTTCCTTTTGGTTAACGGCGTCTTTCTTTAATTCAGCCATACCATCTTGAGATTGCAGCGTATCTAATGTTGTTAAACCACCAAAAACTAGATTCAAAACTTTCTTTTCTTCAGCACTCGTATCACGCCAATTCCGTAAATCGTTTGAAATAGGGACACGTGTATCCAACCAGAACTGTTGTGTTAGCTTTTCCCAAGTAGCCTTATCTAGCTCGTCTTCAATGTTATTCCAATTAATTGCTACATACGAATTTTTTTGAATGTGTTCCATATTTATTCCTCAATTATCGTTTTTATTTTGTCATAAATACGCTGAGCATCAAACTTACTGCCACGTAGTTCATAACTCGCAATCATCGGTACCTGATACTTTTCAGCATATCGATTAGCTGTTAAGTTAAATTGTACATTAAAATTACGATTACCTGAACCAACAATGCCACGTAAATACTTTAAATTTTGAGAAAATTCAATATATTCACCTAAAGCATTCGTAAAAATTTCCTTCACTTCCGGACCCGTTCCTGTACCACCAGTTAAATAAGTTGGTACGAGTGCAATAAACGGAACTGTTTCTTGTTCAAATTCTGTTTCTTCACCAATTAATTTGGTATTGAGTTCATCACCATGGCTTTCTGCAACAGTGCGTAACTTCTCAACAAAGGACTTTGTATTGCCTTCCGTCGATGCATATAAAATGTTTATTTTTCCCAACGGTACTTCCCCCACTTACTTGTCTATTTATCAATTAATATTTGTCCAAGGCTCCCCCAAATATACATTAAATAGAGCAGCTCTCACATTCATTAACACCAGTCTCTTGATTATCATCGGTAAAAGTTCTCACGTAATACAAAGACTTAATGCCCTTGTTAAACGCATAATGACGTAGAATCGTCAAATCACGCGTTGTCATCTTAGGTGTCTTATCTTTCCACTCGTATAACTCTTGAGACAAGGTAGAACGCATAAATAATGTCAGAGCCATACCTTGATCAATATGTGCTTGAGCAGCAGCATAAACATCAATCACCTTACGCATGTCAGTATCATAAGCTGAGACGTAGTAAGGCATTGTTTCATTGCTCAAACCAGGCGCTGGATAATAAACTTTACCAATCATACCCTCTTGACGTTCTTCGATTTTGTTAACAATTGGCAATAAAGTGGCAGTTGTATCATTAACATAAGAAATTGAGCCTGTTGGTGCGATAGCATGACGGTAAGCATTATAAATACCATAAGTCATCACATCTTGTTTTAACTGTTCCCAATCAGCTTTCGTTGGTAAATGATGTTGTGCGAATGCGCGACGTACTTTATCTGTCTTAGGCATCCAATCCTGTGACAAGTATTGGTCAAAATACTGACCAGTTGCGTAATCGGACTTTTCAAACTCATAAAAATTTTCTTGGCGTTCTTTAGCAATTTTCATTGAAGATTGCAAAGAATAATAATTAAGCATCATAAAGAAAGTGGATGTAAAGTCTAATGACTCTTCATCACCATAGTACATTTTGTGTTGCGCGAAATAAGCAGCTAGTCCCATAGCCCCCAAGCCAATAGCGTGTTTTTCACGATTGCCTTCTAAGACTGAAGGTACAACATCCAAATTAGATGAATCAGACACAAAAGTTAGGGCTCTCACCATTGCATCTACTGACGTTGCAAAGTCGTCAGTTTGCATCATGTTCACAATATTAATTGAGCCTAAGTTACAACTAATATCTGATCCCATTTCTGTGTATTCCTGTTCATTATTAATAACAGATGGGCGTTGCACCTGCAAAATTTCAGAACAAAGATTTGATGAGATAATCTTACCAAAAATTGGATTAGCCCGGTTCGTTACATCCACATTAACAATATATGGATAACCAGATTCTTGTTGTAATTTAGAAATTTCTTCTTCTAACATACGCGCATCAACGCGATACTTTATGATTTTATCGTTTGCCACCATATTGTCATATTCAGCGGTGATGTCAACATAATTGAACGGTTGACCATACTCACGTTCAACATCAACCGGACTGAATAGATACATTTCCTTATTTTGCTTGGCTAAATCATAGAACTTATCTGGAATCGTCAAGCCAAGTGACAATGTCTTAACACGAATTTTTTCATCCGCATTTTCTTTTTTTGTTGACAAGAAACTCAAAACATCTGGATGGAAGATCGACAAATAAACAACACCCGCACCTTGACGTGCACCGACTTGAGAACTAAAAGTAAAAGTATCCTCTAACAACTTCATCACTGGTACAACACCACCAGCAGAGTTGGCAATCCCCATAACAGGTGCGCCCGCTTCACGTAAGTTCGACAAATTAATACCAACACCACCACCCATTTTAGATAGTTGCAAAGCAGAATTAATGGTACGGCCAATTGCATTCATGTCATCAGTCGCTTGTAAAATAAAGCAAGATACCAATTCTCCACGACGTGCACGACCTGCATTCAAAAATGATGGCGTTGCTGGTTGATAACGTTGATGAATCATTTCATCTGCTATGTGCAATGCTAACTGCTCATCACCATTCGCGTAATACAATGCATTGACCGCTACACGATCTTCGTAAGTCTCAACATAATAGTTGCCGTCATTTGTTTTTAATGCGTATTGATTATAAAACTTGAAAGCAGCCATAAATGACTTAAACTGAAAATGCTGTTCATTTAAGAATTTGTATAGTGAAACGATAAAATCAAAGTGATACTTTTCAACAAAGTCACGCTCCAAAAATTCATGATCAAATAACCAATCAAATCGTTCTCTTAGAGAATTAAATTGCAAGACGTTAGGCTTAACATTTTCTTCTAAAAATGCAGCTAACGCTTCTTGATCCTTTTCTAGTTGAATTTGATTGTCTTTTGGAATATTCACTTGATTATTTAAATCAAAATACGTTACTTGATCAATGTTTAAGTCTTTTAAGGGCATAAATTTATCCTTTGAATTTATTAATTATCTAATGATAATTGAAGATTAAGCTGTAATTTTAGCTAGCATGTCTGGGCGAAAACCAGTAAATGTTGTAACACCTTTAACTGCTACGACCGGTGTTTGACGATGGCCATTAGCCTTCAATTCATCAACGTATTGTACTTCTTCATCAATATTAATTTCTTTAAACGAAACGCCCTTTGATGACAAAAACTTCTTTGTCATTTTGCATTGAACGCAATTATATTTTGTATATACTGTGATATTTTCCATCATTATCCCCTTATTCGAAAATTATTTACTGCTTAATAGTTTATCCTGTTTTTCAGTAAAGACAAGGTCTATATCTGACTTCACAAACAAATGTTCGAACAAATAAAAGCATACAGGTTTATTTTCACAAACTCACAATAGTTAAAAAATCCGAATATTAAAATGTTGATATATCAACATTCTAAAGTATGAAATTTTATTTTCAAATCACTTAGTTTGTGAAATAATAACTATTTATTCATTATACCTATCAAAATAACTAAGTATCGCTATCTCGTTATGCTCACTAAATAACTATTATAAATACATCACCGTTTTAATATTCGATTTCAGCCTGATTTGTCATATATTAAAATTTAATCGTTCAGTTTATATTTATTTACAATTATATTAAATAAATAGTTAATCTCTGATGATTTTGGTATAATGGTATGCAGATTATCTTTTTGTAGATTTAAAGGAAATGAGGAAATTATTTTGGATTCTGGTCCGTCTATGATCATCAACTTTTTTGTTATTCTGGTGGTCCTATTACTCGCAATATTGTTTACTTTAACAGAATATTCACTTGTTAAAGTTCGTTTGAGCGCCCTTAGGGCGATGCAAGATGATCGCGATAAGCCATCACGTAATACTAAAAATGCCATCCACATGGTAGAACATTTGACAGAGTACTTATCAACTGCTCAAGTTGGTATTACTTTGACAAGTTTGATTTTAGGTTGGATTGGTGAAGAAACGATTGCTGATTTAATTATTCAGGCTAATCTAATTCCAGCCGAATATGCACGCGCATTCTCATCTGTTGTTGCGATGATTTTGTTCACAATTATTCACGCTGTCTTTACTGATTTGGTACCAAAAAACATCGCTATCGAAGAACCAATCAAAGTCCTACTATTTATCGTACGACCTGTTCGTTTCTTCCACATTGCTCTGTTCCCATTAATTTGGACATTAGATCATTTATCTAATGCTATTACACATCTTCTTGGATTCAAAACAAACAGTGATGAAGATATTTATTCACAAACTGAAATACTTGCCCTATCTAAACATGCCGCACAAGCCGGTGAATTAGACCAAGAAGATTTAACCTTTATGCAACGTGCCTTTGCCATGAATGACAAGGTCGCCGTTGACGTTATGATTGATCGTACTTCTATGGTCACAATCAATGTTGATGCCCCAATTTCAGATGCGCTTAATCTTTACTTAGAAAAGCGCTATACGCGTTTCCCTGTGATTGCCGATAATGACAAGGATAAAGTGTTAGGATACGTCTACAGCTACGATATGGTACGTCAAGCACGTATCAATGCACAAGACCCCGTCGCTAAAATCATGCGTGATATGCCAGCAGTCCCTGAGAATATGGATCTGCATGACGTATTGGACGAAATGATTGTCAAGCGTGCACCTATCGTTATTGTTGTTGATGAATATGGTGGCACAAGTGGATTGGTCACCGATAAAGATATTTATGAAGAATTATTCGGTTCAGTTCGTGACGAAATTGATGATGTTTCTGATGATTACGTTACAAAGCTTGGCGGAAATAAATATAAGGTCGCTGGTAAGATGACACTCTTTGACTTCGAACGTTACTTCAATGTTCAAATCAAAGCGTTAGAGGAAGACGAAGCCGTTACATTAACCGGTTATGTTTTGAATCAGAACCCTGATTTTCGCGCTGGCGATACGCTAACTGTTGAGAACTTTGAAATGACCGCACTCGATTACGAGAATGCTTATATTAATAATTTTGAAATTCACGAATTGCCACGAACAACCATCGAGAATGCTGATGAACCTTCAGATGATTAATTAATCAAAAAACGCTTACTACTATAATGTAGCAAGCGTTTTTTATTATACAGTTAAAGCATTTGTCTTCTTAATGACGCGAAGCCATGTTAACCAAATAAACGGTAAACTTGTACCAATCATACTAACAAAAAAGTACAGTATTGGTTTTTGAATCGATACCCCCGATATCAAATTCAATAAAATACGATATAAGTGATAGCCAGGAAAGATCATTTGTATGGTACTAATAATCTGTACAAATCCATCATGCGCGATTGTACTAAACGGTACAATAAGTATTGCAATCACAATCATAATTGGGAAACCAATAGCATCTAATACTGGGCCCGATAGCAACAAACCCAAAGAAAAACCAATGATACTAAAATAAATTCCCAGCGTCGTTACTAGCAAAATAGCCAGTAACAAATGAGTATCAATCAATAACGTCTGCAACACAATACCACAAATCACAACAACCAAACAAATCATAGCGTTCAATACAATTTGAACAACTAATTGATCTAGTCCGAAGCGCCATAGCGTGTAATGCGATATTTTAGATTGGAGTACATAGTAGCGACGACCATTATTCATTCTTTTACTAAACGTGACGATAGAATTACCAGCCACTCCCATCAGACAAGAAGCCATAAACCAAATATACCCATATGTATCAGTAAAAAAATGACCAGATTTAGCGGTCAATGTCATCATAACATACCATACAATTGGGATAAAAATTGTAAACAATAAAAAACGTTTATTACGTAAAACTTCTTTTAATTGGATAATTTGAATCATGACTCTACTCCTTTTGCTTCCAGAACACGATTAAACTGACGATACCATTGTTCAATCGTTTGATTATGTGCATGGATATCGCTCACTCGATCGTCACGTTTTATTTGACCATCCTTTAATAGAATTACTCGCGAAAAATATTTATCAATTTGATTAAAATCATGCGTAATGGTTAGCACAGCGCCACCAACATGATCCATATGCTTCCAAAACAAATCAATCGATTCTAAATCCATCCCCACGGTTGGTTCATCTAATATGAGTAACTTCGAGGGTCTCATTAAACTTAATACGAGAGATAATCGTCTTTTTTCACCACCAGATAATTTACTAATATACGTATGAGCTACTTGTCGCAAGCGGAACTGATCGAGCAATTGTTCAATATACGTTTTAGCATATACTTGGTTAATTCGCGCAGATAATTCAATTTGTTCAATCAATTTTAAGTCACTAATCAAAATATCATCTTGAGTCATAATATTAAGGTCATCACGCATATTGATATAGCGCTTAATTTCACCACTGTCTGCTTTGATGGTGTTATACATAATCTTCACCAAAGTTGATTTACCTGCACCATTACTACCTAATAACGCAATACGATCACGGCCATAAATATTTAAATTAACATCATTTAAGACTGGTTGTGTAAATGATTTTGTTAAATGGTTTATACTCATAATTAAGTCTGCCGTACTCTGCTGGCCAATTAAGAGATGATTTAAATCAACATTTAAAATCTCAGCTAAACTAATCAGTTTATCAATACTTGGTTCTGCATCACCATTTTCCCATTTCGAAACAGATTGACGGGTTACAAATATTTTCTGAGCTAATGCATGCTGCGATAACTTCTTTTTTTGCCGCAAAGTTATCAATTGTTCACTAAAGACATTTTCCATTGTGTACTCCTTTGTCTCATAACATAGTTGTTATTATACAAAGGATAGCAATATAAAATAGCCTATTATACAAAATAACCCGCTATTACTGGGTACCTAGCTCGCAACTCAAAGTTGCACAGGGACAATTAATGATTCTAGAGTAATTATCATGAGACTTTGATATTGTTGAAATGAAAAAGCACTAGTCAGTACTAGTGCTTTAAATATAATCAATTAACTCTAATCTTAATTAAAGCATTCTTAATTAATGCAACATACTAATTATGATTACAAGTAAAACTGTGTTGTGTTACACTCTACCAATACTAATATTACAAAATATATTCTAATCTCGTTACGCTTTAGCTTATTATGCATATCTACCGGGAATATATTTAACAACATTACCGTTACCAAAAGTTAAATCCGTTAAGCTTTTATTTGTTAAACAGAGTTTAAAATACTGATATTATTACTAAATCTTCTACCGCAACTACTAAATAGTACATACATAGTTTACTATTGCGTCCAGAATCCCTCTTTTCCCTCTAACAAGTTTTTTAAATGGAATTCTTCATTAATTTTGATTATATAGACAAAAATTACTGCCAATGAATATAAATAATCTTCTAGATTTTCTTCGTCTTTTTCTGCAATATAAGAATGATCATGCTTATTACGTAAAGCTTTTGCATTATTATACTCAGAATTATTTAGTAAGTAGTTCAAGTAATTAACTTCTGGAATTGAGAACAGTGTGCTCTCCGTCTTTAAATATCCTTGTCTTATTTTAGTATTAATGAGATTATGATATTCTTCTGAAAGGTCACCTGCTTTAACAAAGGGAAAATTGTAATAATTTATAACTCCATAAGCCCACAAAAATTTACAAATCAATATCATCTGTTTTTGATTATGAGTTACAAATATTTCACCATTTTTGCGGACGCTAATTATTTCTTCTTTAATTAAGAAATTAATATCCGATAACTGATATGTTTTAAAATCAGAATAAGAAACCTTGTGTTTATAAATTAACTCAATAAATGTATTTTCATACAAATTTTCATCAATATATCCTAGATTTTTTTGAGTAGAAAATAGTAGATTTTTTTGAGTAGAAAATAGTAAATTTTTTATTCTGATCATCTCTCTCGAGTCAACATATACATATTTATTAGGTACAATACTCTTAAGTTCCTCTATTTTGGGTGTATTTGTTAAATTAATGAGATCTCGATTAATTTCATGATACTGTGAATAAGAATGCCATTGTTTACGAATGTTTTCTTCAGCTATAAACATCACACTAACTTTTGTACCATATGATTCATCTCTAGAAAAATTAATTGGTAACCATGGCAAGTTGAAAGTCCGTTCTGAATATTTTGAAAAAAAATAATTAAACATGTCTTCAAATTCTAAATGATGTTCCTGTTTAAGTACCTCTCTAGCCATTCGTAATTCATTTAAAATAATCCATTGTTTTGCTAAAAAGTAACTGCCTGTGTCATAATGACGATTAGATTTTAAAGTAAGTATACTAGAAATTTCCAACTCTTCAATATTAGGAAAACTCACTAAATTCCATATTCCATTGTCATTAAAAAAATTATATAAGTATTGAATACTATTAAGCAACGTAGGAATGTCCGAATATTGTTTCAAGAAATCTACATCGACGTATCCTTTAATTTCATGATTCGAATTTTCTTTATTAAAATCGCCTATATTCCCATATACAGCAAGGCCTTGCTTGTATCCCTTATTTTCATAGAAAAAATTGTTTGTCTGTCGCTCAATTTCTTTCTTTATTTTCAATTTTAGAATAGCATCAATGTCGATAAACTTCTCTATACCGCTCAATCCATTTTGCATCAATTTTAAATAATTCAAATTTGGCTCAAAATCAGAATTTCCATTAACATAACATACCGCTAATTTATAAAACTCTATTTTCGAAATATTTTCGGGTATCACATAATTATTTTTGCTATCTGTAAAATTACTTAACAGCAATTGAAAATTTTCTGGTTCATTTAAAAATAATTCTTTAACTAAGGGGTATTTTTTACCCCAGTATTTAGTTTTTAACAAGTCACTTAATGATATTAATTTATTTTCAAGAATATTCTTTAAATCATATTCTTTAAAAATTTTGTGCCAATTATACTCTTCAAATACTTTAAAAAAACTAAAACGAAATTGATAGCGATCTACTTTTAATTCATCTTTATTATCATAGGTAAAAAAGTATTTAAATTCTCTTCTAATTTCTTCTACCGTCATATTATGATACTTACATGATAGCTTTTTATTTAGCTCAGCCTTAACCCTACATTCATCTTTAATGCTATGCTTTTTAGCCTTAATGATCTGTAATATATCAAATAATTCTATGAAATCTAAATCTGTAGCATCATCAATATCGATACACAAAAGTTCCGTTACACGCTTTTCAAATTCCGTATCCGTCCAAATTTGCCAATCTAAATCATGGATTCTCCTATTCATACCTACAAAAATCCCCCTTGCATCAAATTTTTTAAACTATTAGTGTAATTCTGTCACTAAAATTATCAGTAAATTCTAAATTTCATAATTATAACTCTATAGTAGTTAGCCGATACTCAACCTCAACTTTTTCCAATAACTTCTTTAGATTCAATACCAATCACTCCCCTATCATAAATATTATAACTACACACAATATCAACAATCTATTTACGTTTGAATAAGTATTTTTATAAAAAACACCTTTTCTAAAAATTATCTGTAATCCTCAAGTCAATTTCTCAATCGCAAGTATCAATTCATGATTATCCCTTCTTATGGGATAATCATACACTATTTTATAAGTTCAACCTGTCTATTTTATAATATCTTTTTCAATCAAAATCTTAATATTAATGGAAATTTCAAAAATCATTAATGTAACGTAGCCTATTCTGTAGAAATTTGTTATATTTCAAAATACGGAGCAATGATTTACTAAATTTTCTAATCTGAACATGTCTCATCTCATCACATCTAACTTTGAGTGAACGATTTTCTTAATGTAACTTCACCAGTCAATTTATCCAACAAAAAAGCACCAGCTTTCGCTGGTGCTTTAAATTTATATAGATTAACTCTAACCTTAATAAAAGACTTTTTATTAACGCTTTGAGAACTGTGAAGCTTTACGGGCTTTCTTCAAACCTGGCTTCTTACGTTCCTTCATACGTGCATCACGAGTCAACAATCCTGCTGTCTTCAATGCTGCGCGGAAGTCAGGATCTACTGTCAACAAGGCACGTGCGATACCATGACGCACTGCACCAGCTTGACCTGAGAAACCACCACCGTTAACGTTAACAAGAACATCATAATTACCCAATGTTTCTGTTACGTTAAATGGTTGCAAAACTACTTCACGCAAGTTAGCGAAAGGAATGTAGTCTTCGATAGCTTTGCCGTTCATTGTAATTTGGCCATTACCTGGAACCAAACGTACACGAGCAACTGAATTCTTACGACGACCTGTGCCGCCATACTGTACTGTTTTAGCCATTTCCACTTACTCTCCTTTCTTAAACCAACTTGTTGATGTCAAGTACTTCAGGTTGTTGTGCAGCATGTGCATGTTCTGAACCAGCATAAACATGTAAGTTCAAAGCTTGCTTGCGACCCAAAGAGTTCTTTGGCAACATACCTTGAATTGACAACTCCAACAACTTCTCTGGGTTGAACTCACGGTAATTACCTGCAGTACGTGACTTCAAACCACCTGGGTGGTTTGAGTGATGGTAATAAACCTTATCAGTAGCTTTCTTACCAGTCAATTTAACTTCGCTAGCATTAATAATGATAACGTTGTCACCCATGTCAACGTTTGGTGTAAACGTTGGCTTGTTCTTTCCACGCAAGATTGAGGCAGTAACTGTTGACAAACGTCCCAAAACGACGTCTTTGGCATCAATAATATACCACTTCTTCTCAATTTCACCTGGTTTTGCTAAAAATGTTGTACGCATAATCGCGCTCCTTTGATTAGTTGTTTACAAAGATTGGCGTTCCTTCCAATCAGATACAATAAGTTTCCGGGGCTTATCGTGAGGTAAACAATACCATGTACCATTTTACCGAAAACATCACGCTACGTCAATAAAAATTAGTAAAGTTAATCGCTTTTTATTAACTAACAACAAAACGAGTATCTAACAAAGATACTCGCTGTGTAAAGTGGACAGTCAGGGGCTCGAACCCTGGACCCACGGATTAAGAGTCCGTTGCTCTACCAACTGAGCTAACTGTCCATATCTGTGCTGACAAATAAATTGCAACAACAGATATTAATATAACACGATTATGATTTTATAACAAGCCTTATTTTAAACTAATGACTTAGCCAAGTAGAAGCAACCTAAGATACCTGCATTGTCACCGTTGGCAACTGGTACAATGTACTCATCCAAATCAGGGACAGCAAGGTAATCACTCATCTGTTCGGCAAAGCTTTCACGAATCAATGGGAACAAGATTTCACGGTGTGGCACACCACCACCAAAAATAATCTTTTCTGGGCGAAGAATCATTGTGTAATCCAACGCAGCCTGTGCTAAGTAATAAGCTTCAATCTTCCAAGCCAAATGATCATCTGGTAATTCTTTAGCTGAAATGCCCCAACGCTCTTCAATAGCAGGACCGGCAGCCAATCCTTCCAAACACTTGTCAGCGTGGAATGGGCAGTGACCCTTATAAGTGTCTTGCGGATGCTTTTGCAAGAAGATATGTCCAGCTTCTGGATGTCCAAATCCTTGAACCATCTTACCTTGAGAAACAATACCCGCACCAATACCAGTACCAACTGTTAAGTAAACCATTGAATCAACATCTTTAGCGGCACCGGTTACAAATTCAGCCCAACCTGCACCGTTAACATCTGTTGTCCAGTAATATGGAATATCACGCCATGCCTTCATACGACCCAAGAAGTCATAACCTGACCAACCATGCTTAGGTGTTGCCAAAACGCGACCGTATGTTGATGAACTCTCAACAATATCAATTGGTCCAAATGCTGCAATACCAATCGCATCAATGTTATCGAACTTATCGAAGAATGCAATCACTGAGTCCAGTGTCTTCTCACCATCTAGTGTAGGAAAACTTTCCCGATCAACAATGTTATAGTCGTGATCTGCCACGGCCACGACAAACTTCGTACCACCTGCCTCAATTGCACCTAATAAACCCATGATATACATCCTCCAATTAATAAGTAATTTAACAGCTTCCACTGTAATTTAAATGTGATTCATTTAACTACGTTTTAAATTGTAAACGTTTTCACAACTGCTGTCAACTGTTTTCCGTAAAAAGTGTAGCGCAATTCTCAAACGAGATATTGCGCTTACAAAAAATTATTTAAAATACCTTGCTGTCATAACTTGCTGATACCCATCAGTATAAAGTTCAACAATATCGTGATCAATAATTAACGTCACTTGGTCCACATCACCAGTAATTTGTCGTGTTTCCCAAAGATTACTTTCCCACTGTCTTCGTCGCATAATAATGGTATTATCTGTACGCGCTATTTCAAAATCTTCACCCAGTGTTAGTTGCCAATTATCTGTTGTATTCAGCGTATATTGGCCAACTGGTGGGTCAACCAAATCTCTTAGTGGCTTTACCCGTAAAATCTCATCAATCGGTTCTTGTGTGAGCTTTAACGCATCCGTAACATGTAATTCTCGTGGCACTGTTAGCACATGCAACCAACCATCTTTAATTGTTGGTACCATCATTTCTCGTTCAGGTGTCATCATACCTGCCCAAGCCCACAAAATCTGTCGCACCGTCCCATCATCATGTGGAACGTGCATTGTTTGTGGTGCATAAAATTCAAAGCCACGATCCATTTCAGTAAACGACGTCTCGGGCACGAAGCGCGCCGTGTTTTCGTCAAATCGGCCAATGACATATCCAGTATTATGAATATTCTCATAACGATGACGAATTGCATCCGGCTCTAAACCTTGTGGTGAAAACGCCAGAACAGTATGACCGTCAACAACAAACAAATCTGGACATTCAATCATGTACCCACGGACATCTAATAACACGTCTTCGATTAAAGAGCCACGCAACTGCCATGTCTTAAAGTCACTTGATTCATAGATTAAGATATCACCCGTTAAATCAACTTGTCGTTGTGCACCAACAATTAAGTAATAATGCCCATTTTTCCCTTGCCAAACACGTGGATCACGCACATGACGGGTGTATCCTTCTGGATGTTCAAACAGTTCTCCTAATTTTTCAAAATGAATACCATCCTCACTTACAGCCCACATCTGATGAGAAGCGACACTATGGCCGTCAGCATCTCTCACATTGCCCGTATAAAAAAGGTATAATTTGTCATCTTTAACAATTGCTGAACCTGAATAAATACCTGCCGAATCTTCAGGTAATGAGGGATGCAAAGCATTATCTAAGCGTTGCCAATGCTTTAAATCATCACTCACAAAGTGACCCCACTCCTTGTATTTATGGTTAACTGCCTGGTTATTCCATTGAAAGAAAACATGATATTGATCTTTAAAGTATACTAATCCATTTGGGTCATTCAATAACCCATGTGTTGGATATAGATGATACACTTCACGCTCAATGGTATCTTCAGGTACTAGCTTTGTCATATACATTATCCTTCCGCAATAGCCGATTCTGGTTGTGTCTGAGGTACAGCTGTCAACACGGTATCGCCTTGCTTAATCGCTGTACCAGAGACTTGATTCTCTATAATTTTATCAAAGTTTGCTGTATTTGTAATAATTAACATTGTTGTAACCGGATAACCAGCGGCCTTAATTTGCTCTGGATCAAATGATCCTAACTTATCACCCTTGCTAACAGTTTGACCTTGCTTAACGAAGCTTTCAAAGCCTTTACCTTCCATATTGACGGTATCTAGTCCAATATGAATCAAGATTTCAAGACCATCTACTGTTGTCATACCATAAGCATGCTTTGTCTCATAGGCCACAGTAATCTCACCATCAGCTGGTGCATAAACAACGTTATCATTTGGCTCAATGGCAATACCATCGCCCATCATACCGCTTGAGAAAACTTCATCATTAACTTGACTTAAATTGATCGTCGTACCAGAAACTGGTGCATCAACTGCCAACCCATCAACATCTTCCAGTACAACATCATTGGATACTGTATTGAGATGATTCGTTTGTGGCATATGTGCCTTACCGTAAACATAGGTTACAACAAAGGCAATCACGAAACTAATAATAACTGAGATGAAGAAACCAATCCACTTATTGGCTGGAATCGCAATGAAACCAATCAATCCGGCCGGGCCAAGGGAGACAGACATAATCTGGAATAGTCCCATAACCAAACTTGAAATACCAGCTGCACCTAAAGCAATGAAGAATGGGAACTTATATTTCAGATTCACACCAAACATTGCAGGTTCAGTAATACCAAGCATAGCTGAAACACCTGATGAGGATGATAAGGCACGCATCTTTTCATCCCCTTTGCTTAAGAAGTAAATAGCAAATGTAGCAGCACCTTGTGCAACGTTAGAAGCTGCGGCAATTGGGAAAATAAAATCACCACCAGTTTTGGCAATATCAGCTAATAACTGCGTTTCAATAGCAGGGAAACTTTGGTGTAAGCCAGTAATCACAATAGCTGAGTAAAATGATCCAAAGACACCGTAACCAATGAAGCCAAATGTTGTGACTAACCAAGTCAAACCATCTGTAATCCCATTAGAAACAATACGCAATACAGGGCCAACAACAATGAATGTTAAGAAGCCAGTAATCAAAATTGAAAACATTGGCGTAAAGGTAAAGTCAACCGCACCCTTTAAGTGCTTATGGAAAAACTTTTCTAAATTAGCCAGAATAAATGCCACACCAATCACTGGCAAAACTTGACCTTGATAACCTGCTTGTGCAACATGCAAACCAAACAAATCCCATGTTGGCATTTTGCCAGTTGCAACAGCTTCGGCTACGCTATAGCCATTAATCAAGCTTGGCATCACCAACATCATACCAGCAGCGGCACCCAATATTTCGCTACCACCAAACCGTCGGGTTGCGGTAATACCAATTAGAATTGGTAAGAAAGCAAATGGCGCACTGGCCATTAAGTTAACCATCTCGGCCATACCAGTAATTTGTGGATACATTTGAACTAATGACTTAGCACCAAACATCCCTTCACCAGTTAAGATGTTGTTTAAGGCCATTAATAGACCACCAGCAACCAAAGCTGGAATCAATGGCACGAAGATATCTGACAAAACCTTAATCAGCGCCATTACTGGATTGTTTTTACCACTCTCTGCTGCTATCTTCTTTAAATCATCTGGTGTTGCTTGTTTTGCACCAGTAATCTTAACAAATTCATCGTAGACTCGATTGACATCACCTGGTCCAACAATAATTTGGTATTGTCCGTTGGCATTAAATGTGCCCTTTAAATCAGGATCATTATCCAAAGCCTCTTGGTCAATATCTTTCACGTTCTTAACAACTAAACGTAATCGCGTTGCACAGTGGGCTGCTGCAATAATATTATCCGTATTAACAGCTTCAGCGATACGCTTGGCAACCTCTTTATGGTTCATAACTTCGCTCCTATTATTTCAATCCAACATCGAGTTATTTGTACTTTAGTCTTTTTTGGAACCGGTTTCATTAGCTAACAATTAAATTGTAACCGCTTTCAGTTAAGCTGTCAACAATTTATTCAAAATAAAAAGAGATAACACTTTGTTATCTCTTTTGACTCATTTAAATAGCTTTTCCCACTGTGCAATAATCGGTTCACTAGCAAATGCTTTAACGCGCGTTAATGACTGTTGTGCATAATATTGTCGCAATTCTAATCGTGCTAATAATGGCTCAACTGCAGCAACTAGTGCGTCAACATCCCCTTGTGGTGTCAAAACGCCATATTTACCAGAATCCAAAACCTCTTTTGATCCTGTGTTAGCCATCGCGACAATTGGTAAGCCAAAACTCATCGCTTCAGCTAATACTAACGGCAAGCCTTCCCATCGGGATGTTTGCAAAAACATACTAGCCTGTCGATAGTGCTGTCGTAGTTCGTCATCTTTTAATGGTCCGCGATAGATAATCTTATCTTGCGCCTGATACTTGACAACGAGACGCTGGAATTCTGCCATGTCACTATCAGTACCACTACCAGCCATGGCCAATCGCCAACCCTCTGGTAACTTTGAGGCAAAAGCCACAGCAAAATCAATGCCTTTATGCTGAATAGCGATACGCGCAGTAAACGCAATCGTTTTCTGTTGTAAATCTGCCTGACCATCTGGTTGAATTGTTAGCGGGTTCCATATTTTAACGGTTCGATGGTTATATTGATAAAAGCCTGCCAAATCACTATCGGTCAAAGCCACAATATGGTCTAACACGCTCAAGCCACCAACAAACTCATCTTGCATAGCGCGATAATATTCGGATACATAAGTCGCCATATTATTGTGCATCCAACCAATTAACTTCACCCCCGGCAACTGTGGTTTCATAACTTTAGCAAAGCTAGATAACAAGCCACCCGATAAAATGACGACATCGTACTGATTTTGTTGAATAACCGTAATAAAATCATTGATTTCAGTTTGGAAGTGTTCAAAAGGTTGTGCATCATTTGTGAGCGTCACCGGATTTTTAGCAGATAATAAGGGTGCTGTTAATGTATAAAATGGCGGTATATCAGAAAATGAATAATAAGTGACCTCGTGATGCTGTGATAATACATTACCCACTACCGTTGTTGCGCGCTTCATGCCACCCAAACTAATATTTTCAAGTGCAATTAAAATTTTTACCATGGCAACACACTCCAGACATCATTCATTGTATTTGCAAACAGCCGATTAATTCATTGTTTCTTTCTCTAATGATACATTGGGCTTCACAGTAATTCTAATTTCACCATTCTTAGCGCCAATTGTCACGCTATCTGTTGTTGTAATTTTACCGTTCAAGAGTTCTTCACTTAAGATATCTTCGACCTTTGTCTGTAAAGCACGACGAATCGGACGCGCACCGTATTCTGGATCAAATCCAGCTGACGCTACAACATCAATTGCTGCTGGCGTTATCTTCACTTTAATGCCTTGTTCTGCAACGCGCTGTAATAAGTTACGACTCATTAATTTAACGATATCATGCAATTCTTCTTTGGTTAATGGATTAAAGACAATGGCTTCATCCAAACGATTAATAAATTCAGGGCGGAATGTTTCTTTCAGCGTTTCACGAATCTTGTTAGCGATGGCTTCGTTATTACTTGACAAATCAACTGCACCAAAGCCCATATTTTTCTCATCACGCAAACGTGTTGCGCCCAAGTTTGACGTCATAATGATGATGGTATTACGAAAATCAACTTTTCTTCCCTTTGAATCAGTTAAGAAACCATCATCAAATACTTGTAGCAAGAGATTAAAGATATCGGCATGCGCCTTTTCAGCTTCATCAAGTAAGACAACAGAATAAGGATGGTTACGTACACGTTCAGTCAGTTGACCGCCTTCATCATAGCCAACATAACCTGGTGCTGAACCAATTAAACGTGATGATGACCACCGTTCTTGATACTCGCTCATGTCAACACGAATTAGATTTTCTTCACTGCCAAACATCGCTTCTGCCAAAGCTTTAGCTAATTCTGTCTTTCCAACACCAGTTGGTCCCAAGAACATAAACGTTCCGATTGGTCGATTTGGATCTTTTAATCCTGAACGTGCACGACGTACCGCTCTTGCCACTGATGTAATGGCTTGTTTTTGACCAATAACACGCTTACCCAATACTTTCTCTAGGTTCACTAAACGCTCTTGTTCATTTTTATTCAATTGTGTTAACGGAATACCCGTTTGCTGCGCAATAACTTCAGCAATATCTTCTTCCGTAACATGCAAATCATATTGCGGGCGTTCACCCTCTTGATTTTGTTCTAATTGTTTTGCCTCTAATTTTGCTAACTTTTCTTTCAACTTCATTTCTTTTGTTCGCAATTTAGCAGCTTCTTCAAAATTAAGTTCAGTAATCGCCGTATCTTTTTGATCCTGCAAATCAGAGATCTGCGCTGTCAACTTTGCTTGTGGTGTCTCTTTTTCAGTAGCATCAATTCTGACTTTTGCACCAGCCTCATCCATTAAATCAATCGCCTTATCTGGTAAAAAGCGATCTGTAATATAGCGGTCAGCAAGCTTCACTGCAGCTTGAATGGCCGCGTCTTCAATTTGGACATGATGGTGTGCTTCATATTTTGGCCGTAACCCGGTCAAAATAGTAATAGCGTCTTCAACACTTGGTTCTTCAACTGTCACGCTCGCGAAACGACGTTCCAATGCCGCATCACTTTCGACATATTTTTGATACTCATCAAATGTTGTCGCACCAATTGTTTGTAGTTCTCCACGTGCTAGGGCTGGCTTTAAGATATTAGAAGCATCAATGGCACCTTCAGCGCCACCCGCACCAATCAAAGTGTGCAATTCATCAATGAATAAAATGACGTTGCCATCATTATAGATTTCATCAATAATCTTTTTCAAGCGATCTTCAAACTCACCACGATACTTCGTCCCAGCTACCAAAGAACCCATATCTAGCGCCATTAATCGCTTATTAGTTAATGCAGATGGCACCTCACCAGCAACAATTTTTTGCGCTAACCCTTCAGCGATCGCTGTTTTACCAACACCTGGTTCTCCAATTAATACCGGGTTATTTTTTGTACGACGTGATAAAATCTGAATCACACGACGAACTTCAGCTGCGCGACCGACTACTGGATCCATTTGTTTCTCGCGCGCTAACTTGGTTAAATCACGTGCTAAATTATCTAATGTTGGTGTCCCAATTGTTTGCTGCTGTTTTTCACGGGCTTTAACCTGACGACGAACATCTGTAATCCCTAATTTACGTAGAATTGCACGACGCATTTCTTGTAAATTAACATCCAAAGCCAATAAAATACGTGAGGATAAAATACTTTCGTTTTGCAATAAAGAAAGCAACATATGCTCAGTGCCAACTTTTACTTGTGCCAACACTTTAGACTCTTCGACAGCTTGACGTAATACATCCCCTGCCTTGGGTGAATATGGTAAATAAGCATTTTTATCGCGTTGATTATTCATACCATAACCAGTAAAGTGTTCGATTTCTTCACGAATATCATCATCGGTTACATTAAATTGAACTAATATTTTACTAGCAATGCCTTCTTTTTCAATTGCTAAGGCTAACAACAAATGTTCCGTTCCTACTGCTTGATGTTTAAAATACTTTGCTTGTTCCTGTGCCAAAACGAGTACATTTTGTGCACTGGGTGTGTAATTATTTTCCATGTGGCACCTCCTTAAATCGGCGGACACAAACATTCACGGCCTGTAAATGTTTTAATATTGTTTATATTATAACGCATTGATTTACAATGACCAACTAGAGTGCAATTATCATAAAAAGTCGAAACACAATGTTTCGACTTTTGTTTTTAATTTGGATTTTTCTTACTTAATTGCCATTGTAAATAAGCATTAATGAAAGGATCTAAATCGCCATCCATAACAGATTGTGGGTTATTCGTTTCATAGTCCGTTCTATGATCCTTAACCATTTGGTAAGGATGGAAGACATAAGAACGAATTTGAGAACCCCACCCATTTTCTTGCTTATCGCCTGTCAAAGCTGCACGTTCTGCTTCTTTTTTCTCTAATTCAATCTGATATAACTTGGCTTTTAATAAACGCATGGCATAATCACGGTTACCATATTGTGTCCGTTCCACAGTCGATGAAACAACAATTCCTGTTGGTTCATGTGTTAAACGAACACCCGTTGAAACTTTGTTGACGTTTTGTCCACCAGCACCGCCAGAACGGAACACATCCATTTTAACATCATCGTCACGTATCTCGACCTCAATTGAATCATCTAACTCAGGCATTACATCAACTGATACGAAACTCGTATGACGTCGTCCTGCCGAATCAAATGGGCTCACACGTACAAAACGATGTACGCCACGTTCGCTACGTAAGAAACCATAAGCATTGTGCCCCTTAATCATGATGCTAGCTGAATCAATACCAGCTTCATCCCCAGCACGGTAATCTAAAACTTCAATGTCAAAATTATGTTGATGTGCCCAACGTGTATACATTCGATATAAATTAGCACCCCAATCTGTTGATTCAGTACCACCAGATCCTGGATGAATTTCTAAAATTGCATTGTTGGCATCATATGGCTCTGTTAACAATTGTTGCAAATTATACGCTTCGATGTCTTTTTGCGTTTGCACAATGCCGCTTTCAAGTTCAAGCAACATATCATCATCGGGCTCTTCTGCTAATAATTCCACTAACGTTTCAAGCTCCTCAACTTGCTGCGTTAAATGAACAAAAGAATCACGACGATTCTTTAAAACATTATTTTCCTCAATGACTTTTTGTGCTTTTTCATTGTCGTCCCAAAATCCTGGTTCAGACATACGATTCTCATAATCAGCAATTTCTTCAGTTAATGCTTCTAAATCTAAAGAATTTCGGAATCTTTTGATATTCTCATGCATCTCTGCTAGTGTTTGTCTCGCTTCGATTAGTTCCATTGAATCCATTCCCTCCTTCACATGAAAAATGAACTGCCTCATCAGCATGTTCATTTTTCATCAGTATTAAGCCTTTAAGTTTTGGCGAATTTCTGCCTTCATAAATGTTCGCGTTGCATCATACTCAACATCTTCTATCATACGATTAAAGTTATGGTACGCTTCATTTTGATATTCAATCAATGGATTTAACTGACCATAACCACGTAAGCCAACACCTTGTCGCAAGCGATCAAGTGAATCAATGTGATCTGTCCAATGTTGATCAACTGCACGTAAAATAACAACCTTCTCAAATTCTAACATTTGTGATGGTTCGTATAATTGCGTTGCTTTTTCAGCGTAATTATCACGTGCCACTTTCTTTAAGCGTTGCTTAATATCATCACGTGAAAGACCTGTTAACTTCGCTGTTGTCATTGTCCCTTCAGCAGTTAATGCATTCTCAGCAAATGTAATGATTTGATCTAAATGCCAATCTTTTGCTTGCTTACTCTTAGTATGCGCATCAACAACACGGTCAATTGTCCGTTCAACCATGGGCATGAGTACCCATTTCAAATCTTGCGCTTCATCAATCACAGTATTTCGTTCATGATAAATTAGCTCACGTTGTTCACGTACAACGTCATCGTACTGCAAAACATTTTTACGTGTATCGTAATTGTTACCTTCAACACGACGCTGTGCAGACTCAACCGAACGTGTAATGAAGCGATTCGTAATCACTGTTTCATCTTCATCTAAATTAAAACGTTGCATCATTGCCCGAACACGTTCGGCACCAAAACGCACCATCAAATCATCTTCTAATGACAAGAAGAATTGTGAAAAGCCTTGATCGCCTTGACGACCAGCACGACCACGTAACTGATTATCAATTCGTCGTGATTCATGGCGTTCTGTTGCAATAACGGCTAGTCCACCTAATGCTTCGACACCAGGGCCTAACTTGATATCTGTTCCACGACCAGCCATATTCGTTGCAACTGTTACCGCACCACGTTGGCCAGCATTCGCAATAATTTCAGCTTCTTTCACATTATTTTTCGCATTCAAAACATTATGCGGAATATGACGTGTTTCCAAAATTTTTGATAGTAATTCTGAAGATTCGACAGAACCTGTTCCCACCAAAATTGGTTGACCCTTTTCATGTAGTTCAGCAATCATTTGCACAACAGCATTATATTTTGCACGCATTGAAGGGTATAACAAATCAGGATAATCAACACGCTTTACAGGACGATTAGTTGGAATTGTGATAACTTCCATATTATAAATTTCCCGTAATTCTTCTTCTTCCGTTTTAGCAGTACCAGTCATACCAGCTAATTTTTTATACATGCGGAACAAGTTCTGATAAGTAATCTGGGCCATTGACCGGTTTTCTTCTTGAACTTCAACGCCTTCCTTAGCTTCAATTGCTTGATGAAGCCCGTCTGACAATCGCGTACCTTCGGAAATACGACCTGTTCCTTGATCAATTAGTTTCACTTCACCATCTTGCACAACATAATCCTTGTCACGTAGATAATTGAAGTTAGCGCGCAATGCTTGATCGATATGGTGTGTTAACGCCGTATTTTCGGCATCATACAAATTATCCAAATTAAAGAATATCTGTCCCTTTTCGATACCTTCAGGTGTTAATGAAGAAGTCTTCGCTTCTTCGTCCACTTTATAATCTTCATCGCGTTGCAAAGTTTTAACAAAACGATCTGCACGTGCATACAATTGCGAAATACCTGATCCTGGTCCAGAAATAATTAGCGGTGTTCTCGCTGTATCGATAAGCACAGAATCCGCTTCATCAATAATGGCAAAATTCAAGCCACGACGCATCACACGTTCTTTAGCACTGCGCACCATATTATCTCTCAAATAATCGAAACCAATGTTAAAGTTCGTTGAATAGGTAATATCTGCTTCATAAGCTGCACGCTTCTCATCAGCTGGTGCATCCCCAACGTTAACACCAACACTTAAACCAAGCCAATTATACAATTGCCCCATTTGTTCAGCATCTCGTGCACTTAAGTAATCATTGACTGTCACAACATGCACACCACGACCAGCTAAAGCATTAAGATACACTGCCATTGTGGCTGTCAAAGTTTTACCTTCTCCAGTACGCATTTCAGCAACATTACCACTATGCAAAACTGCGGATCCCATGATTTGAACACGGAAAGGATATAATCCTAAGACACGTTTAGCCCCTTCACGAACAACAGCAAAGGCCTCTGGTAACAATGTATCTAATTCTTGAGCCAATACCTTATTACGTTTATCTTTATCTTTAATGTCAGCTATGGCTGACTGAATATTTGCCTTGAATTCTGGTGTCTTGGCTTGCAGATCCTTGTCGCTCATAGCAGCCATTTCATCAGCATAAGTTTCAACTTGATCGGCAATTTTACTTAATTTTTTCAGTTGCTTTTTTGAATCATCAACTAATTTACGGATTGGATTTGCCATTATTCCCTCTAAAATCTATATTTAAGTGCTTTTGCGCACAATATTCTAGGTACCATTATACCAAAATAATAAACGTTATTAAAGCCAAATAAAAAGAGCCCCACATTGGGCGCTCTTTGAATCATCAATATAGTTAGTATCTGAATTACAACTCAGCTGTTTCAAGTAAACCATAGCGGCCATCACGGCGCTTATAGATCACATTAACACTCTGCGTTTCGGAATCTTCAAAGATAAAGAAGTCGTGTCCCAATAGGTCCATTTGCAAAGCTGCTTCTTCAGAATTCATTGGCTTCAAGCCAACACTCTTTGTTCGTACAATTTCGAGTGCTTCATCATCAGTTTCTTCAGTATCAAATTCATTTCGTGAATCAATACCCTTATAACCGGTTTCACGTGACTTACGGTTAATCTTAGTCTTATACTTTCGGATTTGACGTTCTAGCTTCTCACCGACATTATCAACAGCTGCATACAAATCAGCGTGTGTATCTTCAGCTCTCAATACAACGTAAGGTAACACAATCGTTACTTCCACCTTACCGGACTTATTTGAGTTATAAGTGCGTAAATTAACATTGGCGACTGCATCTTCCTCAATATATCGATTGAGCTTGTTTAAACGCTTAATCACATACTCACGGATTGCCTCTGTAACCTCAATATTCTCACCACGTACTTTATAGTCTAACATTATGAATATCCTCCTTACGTTGGTTCAACATTATTATACCACAGTTGTAAGCGTTTTCTGTAAAACATATTAAAATTTTTATCATCTTGCTAATGATACAGAACGCACCGCTTGCGCGCCAACACTGTACAATAAATCTGCAGCATAATACATCGTGTTGCCAGTGGTATAAATATCGTCAATGAGCAAAATTGACTTACCCTGTAAATTGATTGTACCATCAATCAATTCAAAAGGTTGCTTTCTTGTCATCCTTTTTTGACGGTTTAATTGTGACTGATGTGCTTTTTGATGCGCACGAACGCTTAACAGTTCTTGGTACTGGCATCCTTCCAGTAAGCCAGTCACTTGATTAAATCCCCGTGTTAACCAAGTTTGATCGCTAATCGGTATTGGCACTTTAATGTAATCTGAATAGTTTTTTAAATGTTGCAACAAAACTGATCTAAACACCTCACGCAAAGCATAATCACCACTAAATTTATAGCGTTGCATATAATCTTTCATCGTTGCGTTATAGCGATATAATGCACGATGTTCTAAGAGTTGCTTACCGTTACTTTGCCAGCGCTGACAATCTTGGCAAAGCGTGTCATCATGGCTTAGGCGACCACATCCAAAGCATATCCGTTCACCAATTGTTTCAAATTGTGTCAAACATTGTGCACAAACTGCCGGTTGGGTTGTACGTATGCCCAGTATATCTAAAACGTCGGATTTTGTTAGTATGCTTTCTTGACATAATAGACACTTATTCATCATTATTTTGCCTCAACACATTGCCTAGTTGGTTCATCTTTTTAATCTGTCGTTGTGCTAAACGCAGTGCTTGTGTTTTATAAGTCACATAGGCGCAGACCAAACCACTTGGCCGTTCATGACTTCGCCCCACTCGACCTGCAATTTGAACCAAAGCATTTTCTGAAAAGATCGGATCATCAGCGCCTAAAATCAACACATCAATGCCAGGCAAAGTAACGCCACGCTCTAATATTGTTGTCGTGATTAAATATTGAATGCGCTTATCACGCATCATTTGAACTTTTTCTTGCCGTTTTGGATCACCAGCATAAACACTTTCTCCCAGCATATCTGGCCAATGCTGTCGTATTATGTCAAGTAATGGTGCCAAATCCTTTATTTTAGGGACAAATAGCAAAAATCTTTGGCCTGATTGGTAATAACGTGATAATTGTTGATGCAAAGTAGGTGGTACTGTTGGTTGACGTTTCTTTTTACGCCAATCACCAACATACCGTACCGTTATTTGTGGTAATAAATGTTGATGAAAGCGCAATGGCAAATAAGATACAGATAATTTTTTACGTTTGACTTGTCGTTGTAGTTGGGGCGTTGGTGTCGCTGTTAAATAAATTTGTGTTCGATCTATCTTGCTTGCTTGTTCAACAGCATAAGCAAGCATTCGGTCTCCAGCAAAAGGAAAACTATCAACTTCATCAATAATAAGCAAATCAAATGCACGATAAAAACGTAGCAATTGGTGTGTTGTCGCTAATACCAACTGTGTGTAACGATACGGCAATGGCTGTTGCCCATGTAAAACAACCATATCACTCTTAGAAAATGCTTGTTCTAAACGCGGTGCAAGTTCAACAATCACATCAACCCTCGGAGAAACAATACCAATACGCAAATGCGCATTCAATGCCGTATGAAGCAACGGAAAAAGCATCTCCGTTTTACCAGCACCTGTAACTGCCCACACCAAGTGATTTTGCTGTTGTTTTAATTTTTGTACTAAAACTTGGCTTACTTCGTTTTGTTGTGGTGTCAACGTCCCTGTCCAAGTTAGCATATGTTTTTGATTAAAATGGTTTGGCTCTGGTAATGTTAAAAAATGATCCAACGAGCTTACTCGTCCTAAAGCCAAACACTGACGGCAATAAAATTGTTGACGCGGTAATCGCTCCAGATTACGACAGCCACATCTTTGACAGGTGTTCCCCTTAAATGTTGGCAATATTTCACAATTTTTAACAGGTTGTGCGACTACCTTGGGCCAAGTGACCAGGCGCCCATATAAACTTTCTGGCTGAATTATCATGAAAAAAAGATCCTTTCATGATATAGTACGAATTATGACACAATATCTAACAATTCAACCACAACAGTTTACTTGGGAACAAGACATTAAAAAGTCCCGTTTTATTCTTAATATTGCCCGTGTCACAACGGAAGAACAAGCGCAGGCATTCATTAATCAAATGAATAAACAGCATCATAAGGCAACGCATAACGTTTTTGCTTATATGCTCGGTGACACTGATCACATTCAACGCTATAGTGATAATGGCGAGCCGAGCGGCACTGCTGGTGTCCCAATGTTGGAAGTCCTACAAAAGCGAGGACTCCATGATATTGTTGCTGTTGTGACACGTTATTTCGGCGGCATCAAGTTAGGTGCTGGTGGATTAATTCGTGCTTATTCAGGGACAGTCGCTGACGGGTTAACACAAACAACGCTCGTTCAGCGTGTGACACGTCAAGCTATAACTATCACGACGAGCTATAAAAACCACCCTATATTAGAACACTGGCTTACCGAGCATGATTTTGAGATAATGCGTACTGAATATGACACAGCTGTTCATATTGTCGTGCCAGTTGCTGAAGCAACTGTTACCGATTTCATTGCTCAAGTCACTGATTTATTAGCTGGAAATGCCACAACCAGCATTGGTGAAACTATATTTTTTGAAATACCAATGACATGATGTTCTTCCATAACAACGTAAAATAGTTTATAATTGAGTAGTTGTTTTGCGCGGTTAGTGTAATGGATCGCACGCAAGATTCCGGTTCTTGAAATCCGGGTTCGACTCCCGGATCGCGCATCTAAAAAGCCACTTAAAGTGGCTTTTTTCTTTTATTTTCGTTTATAATAATAGTTACATTAAAGAAATAGGAAAAAAACATGAGTGAATCATCATGGCAGCGATTAGTTGTCAAAGTCGGAACAAGTACATTAGTCGATCCAGCAGGTCATATTAAATATCCTGTGATTAACCGACTCGC
Source organism: Leuconostoc fallax (assembly GCF_004354645.1). NCBI lineage: Bacteria > Bacillati > Bacillota > Bacilli > Lactobacillales > Lactobacillaceae > Leuconostoc > Leuconostoc fallax. Next base: position 150,104 of record NZ_PUFI01000005.1, on the reverse strand, counting down.
ACAAACATTATCATCATTACAGCAAAATGGTCATCATGTCATTCTTGTCACATCTGGAGCTGTAGGCATTGCTTTAGAACAAATGTCGTTGTCACAACGTCCATCTTCTATCCCGCATCAACAGGCATTGGCTGCCTTAGGACAAGGTTATTTGATGTCCATTTATAATCAAAGTTTTGCTTTTTATCATCAACTCACAGGACAAGTATTGCTCACCTATGACGTATTTGACAATCCTAAAATGCGACACAATATGATTAATGCGCTAGAAACAATGCTCGCACAACACATTATCCCTGTTATCAACGAAAATGATGTTATTGCCGTCGACGAGATGGATCATCGGCATTCATTCGGTGATAATGATAAATTAGCTGCTATGGTTGCCCAAGAAGTCAATGCAGATGGCCTCATTGTACTCAGTGACGTTGATGCCTTATATACTAGCAACCCCGCTTTAAATGCAGATGCTAAACCGATACATCGTGTCTATGAAATTACAGATGCTATTAGATGTAGCGCAACGGGTTCAACTTCTAATTTTGGTACAGGTGGTATGGCAACCAAGCTTGCAGCTGCTGAAATCATGTTACTTAATCATAGTAAGATGGTCCTCATTAATGGCGACAATCCGGCACTCATTTTAGACGTTGTTAAAGGTAAACAAATCGGGACACTTTTCGAGGAGGAAAAATGACATTATTAGAAACATTAGGTCGTCAAGCTAAACAGGCGACATCCGCAATTGCTAATTTATCATTAGACACACGCAATGCCATTCTAGAAACGATGGCACAAGCTTTAGAAAACCAACAAGATAGCATTATCACTGCCAACAAAAAGGACTTGGCACAATATCAAGCAACCCTATCAGGTCCTATGCAAAAGCGCCTTACTCTGACTGCCCAAGATATTCATAATATCGCAGTGTCATTACGTGCAGTCATTGATTTACCTGATCCTTTAGCTGGTCCATATCCAACTTGGCATAATCATGCTGATCTTAAAATCATTAAAAAGACAGTACCCTTAGGCGTCGTTGCTATGATATACGAAGCACGGCCTAATGTCACTGTCGATGCTGCTGCATTAGCCATCAAATCAGGTAATGCAATCATTTTACGTGGTGGAAAAGAAGCTTTAAACACAAATATAGTACTCACCCATATTTTACGGCAAGCATTACAACAACATAATCTCAATCCTAATATTATTCAGTTAATCACGGATACGAGCCATGAAACAGTAGCTGAATTGCTCCATTTACGCCAAGCGATTGATGTTTTGATTCCTAGAGGATCTGCAAAGTTCATTGATTTTGTTGTCAAAAATGCAACTGTACCGGTGATTGAAACTGGTGCTGGGAATACACATATTTTCGTTGACGACACCATGGATGAAAATAAAGCAATTCAAATTATCATTAACGCTAAAACACAAAAACCATCCGTCTGCAATGCCGCTGAAAAGCTCTTAATTCACGAAAACATCGCTGAAACATTTTTACCTAAAATTGCTAATGCGTTAATCGATGCGGGTGTTACTTTACGTGGTGATGAGGCTAGCCAAGCAATTGTTAGCAACATTCAACCTGCTACTGACCAAGATTGGTCTACTGAATATAACGACCTCATAATGGCTGTTCACATTGTTAAGAATATTGATGATGCGATTGATTGGATTAATCAATATACAACACATCACTCAGAAACCATTATTAGTACTCATCCACAGCATGTCACACAGTTTATGAATGCTATAGATGCTGCTGTCGTTTATCAAAATGCGTCTAGTCGATTTACTGATGGCTTTGAGTTCGGTTTTGGTGCCGAGATTGGTATTTCGACCCAGAAACTACATGCCCGTGGTCCGATGGGCTTACCAGCGCTAACAACCATTAAATATGAAATTTATGGCGATGGCCAAATTAGAGAATAAAAAACACCTGGTGATTACTCACTAGGTGTTTTTTTAGGTTTTAATGTCATCAATTTAGTCGGATCGATCGGTTTTGGTGGGATAATCGGTACTTTTTTATAGTAACGCCACGGTTGTGTCGCATCAAATTCAATATCCGTTGTGACCGGCAAACCATTTTTAAACATTGACAATAAGCGTCTTTTCAATGGATCAGGAATACCAAGTAATGCAAAATCACTCGGTGAAATGGCATATCGAATAGCTTTTTCATCGTTATTGCTCACTTTTTGGACCCAGTTCGGCTCGACAATTAACTCACGCGCCATGGCAGCCAATGTTACGCCATTATCTAATAAATCTTCAACGTCCTGTGGTCGTTTAAGCAAACCAGCAACCATTAACGGATAATTCACAGGTAATATTTTTCGGTAATGTTGCACAATCGTTTCCTGATCATTTTTATCTCTAAATGGTGTTTGACGGGCATCTTTTAATGATAAATGTAAATAATCAATCGGTAACTGAATTAATTTTTCAGTAAATAACAAAGAATCCGATAAAGTCAAACCTGGTGTTATCGTTTCTTCTGGGGATTGTCGATAGCCCAGCACAAATGGTCGTGTTGCATACCGGGCAATAATCTGTGATACTTTACCCACAACGGCCAATGGAAAACGCATACGCTTTTCCAAAGTGCCACCCCATATATCTTCACGTTGATTACTATCTGGTGACAAAAACTGTTGTAATAAATAGAGATTCGCGCCGTGTAGCTCAACACCATCAAAACCGGCTAGAATCGCACGTTTGGTTGCTTGAGCAAAATCATCAATAATTTCGACAATTTCATCATGAGTTAATGCACGTGGTGTTTCATGTTGCCCATGTGGATAAGGCCGACTTGAAGCAGAAATAGGTTGCTTACCACGTAATATAGCTGTTGTTGATTGTCGACCTGCTGAAAAAAGTTGCAAAACAGCTTTAGCGCCTTGTGACTGAATGGCACTAGCTAATTGACTAAGACCAGGAATTTTATCATCATCTGCCGCTGATAAACCACCTTCAAACCCTTTGCCCATATTGTGTACATGTGCAACTTCGGTAATAATCATGCCTGGTCCAGCACTGCGCATGCGATAATAATTCAATTCATTTTCTGTCACTGAACCGTCTTCAAAAGAAGACCACATCGTCGTTGGTGCCATAACGATGTGGTTACGCAAGGTCATATTTTGCTTAGAAAATGTATAATGATCTAAAAAATCATAGTTCATTGTCATTTCTCTCCTAGCCTCTAATTGTTGATTAATCGGGTAATATAATTTGTGTCCCACCATTATCATTTTGTTGTGCTTTTTCTTGCACTAAATGACTTGGAAATAGAGTCACTTCACGTTGATCAAAACCAATAATTGAAGAACCTAACACACGTGTAATGAGCGTCATCAATCGTTCTTCATAGCTTTCTTTTTCAATGGCTTCGATTTCTGGCTTTAATCCTTGTTGAAACATATTCAAATGAACCTGTGGTATTAATGCATATTCGCGCCCGACAAGTGCTGCCCACTCTTCTAATAGGCCATCTGGAATCTCATCGTCTTCTGCAATTAAAGGCATAAAGTTAATACTAAACGTATTGTCCGATTCATCGTCAGGGTTAAACTGCTCTGGCGTTAACGTCCCCTGCGTCATTTCTTTAGCGTAATCAAAGTTAAAGGGTCGTTGTTCATCAAAAATATGAATGAACCCCTTCGTTTGTTGTGAGTCATCATCTAAATCTACGACGCGTAAAATACGCTCTCGCTGTCCTTGAAACAATTGTTGTGTGTAATACATTTACTTTGTCTCCCAACTAGAATCATTTACTCAAGTTTAACATATTAAAATAAAAAGGCTGTGATCTAACCACAGCCTAGACATAACATTTTTAAATTATAGTGATGTAAAGTCAAATACCTTACGTCCAGTAATCTTACCCTTCTTCATTTCATCAACAACATCATTGATATCACGGAAATCAACGCGTTCAACAATTGGCTTAACCTTACCTTCAGCACCAAACTGGAAAGCCTCTGATAGATCTTGACGTGTACCAACTAATGAACCACGAACCTCGATACCGTCCAAAACTGTCTTAGCAATGTTCAATGACATATCACCTTGTGGCAAAGCAACGGCAACTAACTTTCCCATTGGACGTAATGCATTAACAGCTTGTGAGAATGCTGCATCATTAACAGCAGTCACTTGGGCATTATGAACGCCACCTGTTGCTTTTTGGATTTCTTGTGCAACATTGATACCTGGTTGCTTACGGTTAATCAATACTTCCGCACCATTTTGATGTGCTGCCTCTAACTTATCAGGGTTCCCATCAACAACGGCAACATGAGCACCAAATACACTATGTGCATACTGAACAGCCAAGTTACCAAGACCACCAGCACCATGAACAGATACCCACTGTCCTGGCTTAGTCTCCCCAACCTTAAGTGACTTATACATTGTCACACCAGCACAAGTAATTGATGATGCTTCCATTGGATCCAAACCTTCTGGAACCTTAACAGCGTACTTAGCATTTACAACCACTTGTTGTGCCATTGCACCGTCAACTGTATAACCTGAGTTACGAACATTACGACAGAATGTTTCGTTACCTGTAATACAGAACTCGCAACCACCACAGGCGTCATAAAACCATGCAATAGAAACACGGTCGCCAACTTTCAAATAATCTGAAGCACCTTCACCAAGCTTGGCAACACGACCAACACCTTCATGACCGATAACGCGACGGAACTTACCATTACGTTGACCAAGTTCGTTGGGGTTACCAAAGTCACCGCCGGCAACGTGCAAGTCAGTATGACAAAGACCACAATATTCAACGTCAACTAACGCTTCGCCAAATGATAATTGGCGTGGTTGCCAATCATCAATCAAATCAACATAACCATCTGGTGTTTCACGAACAACTGCTGCTTTCATGTTTCTTTCCTCTTATCTTATATGTGAATTTATTTACAATTAAATTATAACGACTTTTCCTTAAAAAGTAAACTATTCACTGATTATTTTTACACTATTAAAAAGTAACAAGTTACCTTTTTCACTTTATAAATAAAATAAAAAGCACCAAAAGGTGCTTTGATCAATTCATTGCATCAAAATAATTAATGCCCATAGCCTCGCGTACTTCTTTCATTGTTGCTTCCGCAACAATGTTAGCTCGCTCTGAACCTTCTTGGAGCATCTTCAAGACAGCTGGAATATCTTGTGCAAAAGCTTCTCGACGTTGACGAATTGGTGTCAATTCAGCATCCATTACATCAATCAAATGCTTTTTTAATTTCATATCACCTAATCCACCAGCTGTATAATGATCTTTTAATTCTTGAACACGTTGCTTATCTGGATCAAAAATGTCCAAATAAGTAAAGACAACATTACCTTCAACATGTCCGGGATCCTCAACACGAATATGTTGTGGATCTGTATACATAGCCTTTACTTTTTTAGCAAGCGTTTCTGCATCATCAGCCAAATAAATGCCGTTATTCAGTGACTTAGACATTTTTGCATTACCATCAATTCCTGGTAAACGTCCTTGTCCTTTAGGTGGAAAAATCCCCTTTGGCTCAACTAGAATGTCGGTTGCATACGCATTGTTAAATGCACGCACGAGTTCGCGCGCTTGTTCAATCATCGGCTCTTGATCATCTCCAACTGGTACTTTTTTAGCTTTAAAAATTGTAATATCAGCCGCTTGAGATATAGGATAAGTTAAGAATCCTGCTGGAATACCTTCACCAAATCCGTTTTGTTGAATTTCAGCTTTAACTGTTGGGTTACGTTGCAAACGCGCAACACTAACTAAATTCATGAAATAAGTTGTTAATTCTGGTAAGCCTTGAATTTGAGATTGTACAAAAATAGTCGACTTGGTTGGATCAATCCCCACAGAAAGATAATCCAATGCAACTTCAGTTAATGAACGCCGAATTTTTTCAGGGTTGCGTGCATTATCTGTGAACGCTTGCGTATCCGCAATCATAATAAATGGATCAAAGTCACCTGTATTTTGCATCGCAACACGATTTTTCAATGATCCAATATAATGTCCAATATGTAATTTCCCGGTTGGACGATCTCCGGTTAAATAAATTTCCTTTTCAGACATGTCTTTACCTCTAATGACATTCTATCAGATAAATAATCTATTTTTATGAAAATAAATTGACAAAAAATGTGATAAACATTAGAATAATATCATTATACGGAGGTGACGTTTATGAAATACGCAATAGTTGGTGCTGGTGCAATGGGATTACGATATGGTATTTTGCTACAGGAAAATGCCGGTGTCCCCGTTGATTTTATTGAGCCTATTCAGGCAAGTCTCGATGCGATTCAGGCACAAGGGAATAAAGTTTGGAAATCACGCGATCATGAAGACCGGCATCTTATCGATATTAATATTTTCTCACCTGAAGCGTACAACGGTGATCCAGATGTTTGGATCTTCTTTATGAAGCAAATGCAATTACAAGATGCCTTAGACCGCTTATCATCTAAGTTCAAATCCCATCAAACGGCACTTGGTGCTATGAATGGCATGGGACATATTGAAAAATTAGAAAAATACTTTGACCAAGACAAAATCATTGGTGGTACAGCGATGATTGCCACTGTGTTAAATGATTATGGTGATGTTGACTTCATGGGAAAAGAAGGTGCAGGCTCCTCCGTCTATGCTAATTTAACGCAACAGGATTCTGAAACCATTCGTGCGCTTGAACAAGATTTTCAAGCAGCACATCTCAACCCTAGTATCACCAATAATTTTATGGGTACTTTACTGACTAAAGTATTTTTCAATGCGGTTGAAAACTCTATAGCCACAATGTTCCAATCACGTATGGGTGAACTCATGGCATATGATACTTTCTTAGAAGGTGTTGCTCGTCCATTAATCAATGAAGCGTACGATGCAGCCGAAGCAGCAGGCATCACCCTAATCGAAAGTCGAGATGATATGGTCAAACAAGTGGATTATGTTTCTAATGTGGCCAATCCTTTGCACTTCCCTTCAATGTATCAAGATTTTGTCAAAGGACGGCCCACAGAAGTCGATTACATTAATGGTTGGATTGCAGATTTGGCAGAGAAGAATGGTTTGCAAGCGCCAAATCATCGACTCGTTACACATTTCGTTCATCTTGCAGAAGCAATGCGCGAATTTAATCCGCCAGTTAACCAACTATTGCCTAAAGCCTAAATCATTTGTACTGATTAATCTTTACACTAATTTATAATTTTACCTTGTTTCAATCGCCGGACTTATTTATACTAGGGGTAGTGTAAAATTTAATATTTTGGAGTACCTCATGATTATTTCCGTCGAGAAGAAACAGATACGTCGTGCAATAATTGCCTTTATCGTCATGCTTCTATTAGGATTATTAGTTAAAATCAACTTTTTCTTTCCTATTAAAGTGGATGAGGCTATCTACAATTTCTTTGATAAGGTTCAAACACCTTTAGGAGATGTAATAATGTCAATTAGTACATTCCTTGGTGAACCAACTATTGACATTATATACGCGGTTGTCTTATCAGTGATTTTGGTAATTGCACGCTTAAAAATACCAGCAATGTGGGTTATCGCAACAGTTCTTAGCGGTGACGTTGTTGGTTATATCTTAAAGCATTTATTTGCTAGAGCACGACCAAGTGGCCATTTGTTAACAGATAGTGGATTTTCATTTCCGAGTGGTCATTCCTTAGGTATCACAATGATTATCATGATTCTGTTGATTCTAGTGATTCCGAATATTAACAGTTCACGAACTAGAATGTGGCTGACTTGGATCCTTTGGACATTTGGTGCATTGACATTGATGTCTAGAATTTATTTAAAGGCGCATTACTTCTCAGATATACTATCTGGTGCATTATTAGCCTATGCATGGGTTATTCTAACTGCATGGTGTTATCCAATCGTTGCTAATTGCCTCAAACAAAAAATTCCTTTCTTCAAAAATGAAGAAATCTAATAGCACATAAAAAAGCACTTTATCCGAAGTGCTTTTTTATTGCGTTCATTTACTGATAGGCAAATAAAAATCACCAGTGATTGTCCACTAGTGATTTTTACTACTATTATTAAGCTTGTGTTTGGTGACGTGCAATCATAGATGAGACGGCTGCGTTACGCGCAACATAAGCTGCTTGTGATCCCAATGTTCCCCAGAAACCCTTCTTAGAATGAGCACCAACGATAATTAAGTCAGCACCAATCTTAGGTGCGATTTCTTTAACGATGATTTCACCAGCTTTGGCACCATCTGCAAAGTAAGTTTCGACATTGTCAGCACCCTTTGCAATTGCATAAGCCTTATACTTTTCAAGGTTAGCTTGAATTTCATTACGCTTAGCAACAACTGATTCAAGACGAAGTGCATCAATTGTTGAGAGATCACCCATTTCTAATACAGAAACGATTGATAACTTAGCATCATCTTCACTTGCTTGATGAATGGCATGCGCTAAAGCAGTATACCCTTGCTCAGATTCATCGACACCTACTAAGATGTTTTTGAACTGTGTTGGTTCGATATCTAAATTCAAATTCGTCATCTCATCTCTCCTCTAACAGTAAAATTATGCAAACATACCAATAACTAGTTGAATGTTCAAAATTGTCAAAACAACGAAAGCAATCCAACCTAGTATTGTCAACCACATTGGGTTAACGAAATCTTCACCCATAATCTTCTTTGATGAAGTGAAGTGAATTAACGGTGCCATCGCGAATGGCAATGCAATAGACAAGAATACCTGAGAATTAACCAGTAACTTATCCAATTCAATTTCTGAACCACCATAGATAATTGTTGCAGCAACAACAGGAATCAATGCCAAACCACGTGTGATGACACGACGTAGCCACAAAGGCACCTTCATGTGTAAGAAACCAGCCATAACAACTTCACCAGTTAATGTTCCAGTGATTGTTGAGTTTTGACCAGAAGCAAGCAAAGCAACAGCAAACAATGTTGACAAGATTGGAGATGCAACTGCACCAGCAACAGTGTTGTTACCCAAGGCACGGTACATATCACCAAATGTTCCAACGCTATCTGCATGTCCGAAGAACAAAGCAGCACCCAAAATCAACAACATTGAGTTAATGATAAAGGCAAAAGTCAATTGGATATTTGAATCCCAAGTCATGAAACGAACAGCTTCTTTAAGTTCTTGCTTATTGTTACGATCAACCTTACGTGTTTGAGAAACAGATGAATGTAGGTACAAGTTGTGCGGCATAACTGTCGCACCAATGATACCCAACGTCATTGTCAACTGTGAATCAACACCAGGAGCTGCATGTTGATTCAACGCAGCAGCTTGTGGTACGTACCCACCAAGAATTCCTGAAATACTTGGATTTGATAGAATAACCAAGTATAGGAAGATTACCATAATTGTCACAATCAATGTAATAACGATTGCTTCAATCTTACGGAAACCAAAGTGCATCAACAATAACAATAAGATAACATCAAATGCTGTTGTTAACACAGATACAAGCATTGACCAACCAAACAACAAATGTAAGGCAATGGCACCACCAATAACTTCAGCGATATCGGTTGCCATCAAGGCAGCTTCAGTCATTAACCAAAGTATGATACCACCGGCTTTGTTAGTACGATTTCGTGTTGCTTGCGCTAAATCTTCTTGCTTAACAATTCCTAACTTACCAGCCATGTATTGCAACATCATAGCGATCAATGATGAAACCAAAACAACTGACAATAGGACGTAGTGGTAACGCGCACCACCACCTACAGATGTTACCCAGTTACCTGGATCCATATAACCCACAGCAACTAAAGCTCCTGGTCCTGAAAAGGCCATTAACTTCTGAAAAAAAGAACCGTTCTTAGGTGGTTCAATCGAGCTGTTTACATCACCCAAACTCAAATCATCCGAAGCATTTTGAAATAATTTATGCTTTGGACTCGTCGTAGAATTTTCCATTCTATCTCTCCTTTGATTACTCTCAGGACATCATTAAACAAAGCTAGATTCATCTGTCAAAAATCAGGCAGTTAAAAGGAGGGCAATATCAGTAAATTGTCACTTTTCAAACGCAAAAAAGACCATAGTTACCCTATTATGTCTAATTTGGTTAAACACTTCCGTTGGTTAAAGGCAGGTGCTAAATAAGATTCATAAAGAATTTCATGCAACTTGGTTGTTGCAAGCTTATGAATTTTACCTAACTTGGCTATTTGTTGCCCCAGTTCTATATTTATGTTACTCGTAAATTGTTCAACGTCAAGATGCAAAATAAAAAATTCATTTTTAAAGGATGATCTTTTTTTCAATAATGACAAAATGATAGCGGTTTAAACGTTTTTGTAAACGATTTCATTAAAATATTTCATTTTAATGACATCATAATTTTTTTTAGTTATTCCAACTATTTTTTAAACATTGCTTAAATTTGATTACAATTTTGGTCAAATTTGTTCGTTTCAATTTGAATTGTGACATGACTAATGTGGTAAGTATGACGTAATTCTTGAGAAATTTCTTCTAAAATTTGCTGAGATAATTTCTCATTTGACACTGACAGATGAACAGTTAGTGCTGCTTCTGTCGTTGAAAGTGGCCAAATATGTAAATCATGAATGTGTGTCACACCTGAATGCGTAGTTAAATAATGTTTAACTGCATCTAAATCAACATTATCCGGCACACCATTAAGTGCTAGATTAAAGGTTGACTTGAATACAGACCATGACGTGACCAAAATAATCACACCAATAATCATTGACACAATGGCATCGATGGATTGCCAACCCGTGATTTGAATCAAGGCACCAGCGATAATCACACCTACTGAAACACCCGCATCAGATAACAAATGAATATAAGCTGTTTTGGCATTGAGATCTTGACCATGATGGTGGCCATGCTCATCAGGTGCACCGGATGCTTTAAATAACATTGCGGTAGAAAAGTTAATAATAATACCAACTGTTGCCACAATAGTGACCAACCAACCGGAAGTATGCGCACCAGTCGGCATGAGTAGGTCACGAATACCTTCATAAAAAATCGTAATCACAGCAAATAACAGTAAAATTGTATTAAACAAACTCGCTAAAATTGACACATTGTGCCAACCATAGGTATGTTGCTTCGTTGCTTCTAAACCAAAAACAACAACTGCTAGCCAAGCAATCACAAGCGCCAACACATCACTTAAGTTATGAAAGGCGTCCGCAAACAGCGCTGTAGAATGGGCAATATTAGCGAATACTAGCTCGCCCAAAACAAATAAAATATTGAGTGAAATACCGATAAGATAAGGTGTTTGTTTCATGCTAGGATGTTGCGTTGTATGTTCATTCATAACGTCCCCTCACTTTCTATACTAACTTTACTACAATATGAAAAAAAATTCATGCTTTTACACATGAATTTCTTCAAAAAATTCAACAGCATCCCCAATAACTTGTTGAACTGGGAATGGTGTATGAATATATTCTAAATTAATAGCAATAATTGGCCTGTCTTTTTGTGCATATTGTAGTAAGCCAGCAAAAGGATATACTTGAAAACTTGTTCCCACTACCACAATTAAATCAGCCTCTGAAACCCAGCGTACACTTTGTTCAACATCAAAGGGGACCTCTTCGTAAAAAGTAATCGCGGGTCGCAACAGAGCACCATCTTGTCGATACATGGATTGCATATAATTTTGCCATGGCGTACGTTTTTGATCTTTTGGTGCATACACATCGTACAACGATCCGTGAAACCGAACCAAATGTTGTTGTGGCGTGTTTGCTTGAACATGTAAATCATCGACATTTTGTGTCACAATCCTAGCGCGCCCTTGTTGTGCAAAGGTTGCCATTTTTTGATGAATGATATTAGGCTGCGCGTGTGGAAAGTACATATTATCAATCATAAATTGGTACTGCTTTTCTGGTTCACGTGCAAAAGCTGTTGCACTCAAAAGGTATTCCGGTCGCAAGCTAATACCATTATAAATACCATTTTTTGAACGATAATCTGGTATACCTGATGCTGTAGACACGCCCGCGCCAGTCATAAACACAATGCGCTTAGACTGATTAAAAGTTTGTTGAATCTCTGGTGTTACTAACAATTTTATATGCTTCTTTCATATGATATATGGTCAACGCTCAATATAAGGTAGGGCTAGTTTTTTAAATAATGCCTCAACGGTCATTGCATAAATTTCCTTAAAGAAAGCGGGTTTTTGGCTCTCATCATCAGAAAATGTTAGAACAAAACTGTTCTGTCGATCTGTCTTATTAAGGCCAACATATGCTGTCTTCTTAGTTTGAAAATCCAACATTTCTGAATGAAAAATATCAAAAACTTGTCTCACTTCTTGGTTGAGCTGGCGCTTTGACAACACACTTGTTACCGTCACAAACTCATTGGCATTAATTGTTGGCTTTCCCCACTTTGCCAACACTTCGTCCACGTGAGTAAAGAGTTGCACTACTTGGCGTCGTAATTGGCGCGAAGAGGTTACATCTGCCTGTAAGATGGGTTCTACTAACTGCTTAGCTGCCGTATAAGCAATTGGATATGTTGTTTGTAGCGTTGTTAGAAAATACTTTTCTGGTACGAATTGGGCAAAGACCAAAGCATCAAGCAATGTTAATAGTCGCCACAAACTTTCATCGTCTAATTCACCATTCTCTGGCGTCAGACTATCTTGAATACCAGCTAAATAAGCCGTAGCTGTTTCACGTGTTAAAATACCTTTTTTAGCCAACTCTTGGTAAGTAATGGCATGCAATACGACATGATGCAAACGAGTCGCAATTTGGATCAATTGATCATCGAGCCCTTCATCATCAAATGATAATGCAAAAAAGACTTGCGGCATAATGTTATTTAAAGTGAGCAACATTTGCAAGAGTTCATTACCAATTTGAAAATCAGCGGCTGTACTATCTTCTAATTCAATTAATAAACGTTCACCAAGCACCGATTGATGAATCTGATCTACTAATAATCGACCAGATGCTGGTGCACTATCCCTCACCATAACCGTTCCAGGATAAATTTCATTAACAGTATCTAATAATTTTTGAATATTGGGTGTCATGATTTCTCTCTCAATTCATTTAAATATTGCGTTGCAATAGTTGTATCAACGCGCGACAATTGGGTTAATTTTTCAGTAAGCTGCGGCACCTCATCTGGTGTGGCACCAATTTGAAGCGCTAAAGCACGGTATTGCATACGCATATGGCCTTTTTGAATACCATCTGAAACAATGGCACGCAATGCCGCCAAATTCTGTGCCAGGCCAGTTGCCACAATCATGCGTCGTAATTGATTTGCACTCACGCGCTCACCAATAATGCGTAAAGCATTTTGTGCCTGAGGCAATGCCGAAATCGCACCACCTACAGTGCCAACTGATACAGGTAAAGTCAATGTTCCTTTAAGCTGTTGCTGTTCAATTGACCAAGTCGCTAATGCCGTATACCCGCCTGTTTTGGCTGCATAGGCATGACCTGCTGCTTCTAGTGCACGCCAGTCATTACCATTTGCTAATGTCACGGCACTGGCGCCATTAAATAGTCCTTTGTTTTCAGTTGTTGCACGATACACATCGTGATGCCCAAAGTGATTAATAGCGACAATACGCTCAGCGATATCTTGACCACCAACAGCTGAAAAAGGTAAGCAGACGGTTGCTGATACCAGTTGTTGTGTTGCGTAATTACTTAAAATACCAGCTAAAATTTGCGTATGAAATATATCAAAAATCGGTATAATACCGGCTAATATGGTATTCACAATATTAGCACCCATCGCATCACATGTATCAATAAAACAATCAATGCTTGCCATATTGTCAGTAACCATGCGTAATTCAATGTTTTTCAAACCACCGCCACGCGCCACAATACTAGGATGTGTTGCCTGTGCTTTGGCAAATATTTCATCTCGATGTGCCGTTAAGAATACTTGCAGTGCTGTGTAATCAGTAATCTGATGTATTAAAATTTGACCAATCATGGTATTGTCAGTTAATAATTCAGTATGAACACCACCGCCAGCATTTAGCATTTTAGCACCATGATTGGCTGCAGCGATAACGCTTGGTTCCTCTGTAGCCATTGGTATGTTATAAGCCGTACCATCTAATAATAGGTGCTTTAAGATGCCCATCGGTACCGTAAAATTTGACACATAATTCTCAATAATTTGTCCAGAAACTAAATCTTGTGCATTTTTAAGTGCCATCATGACATTTTCGGGTAAGTTCAAAGTTTCTAATCGTTGATTAGGCGTTAACTCGTAAAATTTTAATTCACTCATGTCGATAAGAGAGTAATTCAGCAATAATGCCCTCTCTAACCCCACTTTCTGAAAAAATAACTTTAGGTGATTGTAATGTCCGCATTAAGTTGACTAATGGTAAAAGGCCACTAACAATAATATCCGCGCGTGATTTCTCTAAACCAACAATATTCTCACGTTCATATCGTGATAACTGGCATAGCGCATCAAAAATCAATTCTACTGTTTCAAATGGTAATTCATAACCATGAATTTGTTCAATATTTTCCTCACCAAATTGTTGCCGTGACATTCTGGCTAATGACCGATTAGCACCACCTAATAAAATTACCGGTAATCCTTTTTGATGCGCTAGCCATGGTAATGTAGCATATTGTGACAAAATATAACCACAGGCAGCAGATATATCATTCAACTGCGCTTGATTTTCCAGATGAAAACGCTCGGATAGGCTCACTGCACCAAATGGCAAGCTAACGGTCGCTAAATGACGACCACCTGCAACTGGAATTAATTCCACAGAAGCCCCTCCGGTGTCTAAAATTGTCGCATTTTGGACATCTAATGTTGTCACAACACCAAGATAATCATAGTAAGCTTCTTGATCACCAGTTAGTACTTCAAACATAATACCGGTTTCTTGTGCTACACGTGATAAAAACATCGCCTGATTGTGCGCCATACGCACAGCAGCAGTCGTAATTGCCTTAACAGTAAGCGGCTGATAATGTGCATAAAGCTTTTGGAACGCTTTTAGGGCACGAATAGTGCGCATAATTGGTTCTTCTTTTAGCAATAATTCCTCGCCCATGCCTTGTGCAATTCTAGTATCCTGCTTTTCACGCATAATTTCATCATGAGTGCCATCATCATGTATCTCTTCAACAACAACTCGCAAAGAGTTGCTACCTAAATCAACAATTGCTAAATATGACATGTGTTCTCCAGTCACTTACTTTTTAAATATTCATCATTTCTTTCCAGTATAGCAAATATTGACAACGAAATAAAAAATGCTACGTCGTTAAACAACGTAGCATTCATTAAATATTTAAGACAGAATATTAATCCGCGGCCAAAGCATCAATGGTATTCAACTTAGCTGCCTTACGTGATGGCACTAAGCTAGCCAGCAATGCAATTAACAAACTAATAACAATCGCGAAAATCACATTACCAATAGATACCTGTACAATGTTAAATTTAATCAAATTATACAAGGCAACATTCATTAGTGCTTGTCCTGCATAAGCTGCAACAAGACCTAATACCGCTGAAATCAAGCCAATCAACAGACTCTCATTTGTAAATAAGCGACGAACATCTTTAGAACGAGCACCTAAGGCACGCAATACCCCAATTTCCTTTGTACGTTCTGCAACAGACATATACGTTGTCACGATAATCATAATTGCTGAAACAAGTAAGGAAATACCAGCAATAGCAGCTAAGACATACGAAGCGAGACTTGTAATGGTGTTAATCGTGTCGAGAATATCACCGATTGACATGCCGACAAAAGCACGCTTACCATCAATTTCAATCTGATTGACTTTCTTCACAACTGACTTTACATTTTCAGCATCGTCAATGCCAATTGTGGCATATGTTGGATCTGTTGTTGCCTTAGCTTTTGCTAATTGGTCTTTAACCGTGTCAAAACTCATGCTATAAATGGCACCTGATTGTCCACCTTCAGCAATACCTACAACCTTCAACTTATCTTTAATTTGGACAGGTTGATTGTCTTTATTAAAGGCAAAGTATGAAAATGATACTTCTTTACCAATTAAGCTCTTCCAGTTATCACTATCAATTTGTTGAGCAAAAGTCTTATCAATAACTAATTCATTGTGACCTGGTTTGTGACCAGCCTTAATACTCTTGCTTGAAAAGGCAGACGTCCAAGTTTGAATTTGTGCGCCTTGTGTTTTCTGCTTACCATACGTAAACGTCACATTACCAAATTGATAACCACGCTCTACCTTATCAATATGATTTACTTTTTGTAAACGATCAATATAGTTGTCAGGTAATGTTGCAGCGTTATAATCCGTTGCCATTGCTTGTGATGTTTCTTGCATCCGCTGAGAAGCCGGCGCATCCTTATCTTCAGTCACATTACGCATAACAGTCGGATAATTAGGATTAGCCAACTGTGTGACTTGATCGTTAATATATCCTTTAATACCATTACCTAATCCAAGGAATAAGATAACAGAAAAAATACCAATAGCTGAACCTAAAGTAATCAAGAAGTTACGTAGTTTATTGAAACGCAAGTGATCAAAAGCCATTTGCCATAGTGTTTTTGATGACAAAGGACGAGAAGGTATCCTATCTTGATGCGCTGGTAATTCAAATTTAGGCTTCAAACTCTTTTCATTATCAATTTTACCGTCAGCCATATGCAAAATACGCGTACCATAGTTGGCAACTTCCTGAGAATGTGTCACCACAATGACTAACTTACCATCTTTAGCGATGTCTTCTAATAATTCTAATACTTCGCGTGTGTTAACAGAATCTAACGCACCAGTTGGCTCATCGGCAATAATGACATCAGGAGATGAGGCCAAAGCACGCGCAATGGCAACACGTTGCTTTTGACCCCCTGATAGTTGGCTTGGATACTTGTGCATATGTTCAGCCAAGCCAACCTTATCGAGTAATTCAGTTGCCTTTTTCTTACGATCAGCACTAGACAACTTCGTCATGTTTAAGCTTGTTAAAACGTTTTCCAAGTTCGTTTGGTAATTAATTAAGTTAAAACTCTGGAAAATATAGCCTACCGTTTGGCGACGATAAAGATCCAATTGTTTCTCTTGCTTATGATCTAACAGATTGCCATTAACCGTAACAGTTCCCTCAAAGTTACGATCCAAGCCACCAATGATATTCATCAATGTTGACTTTCCGCCACCTGACTCACCTAAAATAGAAACAAATTCACCCTTTTCAAACTTCAAATCAATACCTTTAAGGACAGGAAATTCTTCCTTACCCAAAAAATATGATTTATGTATTGCTGATAACTCTAAAAATGCCACTAAATCCACCCCTTACTTATCGCTTTTTATGTAGTTAAAGTCTAGTATAGCATACACTTTTATTCTATTTACTAGAATTATAGTGACATTGCGCTTGAATGTCCGGGTCCACCACGATGTGGATCAAAGAAACGGATTGCCGCATTAATGGCGGCCGGTGCTTCACCAAAGCCAATTGCAATCAAATCATTCTTACCATCATAGTAATTTGCATCCCCGATAACGAAATAACCCGGAATATTTGTTGCCATTTCCTGATTTACAATCATCCCTTGCATGACACTTTCTGGTTGCGCTTGCCAGCCCAAAACCGTTTTATTTTCAGAAATAAAACCATAATTAATAATTAAGTCGTCTACAACAATCGTTTGAATATCATCAGGATTTTTAACATGCGCCAAAGTAATTTCGAGCTTTTGGCTGACTGTGGGCATCACTTGAACCACTCGTCTTGGCGTTGCTTGATCAATATCACTTGCATTTAACGCTTTAACGCTTTGTTCCATCGCTCTAAACTGTTCGCGTCGATGTATAATTGTTGTCTGATTTGCCACTTCATTAAGCATAACCGCCATATCAACAGCTGAATCACCACCACCAGCAATCGCAATATCATGGTTTCGAAATTGCTCAGGATTAGGGACAAAATAATGTACACCATGTCCAACCAATGGCTCAACGCCTTCAATTTGCATTTTACGGGGTTCAAAAGCACCCTTACCCGTTGCAACAATAATACTTTTAGCCACAATCATTGATTGATTTGTTGTGATGATAAAACGTTCATCTTGTTTGACCACATCACTAACTGTTGTGTGTGTTAAAACTTCTATTGGAAACTTAGCCATTTGTTGGGTGAGTTGTTCCACTAAATCCCGACCTTTAATATTTGGAAAACCCGCAACATCAAATATATGCTTTTCAGGATATAAAGCACTTACTTGACCACCCAAAGTCGCCATACTTTCAATTAAAACTGCCTTTGTATCTCTTAATCCAGCATAAAAAGCAGCAAACATACCGACTGGACCGCCACCAATAATGGCAATATCATATTCTTGCATTTATCGTCCCTCCTTTACTTCATTATTATACGATAAAGGCAGATATTGTTTTATAATAGAATTATTAATTAAAGGAGAATTGTGCTGCAAGCAGCACCTTAATAAATTCATGGCAAAATACAAAATGATTTTAGACTTAGATACAGGCGTTGATGATGCATTAGCCCTTGCTTATGCAGTTGGGGCGCCAGAAGTAGATCTTATTGGTATCATTTCAAGTTATGGCAACACACTAGTTGATATCGCTGCTCAAAATTCTCTTGACTTATTACATTTACTAGGTGCAGATGATGTCCCTGTATTCATTGGTGAAAGTCATTCTAGCACCACAGACCATTTTGATGTCATGAACATTTCTCAGTTAATTCATGGTAAAAATGGTATCGGTGATGTCACATTAACCCCTTCACCACGACAGGTTGAAAAAGAAACTGGCGTTGATTTCTTAATCAGAGCAGCACATGATTACCACGAAGACTTAATTCTTGTCCCTACTGGTCCTCTAACCAACTTAGCAGCGGCGATTAAAAAAGATAATCAAGTTGCTGAATTAATCGGACAAACAACTTTGATGGGCGGCGCATTAACTGTACCTGGTAACGTTACACCATTTACAGAAGCCAATATCCACCAAGATCCAGAAGCAGCTGATTTTGTCTTTACACATCAAAAGAACTTAACAATGGTTGGTCTAGATGTTACTTTACGTACACTCTTAACTAAAAACGAAACAGCCGAATGGCGCCACCTTAATTCTGAAGCGGGTGAGAAGTTTGCTAGCTTAATGGATTTCTATATCGATGCTTATTATAATCTCGATATTGATAAACGTGGCGCTGCGTTGCATGATCCTTTGGCGGTAGCAGTGAGCATAGACCCAACATATATTACGGGATTACCGCTGAATATGCGTGTGACCTACAATACAGAAAACGGCGACTACGGGCGTACCATTGGTGACAAGACACAATTATTAGCCCCTACGACATCTAAAGCAGCGGTTCTGGTTGACACTGATCGTTTTGTTAAAGATTTTCAAAATATGATGTTAACTGTTCTAAAATAAAAAGGTTGAGACGCCTAAGCGTCTCAACCTTTTTATTTTTGTCTAATTTCCGATAATTTAGTATCAATCATATCGATAACGTTATGGCGTGCCTCTTCGCTCTCAACAAAATCAAAACGATCGCCGTCAATTTGCATTTTTTCGGAACGATCATAATTTTCAAACCAATGATCATAACGTTGGTTGAGCTCTTCATAATAACGATACAAACTAGCGTCATTTTCAATTTGTTCGAAAGCACGACCACGTTTTTTAATGCGTTGTAGCATTGTATCAAAACTAACGCGAACATGGATTAATAATTCTGGATCTTTTGATACAGTCGTTGGTAATTCCATCATCATATTATTCACTAATGAATCATAGATTGTTACCTCAGTCTGTGTCGCACGACCCAAATCAGCATTCAGTTTAAATAAAAGTGAATCTTCAAAAATCGAACGATCTAAGACATTCAATTGATTTTCTTGTGCCCGCTTAATTTGTTCCAATCGCTTATTTAAGAAATAAATTTGTAGTAAGAAGCCATATTTTTTAGGATTTTCATAAAATAACGGCAGAATTGGATTATCATCCACACTTTCATAAAAAGCTTGCGAACCTAGATGATTTGCCAATAATTCTGTCAAACTTGTTTTCCCCGCACCAATCGTACCGGATAATACAATCATGTTTTTCTCCTGTGTTGTCTCGATTTATAACGATATATAGTATAACAAATATATCATGTGTATGTATTCACAATACAATTGTCTCACAATCTCATATCTTCTTCGTCAAAAATGGTTCAGCCCCAGATAGCAAGGATTACAATAAAAAAGTAGCCTTAGCCACTTTTAGTTGACGTTATCATCTTCAGAAATTTTCTTTTGATTTGGATCAATGCTATCAATTTGCCACTTATCTTTGGACTTATTATATACAGTATGGGCAATTAATTCGAAGGTTTGATACATATCCCCATAGGTGTCGTTATCATCATCTGTATCAGAAGAATAATAGAAATCATACTTGATATGGAAAACAACATTTGCTGCTGCTTTACCTGTTGGTTCAACTTTTTGCACAGAAGTATCACTAAATGAAATCGAATCTGCATTACGCTTAGAATCATGCAAATTATGTTGAATCATCTTCTTAAAATCTTGATAACCTTTGTTTTGAACACCACCAGTGAAAACAGTATCCGCATCACTAGGATCACTTTCATTTGATGCATAGCTATTCATGAGCGATGACATATCAGAAATTAAGCTATCTGCGTCGGTTTGTGTTAAAAGCCCTTCCGCATCCAATGTCAAATAATCATCATCATTGACATCTGTCAGGGGCGTTGATTTTGTGCGTAAAGTGTCACTGCCAACTTGCTTTTGCACATAAACATTAGCACCCTTACTTACTGCCACATGATTAACGTTGGCTTTACCATTTTCAATCATCCCAATTTTATTGTTACCAACGTAAACGTCACCACCTTCTAAGTTAGACTCAATCGTAAAACTAATAAAGGTAATACTGAGGTCAACGTTTTTCTCTTGGCTACCACCAATAAAATTCGTGTTGCTCGTCTTAACACTACCGCCATTAATTGAGCCTGTTGCTGTGAAATTATATTCACCTGGTATTTGATGTTTCAAGGTTGTCGCATACCCGTCAGAATCCGTTGTGAGTAACTTTTTACCATTGAGACCGATATTAATATCTTTATGGTTTGTTGTGAGATGAATATTAACTGGCTTGGCTGTCAGTTGATAATTTGGGAATATTAAGAACTTATGCCCATTGTTTTGTAATGTTAAACCATCTGTACCAGTTGAAATCCAAGAGCGAAGCGCTGCATCACTCATCTTTTCACTAGACAAATACTGTACCATCGGTTGTAAATCACTTTTAGTGACACGCTTATGTGTATCAGACCACACCATTTGTTGCGCGTATTCACTGGTATCATAACTTTTAAGCGTTTTAACCGCACGTTCCATGCTACTTGATCTTGAATAATAATGATTACCAATAAGGTACCCAGCAATGATGGCAACCACTGCGATTGCGACAACAATCAAAGTTATTTTTTTACCTTTTGACATAGGTGGCGTTGGGCGTGAGACGATTGTTGCTGATTGCTTTTCAGTAGCTTGTGATGTTGTTTTTTGAAAATCATTCTGTTTAGCCGCTGAAAATTCCTGCATTGATGGTCGTCGACCATTTTCTTGCTCAAATTGCTGTGCCCATTGTTGTGCTATATCATTTGTATGATGATCATCGCGTTCTTGTGTGCTAAACTGTTGTGCTTTAGCCGCACTAAATTCTTCTATTGTCGGTTCACGACCATGCTCTGCTTTAAAGTTGTTAAGCCATTCTTCTTTTGTCGTCATTTGATTCTCCTAGAAATCCAATCCTGCAAACAAACTTTTAAACATTGGTGCCACAATAAAACGAATAATCAAATAACTTAAGATACCTGTGCCAATTTGTTGGCATAATTGCCACCATAACGTATCAACTTTGCCTTCAAGCTTGTTGGCCGCATTAACTAAAGTAAATTGACCAATAGCCAAAATACTACTACTTAAAGTCAGCAAGAATGTCACCAGTCCAACAGTTGCAATTAAGAAATAAATCGCACTATCCATATTATCTAAACTATTTAATGTTGACGGTGTAATCGGTATCAAAAACGATGCAATAAAAGCAACAATATTAATACCTAATACAATCGCAAACCAATTAAGATAGCGCATCAACGCATCATAAAAGCGATAAGTGACTTTAGTTGTCCAGGCTAGTATTGGCACTCCCGCAAAATAAATCAATGCAAATGTAATCCAAAGCATTAATAATCCCGATGTTAAATACTGGCTAGCAGCATGAACCAAACTATCGCTGGTACCAGTAAAGGAGCCAACTGTTGCTGCAGCCGCATTGACAATACGACGGCAAAAATTCCAAACAGTTAACGCAGCAACTAAGCTTGCCAATGCATATGTGATCCATAAAAAGGTAGCCGAGAACTGCTCGTCTAGCATTGCATGCTTGGACGGCATCATCATACGATCCTTTAGCCATACAAAATAATTACCTGCATGCTGTTTAGCTGTTGAATAAGCATGATTCACATCCTGAGAAAGCTCACGTTGTGTTGTCGCACTATTAGCCACTTTTGAATGACTAAGGCTGATATCACCCGCTTCAATTGCTGCCAAAATTTCATCCGCTGTTGGTTGGCGATGATGCATTAATTCAAAATATTCAATCCATTCTTGCTTGTTAGCCATATGCCTCTTCCATTTAATCTTCATTTAATCTATTTACAGTTTAACGTTTACAAATACAAAAGGTCAATAAAAAAAAGCATAGCAGCATTGCGCTGTTATGCTTTTTACTTTAGTCATGTCCTTGTGGTGTTAAATCAACATCTTCTAATTTAATTAATCTGGTACGATGCCGAATCTTATATGTGACATACAAAATAATAAACAATGGCACACTCAGATAAGTTAAGCCAATCTTTTCAAGGTTAAGCGTCGTAAAACTATGCGGATCTTGACCAACAATCACACCGATTGAAATAATCAAAGCAAGTAATGGGCCAAAGGGGAACCATTTTGCCTTATATCGTAAATCTTCTAGGCGCTTACCCTGCTTCATATAAGCACGTCGGAAGCGATAATGTGAAATTGCAATACCAACCCAAGCAATAAAACCGGTTAATCCACTTGCACTCACTAACCAAGTATAAGCTACGGCGCCACCTTTAGCATTAGCCACAAAAGCTAATAATCCAATAGATGTTGTCATAATAAGTGCTGGGACCGGCACACCACGACTTGAAATTTTAGCGAAAATCTTAGGTGCTTCACCCTTCAACGCCATTGCGTATAACATACGTGTTGAGGCATATGAACCAGAATTTGCACTCGAAATAATTGATGTTAAAATCACTGCATTCATTAAACTGGCGGCAAAGGCAATACCTGCATTCTTAAAGACAATTGTAAATGGTGATACTGCAATGTTTTCTGTTGAAGCACTTAATAGACGTGGATCTTGATAATAGACCAAGGCGCTGATCACAAAGATCGCAAAGATGTAAAATAGTAAAATCCGCCAAAAAACTTGATTAATGGCTTTGGGAATACTTTTATTGGGATCTTGTGCTTCACCAGCAGTAATACCAATTAATTCAGTACCTTGGAAACTGAAACCAGCTAGTATGAAGACCGACAAAACTGCCTGCCAACCACCAACGAACCCGTGTTGTCCAACACTCAAATTTTTCATTACATCGATATTTGAATGAATCACACCAAATATTGTCGCAACACCCATTAACAAGAAAGCAATAATTGTAATCACTTTAATCATGGAAAGCCAAAATTCTGTCTCACCAAAAGCACCAACTGAGAATAGATTAATAAGAAAAATTAGACCCAGAGCGGTAGATGAAAAAATCCAGCTCGGTATATCAGGGAACCAAAAATTAGCCACCAATCCTACAGCTACGATATCAACAGCTAAGGTAATCGCCCAGTTAAACCAATAGTTCCAGCCCATTGCAAACCCCAATGCTGGATCAACATAACGGCCGGCATAATCAGAAAAACTACCAGATGTTGGTGAATAAGTCGCCATTTCACCTAAACTTGTTGTCAAGAAATAAACCATGACGCCCATCGCAATGTAGGCTACCATTGCACCCATTGGGCCAGCCTGGGCTACAGTTGCACCTGAGGCAACAAACAATCCTGTTCCAATTGAACCGCCTAATGCAATCATGGAAACGTGACGTGTTTTCAGTCCACGTTTCATTTTATTTTCACTCATTGTTACTCCTATGACGTATGATCGATGCATACGTTTTATTTAAGTTTTGTCAAAAAGGGCAATAAAAAAACCTCTTGCATTCATCAAGAGGCTACCAAAATCGTTGTTCACGTTTTTAGCAAAGCGCACCACAATCACTTGTGACAGTCCAACCGCTATTAACGATTAGCCCAAATATGAACTACCAATTCATACTTTCGGCAACTTCCCCTTTCATATTACTTCTGCGTGATTGGTTCACTCAATAATATTACTGTTGTCAGTCGCAACCTCTTTGATATCAATAGCATTTTATCATGTCACAACATCAAAAGCAAAGTGAAATTAGTGCGCAAATATGCGTCTGTCACGAATGGAAAACGCAATAAAGAACGAAATGAGCAAAATAACAGCGACCACAAGGTAAGCATAATGCTGATTAACATCTAGTAGCATCCCCGACATAATCGGCCCCACAACATTACCAACACTCGTTAATGACATGTTAATACCACTCACCAGACCTTGTTGGCGACCCGCCATCTTAGTAATCAAGGTTGTAATTGCTGGCCGTAACAAGTCAAATGCAGTAAAGACAATTAGTGTAGCCACGATAACGGACCACTTCGCATGAACAAAAACAATTAAGACAACGCCTATAAAACCGAAAAAGAAACAAAACTGAATAATTCGGCTTTCTTTAAAACGATTCACCAACGGTTCAAAGAACACAACTTGGGCAATCAACGAAATAATACCATTTAAAACTAACACAATCGCAATATCATCTAAGTCAAAATGATGCACACTATTGACATAAATACTATATACGCCTTCAAAACCAGCTAATCCAAAGGATGACACTAAAATCATGAAGAATAATAAAAGCAGCGATGTCGGAAATGACTTCATAACCGCCCAACTACCTAATTGGGGACCTTGATTCTGTGCTTGTGCTTCATCTTCAGAAATTGGTGCATTAGATAATGCCGTCAATGCTACGATGGCACTGATCAACCCTAAAACTGCTGCGCCCCAGAAAGGTAATTTATAATCAATGCGTGCCAGTACGCCACCAATACCAGGACCTAAAATCAAGCCACCACTAAAGGCGGCTGATAACCAACCAATCACTTTAGCGCGTTGCTTCATCGTTGTTAAATCAGAAGCCAAGGCCATTGATGTTGGGATGACCATAGCTGCTGAGATACCCCCGACAATTCTTGAGATGTTTAGCATTGCCAACGTATTTCCCAGAGCAAAAATCACCTCTGATATTGCATATAGTAACAAGCCAAATATAATAATCTGCTTACGCCCAATACGATCAGAAATACGGCCAACTAGTGGTGAAGCCAAAAATTGAGCAAAGGCATACAAAGCATTCATAATTCCCATATCCGTTGCTGTTAAATGTAATAAATTTTTGATATACGGAATGACTGGAATGACCATACTGATCCCCAGACAAATCAAAAAATTACTTAATATTAAAATACCAATTGCCCACTGCTTCGTCTTCATACTTCACCTCATATTAAAATCCACTAAACAATATTGTCCGCTTCATTGTCCTTTCTTATCACATTACCTCATCCTCATGAGCAATTTAAAAAGCCGAAGAGATAGCTATTATCAGCTATTTCTTAGGCCCTTAATGTCAGTAAAAGGTTGATAGTTCATGTTGATCCATCTATTTAGTTCTCAAGCTATTATTTAGTAAGTCTATACAAAAAAGAACCTGCCGTCAACTGAAAATGACATATCTATGGTAATACAATTTGATAAGCCCATCTTTTGTTACGGCTATTTCCTGAATCACCATTGAGCCATACAATACCACGATAGTCAAAACCACTTTTTTGAATGACATGTTGCATCCCCAAATTGTCAGGATGTGTATCAATTCTAATATCCTTAAAACCATCATGATACGCTATCGTCATTAATGAACTCATCAGTATTTGCGCTAAATGTTGACCGCGAAACTGCTCAGATACCGCCGTTCGATGTACTGCAACATAAGCTTGATGGGAACTAGAACACCACTGTCCATCAATTGCTGCATAAGTCGGATCCCCTTGTGTTGCTAAAACACCTACCGCTGCAATACGTGTGTCACAAATCAGTACGTAGCTACGCTGTTGTATAATATCGGCCTTAATACTTTCTTCATCTGGATATCCATCTTGCCACTGGTCAATCTGCTGCTGATGCAAATATTGTTTTGCTGCTGCATAAATAGCAAGCATCTCTGGTAGATCTGTTAATGTACTTTTTCTTAAATACTGCACCATCATTCAGTCACCTTTTGTTTGATTTTGTTCAATAAGTTGTTTCAATAATGCATTTGTTTCTTTTTGCTCTTGATGCAGTTGTGATATTTCCTCTAAACGTGCATCATATCCAAATCGTTCGGTCTTATCTTTTGCCAAAATATTATTAACAAGTTGTAGAAAGAAAAATACTGCACCAGCAATTAAAAGTAACGAACCTAGTGATTGTAAAAATTCTTCAAGGGGAATAATATGCCACTTCATCTCATGCTGTTTACCAAAAATGGCGGTCGTCAAAAAAGAAAAAATACCAAATATCAATGAAACGAACGCCTTAACAAAGCCAGAAAAACTTGCACCAATAACAACACCAATTGCTGTTCCAAGTAGGCTACCGCTCAACAAAAATTTTTTAAATTCTTGCATTTTATAAAAAGATTTACTGAAAACCTTGTTTGTCTGTCGATTAACATCTTTAATTGTTGCACCAAGTTCTGTTTTGTATTTCATTGTCATCCTCATAATTTGCATGATAAATGCTGATAATCAAAATATATTATTATCCCATAATATAAAAATTAAGTATATCAATCAAGTCAATTCCCCCGCTTATTTTAATCATTTTCTCATCTATTTCATGACACCTGTCATTGTACCTAGCGGCTCAGTAAAGCATGCATGTTATCGCCAAAATGCTAGCGTTGATTTTTTTAATGTTATATATACCCTTATTATCAAGATGAGATGACGTTTCATGACATCTACCACCAGAATAATAATTTAGATAATGGACACGCAAACTGCGCTAGTTAACTAAAATTAAACGCCGGTATCATGAGAACCCTTAAATATTATTTATTAAAAACACAGCAGTCGCGCTATAGTCGATAAACTCAACTTCAAGTACTTATAATGTCATTGCAAACAAATTATACCCAATGCCATAATGATGTGGTGCAAAACAACGGCCGTTTACAGCACTAATTTAATCATATATATATGTCGAATAGGAGAATATTAGTGACTGAAAGTCTAGATATTATTTATATAAGCCTTAGTGGTAATACCGATATTTTTGTTAAACGCTTGGCACATCACCTTACTGATATCAATCAAGCTTCATCTGATATGCAACTCGTTAATGTCAAGTTTGTTGATGATTTTTATACTGTCACAAGACCGTTTATTGCGATATTACCAACCTATCTTAAGGGTGGCAATGGTACTGATAATGGCTTTGAAGAAATTTTAACAGACAAACTACGCCATTTTTTGGCGTATCACGATAACTATCGCCTTTGCCAAGGCATTATCGGTAGTGGTAACCGTAATTTCAATAAGCAATTTGCCTTAACAGCCAAGCAATATGCTGAACAATTCTCATTTCCAGTATTAGATGAGTTTGAACTTAGAGGCAATAAATATGATATTGAACGTATTACCAATACAATCATCAATTTAAAACAAACGAATTAATCATTATGGAGGCCGTTGTATTTTGACAAACACAAAGCAACACATTAAGAAAACATATTTTTATTTAAACAACGAATTAAATATCCCCGAAAATCATCAAATTCCTTTATATAAAGACAAAGAAGCTTTAGAAGCTTTTCTGAAGGAAGAAATTGCACCGAAAACCATGGCGTTTACCAGCTTAAAAGAAAAGCTCCATTTTTTGATCGACCATGATTATATTGATGAAACCTTGCTTCAAAAATATCCAGTATCTCCACAAAATAGCGATACTGATTTTAACTTTGATTTTTCTTTTATCACAGCACTTTTTGATAGGATTAATCAATTTCATTTTCAATTCAAGAGCTTTTTAGGCGCCTATAAATTTTATAATCAATTTGCTCTAAAAACCGATGACAATCAATATTACTTAGAAAACTATGCTGATCGTGTTGCACTAAATGCACTGTATCTTGGTAATGGTGATAAAACGTTAGCATTAGCTATGGCTGAAGAACTCATTACGCAACGCTACCAACCAGCAACACCAACTTTTTTAAATGCAGGTAGAAAACGTCGTGGTGAGATGGTCTCTTGTTTCTTAATCGACATGGATGACTCAATGTTGGGTGTCGGCCGTGGTGTCAATTCAGCTTTGCAACTCTCACGTTTAGGTGGTGGTGTTGGCGTTAACCTATCCAATATGCGTGCTGCGGGCGATCCCATTCGTCATATTGAAAATTTGTCTTCGGGTGTCGTACCTATTATGAAATTATTAGAAGACTCCTTTAGCTACAGTAATCAATTAGGTCAACGTAATGGTGCTGGCGTTGTTTATTTAAATGTATTTCATCCAGATATTCTCTCTTTCTTGTCCACTAAAAAAGAAAATGCTGATGAGAAAATCAGAGTTAAGACCTTGTCGCTAGGGCTTGTTGTACCAGATAAATATTATGAACTACTCAAAACAAACTTACCCATGTATTTGTTTAGCCCTTATGATGTTGAGCGTTATTATCACAAGCCTTTTTCATATATTGATATCACTCAGGAATACGACAATTTAGTTAACAACCCCGAAATACGCAAAACTAAAATTAATGCGCGTGAATTAGAACAAGAAATTTCACGACTACAACAAGAATCTGGTTATCCCTATATTCTCAATATTGATACTGCTAATCGCTATAATCCGGTAACCGGTAAAATTATCATGAGTAATTTGTGTAGTGAAATTTTGCAGCCACAAGAACCTTCAACACTCAATATTGACTTGTCATATGACCAAGTTGGGACGGATATTAGCTGTAACTTAGGGTCAACAAATATTCAAAATATGTTAACGGCACCTGATTTTGGTCAATCAATCATCAATGCGGTTAAGGGATTAACAACGGTGACAGATCATACCAATATTGAAGAAGTCCCAACGATTCAAAAAGGTAACGCTTTATACCATACAATTGGCTTAGGAGCGATGGGCTTGCATACAGCACTGGCTTGCCATGAAATCATGTATGGTTCTCCCGAAGCATTAGAATTTACAGATGCTTACTTCTTAGCACTTAATTATTACTCATTGGTCGCTAGTAATGAAATTGCTAAGGAAAAACAAACGACGTTCAAAGACTTTGAAAAGTCGACATACGCCGATGGTAGTTATTTCGATCAATATCTCCAAAAACCATTTACATTTAAGTCTAATCAAGTAGCAGAAATCTTTAAAAATATCCAATTACCAACCATTGCAGATTGGCAAACGTTAAAACAAAATGTACAGCAATATGGTTTATATCACCGTAATCGCCTAGCAGTTGCGCCCAATGGTTCAACGGCCTATATCAATGAGACAAGTGCATCATTGCACCCCATTACACAGCTTGTGGAGCATCGTCAGGAAGAGAAAGTTGGCGCTATTTTCTATCCGGCACCTTATCTTTCTAATAAAACAATGCCCTACTATCAAGTTGCCTACGAAATGGATCAACGTAAGATTATTGATACTTATGCAGTTGCTCAAAAACACATTGATCAAGGTATGAGCTTAACACTCTTCATGCGTTCAATTTTGCCAAAGGGATTATACGAATGGAAGAATGATGATAATCCAACGATGACAACCCGTGATCTCAATCATTTGCGCAACTATGCTTGGCGTAAAGGCATTCGCTCACTTTACTATGTGCGTACATTTACTAATGATTTAGAAATACACACTGCTAACGAATGTGAATCGTGCATGATTTAATGAGGAGATAAGATATGAAGGATTATTTATACTACCGTGCTATTAACTGGAATGAAATTGAAGATACACTTGATCAATATACTTGGCAGCAAATGGTTGCTAATTTTTGGCTAGATACTCGAGTCCCTGTCATTGAAGATAAAACAGGATGGGAAGCATTAGCACAAGATGAACACGACGCATTAGCACAATCATTGGCTGATTTAGCCACACTAGAAAGTTTCCAATCAGAAATCAGTTTACCAACATTACAAAAAAACAGAAGAACACAAGAAGAGTCTTCTGTCTTTAATAACATGACATTCATGGCATCAGTACATGCTAAAAGTATGAGTACTATCCTGTTAGCCTTTCAAGATAAAGCAGTGGTCAAAACATTATTTAAAAATGCTGGTGAAAACCCACAACTACAGGCTATGATTGCGACACTACGTAACATGTATGACAGCGATAATGTACTAGAAAAGCAAGCCGCTAACGTCATCATCACAACTTGTCTGACGTATGTTCATCTTTTTGATCTTTTTGAATTATCACAAGCTTATGATTTAAAAAATATCACTTTCATTGGCGAACTGATTATCCGTGACAATGCTATTGCAGCCATCTATACCGGTCATAAATTCAAGTTGAACTTTAACGAGGCCACACCGACACAACAGGCACATATTCAAGATAAAGTTACCCAAGTTTTGCAAAGTATTTTAACACAAGAAACCGCACGTTTAACGGCTAATAGTTGGGAAAACCAATATCAAAATGACGTCTTATCGCTATTGCAATTGGGTATTGACCGGACATTGACACTATTAGGTTTGGAAAATACCATGGCTTTGGTATTCAAAGCAACAACGCCAAGTACAACTTATACCAAAATCAATGCACAAGTTGTCGATGAAAATCAATTTACGCATGATGCCAGTCAGTATACGGTTGCACAACATAATACTGAAAATATGGATAGTCAAGATTACAATTTTTAAAATTGGGGGATAACGATAAGATGGCAAAAAATTATACAGCAATTAACTGGGATGACATTGAAGATGAATTAGATGAATTTGTTTGGGATAAGGCAACTGCCCAGTTTTGGCTAGATACACGTGTACCAGTTTCTCAAGATATGTCAGATTGGCAAAGTCTCACTGACGATGAGCGCGATGTGGTCAAAAAAGCAGTTGGTGGTCTTGCACTATTAGACACACTACAATCTGAAGCTGGCTGTCATGTTATGCGTGATGATGTGTTAACACGTAAAGAAACAGCTGTACTTAATGACTTCTTATTAATGGAGTCGATTCATGCAAAGAGCTACGGCACTATTTTAACTTCTTTGAACGTGCGCAAAGATATCGATGCCATTTATTCGTGGATGAACAATAACGAAAGAATGCAGTATAAAGCACAAGTCGTTAACGAAATTTATAAAACCGGAGATGGCTTACAACAAAAAATTGCCAGTGTCTTCCTGGAAGGTATTCTATATTATAGTAACTTTTTTACACCATTATGGTATTTGGGTAACAATAAACTAGCTAATTTAGCTGAAATTATTAAATTAGTCATTCGTGATGAATCTGTCCACGGGACTTATCTTGGCTACAAATTCAAACTCGGATACCAACAGTTATCTGAGCCAGAACAAAAAAAGCTGACGGATTGGATGTACCCTGTTCTTGATGACTTGTTAGAAAATGAATTTGCTTATACAGATGACTTATATGCCAAGATTGGTTTGGCCGAAGAAGTCAAAACATTTGTTAAGTACAATGCCAATAAATCACTACAAAATATGGGATTTGACTCGCGTTATCCAGACATTTCACTAGAAGATATTAATCCGATTGTGATGAATGGCATCTCTAGTGAGACTGCAAACCATGATTTCTTCTCACAAGTTGGTGCTGGTTACTTAATGGGTACTGCTGAACCAATGGTTGAAGATGATTATGATTTTTAATGCCAACAAAAAACCGCTAAATAGCGGTTTTTTTATTTTATAAATACATCTCTTGTAACGCCGGTATATTCAAAAGCTTAATATGCATATGATTTCTAACAACCAGTTGGTGACGTTCTAGCAATTTCAACTTGCGTGAAATTGTTTCAGGTGTCGTTCCTAAATAGGTCGCTAACTCTTTTAATTTATAAGGCATTGTTATGTCACTTTGATTTTGTTCTTGCTGTAACATCATCAGGTAGGCTGCAATACGTGCCTCAACACGACTAATAGCTAGAATCTGACGATGTTGCTCGAGATGATTTACTTTTTCAATTGTCAATTGTAACAATTGAATACTTAAACTTGGATACTGTAATAATAATTGATTAAAATTCTGATAGCGAATCAAACACACTTCAGAATCAACACGGGCCTGTGCATATAAGGTTTCATTCTTTTGGCCAAATAACCAGCGTTCCCCCGCATATTCACCAGCACTAAGTACTCGTAGTAACTGTTCTTGCCCATCAGTGCTTAACTGAAAGATTTTAATACTACCACTTTTAATCATAATCATTTGCTGTGACATTAATGGCGAAAAAACCATTTCACCACGCTTAACATAATGATATTCAACTAATTGTT
Source organism: Leuconostoc fallax (assembly GCF_004354645.1). Taxonomy (NCBI): domain Bacteria; kingdom Bacillati; phylum Bacillota; class Bacilli; order Lactobacillales; family Lactobacillaceae; genus Leuconostoc; species Leuconostoc fallax. Next base: position 117,251 of record NZ_PUFI01000005.1, on the reverse strand, counting down.
CAATTTTTCTTTGACTTGCTAACCCTAGTTGCTTGAATAAGGGGACTAACTGGACACATAATTGTTCACTCACATTCATTCACCTTTATTTTTAGTCATCATCATCGTCCTCTTCATACAGCCCTTCTCGTATATCATGATTCAAGAAACGTTGTGTCAAACTAATTTGTTGTGCTATCCAAGCATACAATAACTTCAAGACCGCTGACAATGCCAATTTACCTTCTTTATCGGCCAAAGCGATAGCTTTAACAATAAAGAGCAATTGGGTATCAAAATCTTTAACTAAATCAAATAACTGTTGCTCTCCCGTAGCATATTTTTGTGCGCCTGACTCCGTTAAAGCAGTATATTCTTGGAACTGGGTTGTCAGTGTCGCCACCATTTCTTGTTCACTGATTAAAATATCGTTAATTTGGTTTAAAAAATCCTGTTCCTGATTGATCCATTCATCAGCATATTGTCTGATAAATAGTGTTTCTGATCCTTTAATAAACCATTTTGCCTGCCTAATTTTTAAGCTATGAATCACTAAATTCGCAACAATATGACTCGTCATTGCACCTGCTGTTGGTGTATGATGATCCCTTTGACTTTTGGTTTGTTCAGCTTCAAATAATGCTTCGTTTGTCATGACTACTGCTCCTTAATTGTAATTTTTTCGACTGTATAACCGAGTTGCTCAATAATATGTGCTAAATCTTTTGCTTGAATCTTTTCTTGATCAATAACTGTCTTTAATTTTCCAGCATTAAATAAAGTTTGCACATCTGTAACACCTGTTTGTTTTTCAATAACTTTTTGAATTTTAGTGAGACATGAAGGACAAGATAATTGTCCTAAGGTCATCGTTACCTTAACCATGATTTCCTCTTTTCTTAAATAATACTTTATCAATAACTATTCACTATAAGCGTAATAATCGAACGCCATTTAAGGTAACAACGATAATACTTAATTCGTGAATCAACATGCCTGATGCCATGAAGATATAACCGGTGAACAGCCCAATTAATAAAAATACAACGGTTAGCATCGCAATAATAATGTTTTGATACATATTCATGGCCGTAGCACGGGCAATTTTGACTGCCAAAGGTAATTTATTTAAGTCAGCATGCATCAAAACAATGTCAGCGACATCCATTGCAATATCTGTACCATTTCCCATGGCTATCCCCACATTGGCTGTCACCAAAGCTGGACTATCATTGACCCCGTCGCCAACAAATGCAACACGTTCTCCGTGTGATTGATATTGCTGGATGAGCGCCATCTTGTTTTCTGGTAAACAATCACCATAAGCTTGGGTTAACTTTAATTGGTGTGCCACTATTTCAACAGCTCTTTGCTGATCACCTGACATCAAAACCAGCCGTTGATTATCCAGCTCTCGTAGCTGTTGCATAATCTTTGTTGCTTCAGGCTTAAGTGGATCATGAATGCCTAATAACAGATGCAGTTGATGATTCATTGCAACATAAACTAATGAATAGCCTTCTCGTAGAAAATAATCAGTATCTTGCTGACCAATCGTCAAATCAATGTCGTAGTCGTGCATTAACTGCTGATTACCGACCACTACTTGTTGTTGTCCTACATTGGCAACAATCCCTTTCCCTTTGATGACCACCGTTTTATCAATCGGCATCAACTCAAGCGTTGTATATTCTTTCTGAATCGCCTGTGCTAATGGATGGTTAGACTCGTGCTCTATACTGGCAACTATGGCTAAATTCTGCATTTCAAGGCCTTGATAATTTTGAACCGCAGTTACTGTTGGCGTTCCTTTTGTTACGGTACCTGTTTTATCAAAAGCAAATGTTGTCACTTTTCTCAATTGAACAAGTGCTTCACTTCCCTTTACTAAAATGCCATGCCTTGCCGCAACACCAATACCTGCTACGGTAGATACTGGTACACCAATCACAAGCGCACCTGGGCATCCCAATATCAGTACGGTTATTGCTAAGCGAATATCTCGTGTTACAATACCGATCAAAACGGCCAGTACGAGTACAACTGGTGTGTAATATTTGGCAAAACGATCAATTATTTGCTGTGCTTGCGATTGACTATCCTGAGATGTTTCAACTAAATCAATGATTTTCCCAAAAGCCGTATCCTCACCAACTTTATCGGCTTGAATGACTAAAGTACCACTATCCAAACTCGTCCCAGCAAAAACATTCTGTGCCTGTGATTTAAAATTGATTTTTGATTCCCCAGTAATGCTTGCTTCATTAATGGCGCCCTCACCGTTCACAATTTTACCGTCTACTGGAATTTGCGAACCGGTTTTAACCAATACATAATCACCCACTTGAATATCATCAATATCAATCAGCTCAAATATTCTACTGGTTGGTGTTGAGATACGTAATGCTTGTTTGGGCATTAATTGAACAAGCTGTGCAATGGCTGAGCGTGTTCGGGTTAAGGTTCTAGCTTCTAAAAAGCGACCCAAGGCAAATAGCCACACCACAATACCAGATTCACTAAATTCCCCAATCAAAATAGCACCGATAACTGCGAATGAAACTAAAAGCTCGATGGAAACGACTTTATATCGTAAAGCCGAAATACCTTGGATAACAATTGGACTCCCCCCGAGAATCGTAACAACCAGCATGATAAAATGCCCAATCATCCCGTTTCCCAACCAACCACTTACAAAAGATACAATAATCAAACTTGTCATTAGCACGATGTAAATCTTTTGATGTTGGTTTGTCAATTGTAATATTTTCAACATACTTTCCTCCTCAACTACTAGTTTAGTTGAAGCGCCTTTTATTTTAATTGACGGTTGTCAAGTTTTCGGTCTTAATTGATGATAAAACGCTAAATGAGGTCAAAAATAAAAAGATCTCTTGCGAAGAAACTACTGCGCAAAAGATCTTTCGATGTTTGTTATTTTAAAAATAATAATGATAATAATGCCAAAATGGCTGGAGTGCCTTGTAATAATAAAATTTTAATATTTTGGGCTGTTATAGCACCATATACTGCCGCAAGACAGACAAAAATCACGAATAATATACTCCCAGAATATTGTGCATTGTCAGGAAAAGCAAAACGATTAATCAATAAACCAATACCGATAAAGCCATTGTAGAGGCCTTGATTCTTCATTGATATACGCGTCTCTGCCATCCTTGTATATGCTTCACTGAAACCAAATGCCACTGATAGCTTTTGAGGTGAACCAAACATCTCTAATAACATGATGCCAATAGCTTCTAACGCTACCACTATAACTAAAATAGTTGAAATAATATGCATCTTTATCTCCCATTCAATTAAATAACATACCCTGTATTGGCTTGTTAACCTATCAAGCATATCATTAATCTCATTAGCTTGTCAGCTGGATTGGAAAGAAAAAACAGCTCTAATGGCAAACAGTATGCCAAAATAATCGACTGGTCAATATATTGGGTATTTTTAATTAATACAATCCATGTTGTGATTTTTTTCACTTTGATGTATTATTAAACCGCATAATAGAAAGGGAAAAAACATCATGCAAGAGACAAAATTTATAAAGTATCTAAGCTGGATTGCGACTGTCATGGCCGTATTAATGTATGTATCGTATATTCCTCAAATAGCAGATAACTTAGCTGGTTCCAAGGGAAATCCGCTACAGCCATTAGTAGCAGCTATTAACTGTACATTGTGGGTTGTGTATGCCCTCAAAAAAAAGCACCACGATATACCTGTCGCGTTAGCTAATTTCCCCGGTATTGTATTTGGTCTCATTGCCTTCATCACGGCACTATGATTTCCAATCAGTTCTAATTGTGATTTAATTAACATTTAAATCACACGATTATGGCATCGCTATTCTTCTAGCTGATAATGATACTTATCCACTCTTATTCATCATCTCAATAAGTATCCTATTTTTACTTTATAAAGACATCTTAGCGCTTGTCATTGTGACTGTTACGCTAGGATGCTTTGTTGTCTTGTATTTACTGTTTTTAGTGTGATTGATTCAATTTTCCGATGCGATAAAATTATAAAATGCAATATTATAAAAAACCACGCGCTATATTTAATCTAACGCGTGGTTTTATTGTGTCTATTTTAATGCTGTGAAAGCTGTTTTACCATAAGAAATGTACTTATTTATATACTAACAATATCTGTATACAACCTTTAATAATTATGCCAAGTATCATACGTCGAATACTACCTGTCATCAAAATAGCGCTGTAGTAACTTAACATTGCCTAAATATGCAATACAGTGCAACATTTTTGTACAAAAAAAGCGCCACATCAAGGTTTTAAAACCTTATGCAACGCCATGAAATGCTTAGTGGAGCCGAGGGGATTCGAACCCCTGTCCAAACTACCAGAAACATCAGCTTCTACGTTCATAGTGTCATCATTTAAATTTCACATTAATGTCCGCCATAACACGTAGCTCATCACTAATGCTAATCCGTCAATTTAATTTAATTTGTCCAGATTCAGCAAACTAAACGAGCCGACCTTTTTTATGGCCTGAATTAAGATGTCGGCACCCTAACCCAAGCTACGCACACTGGTTTTTAAGCAGCTACAGCGTAAGAGTTTTCGTTTTTTGCAGTTAAAATCTGCCCGCTTAACGCCCGGATGGCGAAACGCAGCCAATGCTCAAAAGTAACCTGTCGAATTCCAAGAACGACCCCAATATAAGTACGGTCTAAACTCAAATAACCTATACCTATTGTAACATTTTCACCATTAAATCACTATATTTTTAAAATGCGCGGAATCGTGCACGACGTTTTGCTAACAATTCATTAGGTGCTAATGTCTGTAATGATGTGATTTCGTCATCCAAACGTTTACGGATCAAATTAAATACGCGTGGATGATTACGACCTTCTGGTATGATATATTCAATAATTTGCTTTTCCATTAAGTCTTTTGGTGTCAGACCCATGACATCTGCAGCTTCATCAGCACGTTTTGAATCTTTCCACAAAATGGATGCAAAACCTTCAGGTGACAAAATAGAATACGTAGCATTTTGGAACATCCAAACTTGATCACTCGTTGCTAACGCCAAAGCGCCACCTGAACCCGCTTCACCATAAATAATGGCAATCATTGGAACAGTCAATTTCATTGATTTAAGAATACTTTGCGCAATAGCTTCCCCTTGCCCTTGTGCTTCAGCTGTCTTACCAGGAAAAGCACCAGGTGTATTAATAAATGTAATGATTGGTCGATTAAACTTATTAGCCTGTGCCATCAAGCGTTGCGCTTTACGATAACCATATGGTTCTGGTGAGCCATTTCGCTTGCTAATTTTATCTTGAATATCGGTTCCTCTGTCAATCACAATCACAGTTACCGGTTGTCCATTTAATCGGGCAATGCCACCAATAATACTATTATCATCACCACTTAAACGATCGCCATGTAATTCAATAAAATCAGTAAACACACCGTCAATGATTTCACGCGCAGCAAAACGATCTTCTCGTGATTTTTTGACAATTCGTGCTGGTGATAATTCTCGTTTAAATAAAGCCATGTTAAACCTCCGTAGATTGGTGTAATGCTACTAATTGGCCAATGGTATCAGCTAATGTTTCACGTGGCACTATTTTATCCACAAAACCATTCTTTAATAATGTCTCGGCACGTTGAAAATCTTTTGGTAACTTTTCATGAATCGTTGACTCAATCACTCGAGCACCAGCAAAACCAACTAATGCATGTGGCTCTGCCAAAGTGACATCTCCTTGCATCGCAAAACTAGCCGTAACCCCCCCAGTGGTAGGATCAGTTAAGACAACCAAGTATAGTAATCCAGCTTCTTGATGTTGTGCCACAGCAGCTGATATTTTAGCCATTTGCATCAAAGAATTAATTCCCTCTTGCATACGAGCACCACCAGAAGCTGTGAACAATACAACAGGTAGCTGATTTTCTGTAGCATATTCAAACAAGCGCGTGATTTTTTCACCTGTTTTGCTACCCAAAGAAGCCATCATGAAGTAAGGATCCATCACACCTAAGGCAACTTTTTGTCCCTTAATGACTGCTTCTCCAGTTAGAACAGATTCACCTAAATCAGTCTGTTCTTGCGCACGAGACAATTTATCTGCATAACCTGGAAAATCTGGATTTGTTTGTACAATATCCGCATCCATTTCAGTGAACGTATCAGTAAATAACGTAACACGCTCTCTAGCTTGCAAACGGAATCCATATCCACATTTAGAACAAACACGGTAGCGTCCAAGTTGCTTATTATACATTTGGGCGCCACAGTATGGACATGCTAAGAATAATCCATCTGGAATTCGCTCATTCACATTATCTTGTCGCTTTATTTTGGCAGTTTGATGTTTGTGCTGATCAAATATATTCATTGATTACTCCGTTCCTGGCAAACTTTCTGACCAACGAGGCAAAAATTCAGTTTCCAAATAACGCGTATTAAAATCACCACGTTGTACTTGCGGATCTGATACCAAAGCTTGTTGGAAAGTACGGTTTGTTTCAATTCCTTTAATACTAATCTCACCTAATACTCGTTGTAATTTCGCGATAGCTTGTCCGCGATCGTCCGCATGAACAATTACTTTACCAATCATCGAGTCATAAAACGGTTGGATTTTATCACCAGAGAATACGGCTGTATCTAAACGCACACCTGGTCCACCAGTTGGTAAGAAAACAAAATCAATTGTTCCCGCACTTGGCGCAAATTCTGCTGCAGGACGCTCAGCATTCAACCGTGATTCAATTGAATGGCCTTGTACTTGAACTTCATCTTGCGTTACTGGCAAATTCTCGCCGGCAGCAACTTGAATTTGTAATTTAATTAAATCAAGGCCAGTTACCATTTCTGTTACAGGATGCTCAACTTGGATACGTGTATTCATTTCCATGAAGTAGAAATTACCATCTCTATCTTCCAAAAATTCAATTGTTCCCGTATTGATGTAGCCAACAGCATCAGCGGCAGTTGTCGCAATTTTACCTAAATCAGCACGCATTGCATCAGTTATACCGGTTGCTGGACTTTCTTCCAGAACTTTTTGATTTTTACGTTGTAATGAGCAATTACGTTCTGGCAAATAAATCGTATGCCCTTGTTGATCACGAAAGATTTGTACTTCAATATGACGTACCTGTTGCATAACTTTTTCGATATACATATGATCGTCACCATAAGCAGCGCGGGCTTCATTTTGTGCATCATCAAATTTATCTGACAATTCGCTTTCAGAATAAACAAAACGCATGCCTTTACCACCACCACCAGCAGATGCTTTGAGTAGCAATGGATAACCTATACGATCAGCAACAGTTTTGGCTTCATCAAAATTATGAACAAAACCATCTGAACCGGGAATAACTGGAACGCCCGCTACTTTCATAGACTCACGTGCATGTTCTTTATTTCCCATTAAATCAATGGTTTCAGGTTTTGGTCCAATCCAAGTAATACCTACTTCGCCAACCATTTCAGCAAATAATGAATTTTCAGATAAAAAACCATATCCTGGATGAATCGCATCAGCACCAGTTAATAATGCGGCGCTTAAAATATTCTTCATATTCAAGTATGAATCTTTAGGTCGTGGGCCACCAACTGTAATGGCTTCATCCGCAATTTGAACATGTAAACTATCTTTATCTGCAGTAGAATAAATAGCTACTGAAGCAATACCCATTTCTTTTAAGGTGCGAATAATTCGAACGGCGACTTCTCCTCGATTGGCCACCAAAACTTTTTTAAACATATTAATCTCCAACTATGAATGTCAACTCTGCTGTCGTCGCCTTCTTACCATCAATGTACGCGATTCCCTTACCTGAGCCAACATTACCACGCAAACGATCTAATTTAACTTCGAGACGTAGTTGGTCACCAGGACGCACCATCTTACGATAACGCGCTTTCTTAATACCACCAAAATAAGCAGTCTTTCCCTTAAATTCTGGTAAAGAAAGTAAAGCAACTGCACCTGTTTGTGCCAAAGCTTCAACTGTTAAAGCGCCAGGGAACGTTGGGTTACCAGGGAAGTGCCCTTGAAAAATTTCTTCGTTGATACTGATATTTTTAATCGCAACTGCACGCTCACCTGGTTCTAGTTCTTCCACTGTATCTAACATCAACATTGGATAACGATGAGGTAAAATTTCTTGAATTTGTTGTGTGTTTAAAACTGTCATGATTATGTTGTCCTCTATATCAAAAATGCGAGCTACATACGTGCTCGCAATTTGTGCTCAAATTTGCACGTCACTTTTCTAATCAATTATTGAAATATTTTAGTCAGGAATAACGCGATAAATTGGCTTGTTATAGTCAACGACGTCTTCATTTTCGACCAAAATTTCACTAATAGTGCCGGCTACTTCACTATGAATTTCTGTCATTAATTTCATTGCTTCCACAACAGCCACTGTTTCACCTACCGAAACATGATCGCCGACTTGCTTGAAGGCGGGTGCTTCTGGCTTCGGTTGTAGATAAACAGTTCCCACCATTGGCGCAACAATTTCTACACCTGGTGTTTCTGGTTGTGCAAGTGGATGTACATCATTACTTGCAGGTGTTTGCGGAATAGCAGCAACGCTTGGTTCTGCTGCTACTGTTGTGGTAGTCATTGCAGGTGTATCATTTTTTGATAGGTGTAATTGAAAATCACCATCATGAATACTCAATTCGCGCAATGAACCATTCTCTAAATCTGTAATCAGTTCTTTAATTTCGGAAAGTGTTAAACTCATTTATTATGCCTCTTCATGCCACTTCTTAAATACGACAACTGCATTATGTCCACCAAAACCAAATGAGTTACTCATAACGTATTCTGGTGCAACATGACGATTTTCTTCATTAACAAGGTCAACAAGTTTTGTGTCGTCATCTTGTTCGTCAACGCCGACGTTAACAGGTAATTCTTCGCGTACCAAAGCACCAACAGAAATCACTGACTCAATGGCACCAGCTGCACCAAGAAGATGTCCTGTCATTCCCTTAGTTGAACTCACCAATACATTGTTAGCGCCAAACACATTAGCAATAGCATGTGCTTCACTACCATCATTGGCACCAGTTGCTGTACCGTGTGCATTAATATAGCTCACTTGTTCAGCCTTGATGTTCGCATCATCCAATGCGGCTTGCATGGCACGTGTTGCCCCTTCACCATCAGGTGCAGGACTTGTCATGTGATACGCATCAGAAGTTGCACCATATCCCACGATTTCGCCTAATATCTTAGCACCACGCGCTTGAGCATGTTCCAAACTCTCTAATACTAATACACCACTACCTTCACCTAATACGAAGCCATGACGATTTTTATCGAATGGCTTTGAAGCTTGTGCTGGATCAGCTTCAGTAGACAATGCTGTCAAAGCAGCGAAACCAGCAATCCCGATTTCGTTAACTGTTGCTTCAGCACCACCAGCTAACATAACATCTGTTTTACCACTTTGAATCTTCCAAAATGCTTCACCAACAGCGTTAGTTGCACTGGCACAAGCTGTCACGATTGTTGCGTTGATACCTTTTGCACCAAAGCGTAGTGACACGTTACCTGATACCATGTTAGGAATTGACATTGGGACGAATAATGGGCTAACACGTTGTGGCCCCTTATCGTGCATCTTAATAACTTGTTCTTGAATTGTTGTTAAACCACCAATACCATTACCCAAAAGTACGCCAAAACGCTTTGGATCAGCAACGTTAACATTACCTTCTTCATCTTTTAAGCCAGCATTTTCAAGTGCTTGGTCTGACGCGTCAATCGCATACTGCGCAAACAAATCCATCTTGCGGCCATCACGCTTACCTACACGTAATTTCACATCAAAGTCTGCTACTTCTCCTGCAACCGTGATGCCAGTTTCTGATGCATCAAATTTTGTAATTGGTCGAATACCAACTTCAGAATTGAAAATACCATTCAAAAATGTTTCTGTATCATTTCCTAAAGGTGCAACCGCACCCATACCAGTAATTACTACTCGTGTCATGTTAAAACCTCTCTCGCTTAAGACTAAATATACAAACCACCATCAATTGTGATTGTTTGTCCCGTAATATATTGGTTTTCTGCTAAGAAGAGTGCTGTTTGTGCGATTTCTTCTACATTACCAAATCGTTGCAATGGGATAGCTTGAAGTACTTGTTCTTTAACCTTGTCTGATAAATTATCAGTCATATCAGATACAATCATACCTGGTGCAATCGCATTGACACGGATACCACGTAAGGCACCTTCCTTGGCCAATGACTTTGTTAAGCCAACAATACCAGCTTTGGAAGCTGCATAGTTAGCTTGCCCCATGTTACCCATCAAACCAACAACTGAACTCAAGTTAATGATAGCGCCAGTACGTGCACGCAACATTTTCTTGAAAATTGGTTGTGTGACATTAAATGTGCCATTTAAATTGGTGTTGACCACTTGTGCAAAGTCAGTTGCTGACATGCCCATCACTAACTTATCGTTAACAATACCGGCATTATTAACTAATACATCAATACCGGCAAAACCTTCTTGTTTATATAATGCTTTAATTGCTGCTTCTGCTGCATCCGCATCCGCAATATCAAATTGGACAGTTTGTGTATCTGGTGCAAATTCGGCCAAAACTTCTGGCTTAATTGCTGAACGGCCATGTAAAATCACATGCGCACCAGCCTTGGCAAATGCTTTAGCAATAGCTAAACCAATGCCACGTGATGAACCAGTTACCAAAACGGTCTTATCTTCAAACATCATGTTAGACTCCCTCTTCACTTGTCAATAGTGCTTTTACTTCATTGAAACTCTCCAAATCAGTAATGGCATATCGCTTTACAGTTTTAGGTGCAATTTTCTTAGCGAACTTAATCAATGTACTGCTTGGACCTACTTCAATTAGTGTGTCAACACCTGCATCTAGCATTTTTTGTAATGCTTGAGCAAAATAAGTTGGTGACATCAATTGTCGTGTTAAAACATCATGCAGTTGATCAATGTCAAAGACATCAGATGTGGTATTTGAATAAATAGGGAAGGTCATCTCATGGAATGTTTCATCCGCAATTCGCTCACCTAATTGATCTGCTGCCTCTTGCAGCAATGGTGTATGAAAGGCACCCGAAACAGGCAATGCCACTGTTCGCTTAATACCTGCCTCTGTTAGGGCTGTCACTGCCTCATCGACATCTTCCGCAATACCGCCAATAACGAGTTGTGCGAAAGTATTGTAATTAGCTGCATATACACGCTTGCCCTGAGATTGCAACTTCTCCAATACACCTTCAATCAATGCTTGATCATCACCCATAATGGCAACCATCTTACCTGGATTAGCATTACCAACAGCTTGCATATAAGCACCACGATCTTTAATAATCGCTACTGCCTGCTCATAGTCCATAACACCAGCTGCAGTCAAAGCTGAATATTCACCCAAGCTCAAGCCAAGACCCGCGATTGGCTTTGGTAATGTATCTCCCAAAGCAGTGATAATCCCAGTACTCATTGCTAAAATAGCTGGCTGTACATATTGTGTTTGCGCTAATTTTTGCTCATCTTCTGCAGTCAGTTGCGCTAAGTCATAACCTAAAACCTGTGATGCACGATCAATGACTTGTTGATATTCTGGAACATTAGCATACAAGTCAGCACCCATGCCTACTTGTTGTGCACCCTGTCCACTAAATAGTAATCCGATTTTCATATTCGAAGTTTTCCTCAAACAGCTCTATTATACGAAGCTTGTGCTTAGTCTTTTGCTGGCCACTCAACGCCCATCAAATCAGCAGCTTGTGACCAGACATCTTCCAAGATTTGTGCTGCTGATTTTTCATCATGAATCAATCCAGAAATCTGTCCTGCCATGAAAGCACCACCATCTTTATCACCTTGCTGAACAGCCGCACGTAACGTACCACTTTCAAGTTTCTCGATAGCAGCAGCATCTGGCTTTGGCTTTTGTAATTCATTAACTTCGTTCTTAACAAATGCCTTGGCCATCTTATTCTTCAAGACACGCGCACGATTGCCCAAAAGGTTTCCCGTCACAATCGTATCGATATCACGTGCCTTCAATACTGCCTTCTTGAAATTATCATGAATTTCAGATTCAGTGGCTGTCAAAAAGCGTGTGCCCATCTGTACACCAGATGCACCTAACATAAAGGCAGCGGCAGCACCACGGCCATCACCGATACCACCAGCAGCAATAACTGGAATATCAACAGCATCGACAACTTGTGGAACCAAAGCCATTGTTGTCAACATACCAATGTGACCACCTGATTCCATTCCTTCAGCAACAACGGCGTCAACACCTTTTTTCTCCATCATACGTGCCAAACCAACTGAAGGCACAACTGGAATCACAATAATGCCAGCTTCATGGAGTTCTTCTAAGAATGGTGAAGGATCACCAGCGCCTGTGGCAACAACACGAACACCTTCTTCAATAATGACATCAAAAACTTCACGAATATGACGACTCATGAGCATAACGTTAACACCAAAAGGCTTATCAGTTAATGACTTAGCGCGACGAATTTCGTGGCGAACATCATCCCCATGCCAATAACCCGTTCCGATGAATCCCAAACCACCAGCTTCAGATATTGCGGCTGCTAAGGCGCCAGTTCCGGCCCAAGTCATACCACCTTCCATGATGGGATACTTCATGCCTAATTTTTCAAATATTGGATTTTCTATCTTAACAGTCATTACTTGTCTCCACTTAAAATTATTATGTACAGCAAAAGCTGCTTACTTAGGCAGCCAATTGCTCTTTGATCTTGTTAACCAAGTCTTGTACAGTCTTGATGTCTTCAGCAACTGCCAACTTAATATCGAAATCATCTTCAACACGGTTCAATACTTCAAACAAGTCTAATGAATCAGCATCGATATCGTTTGTCATATCAGTTGTTAATGACACTTCGTCATCTTCCAAATCAAATTGGTCAACCAAAATCTCTTTTACTTTGTCAAAAATTTCTGCATCTGTCATGTTATTTTTCTCCTGAAAAAATGAATAGTATAGTTATTTGACCTGCATTCTACGCAGTTTCAAATCAAATTAAATGTGCCAAATTTGTGCGCCGACCGTCAGGCCACCACCAAATCCGGCTAGTGCGATAGTTTGTCCTGGGCGCACCGTACCAGCCTCAAGTAATTCATCGAGTAAGATACCAATGCTAGCTGCACTCGTATTGCCATGTTTTTCCATATTCGTTGGGAATTTAGCAATAGGCTGTCCAAATCGCTTAGCAATTGATGAGACAATTCGTGAATTAGCTTGATGTAATAAATAATAATCAACATCATCAGCACTCAAATTTGCTTGTGTTAATGCTGCTTGTAAGGCATCAGGTACTTCGCGTGTTGCAAAGCCATAAACCTCACGACCATTTTGATGGAAATAAGGATCTAATGGGCTAATTTCTCCAGAGAAAGGATTCGTGTTGGCAAACTTACCTGCCACTAAGTTTTCCCCTTTGGCACCAAATGTTCTTAATTCTTCACTTAACAGGCCGATATTTTGATCTGTTCTTTCGACTAGGACACCTGCAGCACCATCGCCGAACAAAACAGCAGTTGTTCGATCCTGCCAGTCTACTAACTTCGACAATGTTTCAGCACCAATAACTAAACCACGCTGATAGCGTGTTGTTAAAAAGCTAGCAGCCACACTGAGACCATAAACGAAGCCAGAACAAGCAGCACTCAAATCAAAAGCAAAGGCATTTGTTGCGCCAATATTAGCTTGTACAATGGCAGCCGTACTAGGTGACATGCTATCTGGTGACATAGTGCTCACAATAATAAAGTCCAAGCTTTCAGGTGAAATACCGGCTTTGGTAATGATTTTTTGTGCCACTTGGCTAGCCAAGTCACTTGTATTTTCGGTTGTCACAATATGGCGCTGATGAATCCCTGTTCGGGTATAAATCCACTCATCATTGGTTTCCATCATTGTGCTCAACTCATCGTTTGTCACGTCACGGCCTGGAATCTGATGCGCCGAGGCAATGATTTTCAATTGTTCCATAACTTCCTCTTAATGCTTAATTACTCGTGCCAGATAATTGACCAAGTTGTGAATTGCTTTTTTAACAATTTGCACTTCTTCTGGTGGCATATCTTTTAACAAGTTATGTGCCAAATCACGATGAAAACCTTGATGAGCACGATAAACAACGCGCCCTTTATGCGTTAAACCCAATCGTACAACTCGGCGATCTCGATTAGAGCGGCGACGTTCAACGTACCCCTTCTCAACTAATCGGTCAATTGCTGTCGTCATAGCACTAGGTGTTAAGTGAATAATCTTCGCGACTTCGGAGGCACTCTTTTCATCGTACATTGAAATTGCATCAATCGTATGCATCTCTTTGATTGAAATATCAGAGAAATAACTACGCCGCAACGCAGCTTCTTCAATCCAGATAACATTATTAAAAACGCCAACTAGATCCGCATTCAATTGTTCAAAATCTGCATTCAATATTTAACTCACGCCTTAACTTCTTCATCTGGGGCAACGACGAACATCAAATCGGCGCTAGTCGCTACTTTGTCGTTCACACGTGCCTCAACAGCAACTGTTCCCATATTTGCACGAAGATTTTTAAATGATACATGCAACTTCAAAACATCGCCAGGTCGTACCATTTGCTTAAACTTTGCATTATCAATCCCTGTCATATAGGCTGTCTTACCTTGAAACTTTGGTGAAGATAAAATCAAAATTGAAGCGGCTTGTGCCAATGACTCAATAATCAATACTCCTGGCATCACTGGATTCCCAGGGAAATGCCCCTGGAAAAACTGTTCATTAATCGTCACGTTCTTAACCGCAACGATTGATTCATCTGGTACCATCTCCTCCACGTAATCCATATAAAGAATAGGATAACGGTTAGGGATAAGCTTCATAATATCTGTAGTATTCAGAACTGCCAAATTCTTGCTCCTTCCTGAACAAACTTCAAATTATTTCGATAATCGAAACATTCAATACGTCAAATCTTATCAGTTATTATTTCGATTGTCAAACTAATTACGGGGTCAACTAAAAAAGCTAAATGTAGCATTTAGCTTTTACACATCTAGGACAACAAGTCGCTGTTGCCATTCAGTCAGAAAGTCGTCATGTGCCCATTCATTTACTCGCGTCGTGTGATACCCGACAGCCGGATTATAATACACATTATTACCCACTGTTACGGGTGCTGGGTGCAAGTGCAAATGGCCCGTAACTGTCGCAATAGTATAAGATTGATCCACTAATTCACCAACCTTTGGGCTACCTAAGAATGCATTGACCATGTCTAACTTCTGATTATGATTCGGGAAGCGCTTAATATAGTCAAACCGTGGTACAAAGTGAGACACAAGAATGGTCTTTTTGTCTGCCGCCTCCCGTAATTGTTGCGCCATTTGGTTTAGATTAATATTGAAACGTTCACGATCAGACATTGGTTGTTCAATACGACGATCATACCAAAAAGCTTTTTTAAACTGTTGAATTTCTTGATCCTGATAGGTATCTCCAACAAAGCCATAATCATACCAACCATTGTTACCAATTAGGCGTACCGTTGGCGTTAAATCAATGAATTTATTGTGTAAGTAAACGGTATCAATATCACTTTCTAATTCTTCATAAGTAACATTATTGCCCATGTCATGATTGCCAGCAATAAAACGAATGGTCACTTTATGGTCGACTAACGCTTCCATTTCTTGAACAAATCTTAAAGATTTTTCAAAATTATTAAACAAATCGCCGGCTAAAACATAAACATTAATACCCTCATTTAATAAGTAAAGCGCTTGCGCATTCATTGCCCGAGCAACCTCTATCTTATTTAAATCAAAGTGATTATCTGATGAAAAAGCAACTCTCACTTTACTATTTCTCCCTAGTTTAAAGTGAATTTATTATAGCATAATTAGTATGCGCTAAAAAATCTCTTCTTTTTTATTGGTACAGCTTCGAATGGGGTCAAAGCATCCCCGTTAACTAATGCTCGCGCATTTTCTTGATAGATTGCCACATAATCATCGCCCATTTGTTGTGCTAAGCGTTCAAAGGCAGCGCTCATTTCATAAGTACGACCTGGTAAATGATGCGCATCTGAAGCAAATAAATGTGCTAATCCAGAGCGAACAATGTCATCACTGAATTTTTGCACTGCCTTCCCAAAGGTACCAACATAACTGCTAGCAGTAACTTGTGCATATGCGCCCCGATCGATAAAATCATACAAAATATCAGGTTTGGCCATGAGTCTGGTATTACGTTCAGGGTGCACAATAATTGGTGTTATGCCACGTTGTTGGACTTCATACAAAACATCTTTTGAAAACGTTGGGACATCATTAGAAGGAAATTCAATTAAAATATAGTGCCCAGTTTCATCAGTGGTTAAAATATCGTGCTGATCCAGTGCTTCTAATAACTTACCTGTAATTCTGACTTCTTGTGATGGAAAAACCGTTAACGGGATTTGAGCATCATTTAGCGCCAACTGAAAATCTTGTGTCGCTTTAATGACATCATCACGATGATTCGTATAATGACCATTCATATGATGTGGTGTCATTAGTGCAGCTGTAATACCATCAGCAACAGCGTCTCGCGCCAACTGTAGTGAAATATCCAGGCTTTTTGAACCATCATCTATTCCTGGTAATAAATGACAATGTACATCAATCATCGATTTCATCCTTTCAACGTCGTTATTTTTAAGTATAACAAAAAGCTATCATCTGCTGTCGCAGACCATAGCTTTTTATCGATATATTATCAATTACTTATTGTTTTGCTTACCCAATTTTGGCATAAACAAACTTGCAACAAAAGCAGCAACTAATGCAATCGCTATCACACCGGCAAATACATTACCTTGCGCCAAAAACATCCCCAAAACAATTGTGACCAATGTTCCTGCAATAGTTAATACAATCGCTGTCTTTTGCATTGTTGTTAAACGGTTAAATTCACTATGGAAACTAATGCCTAACATAAGGGTGCCAATGAGTGACATAATTCCAAATAAGATATGTGCAATGAGCATAATCTTCCCCTGTTCCTATTTTCTTACATATATATAGTAACATATTATAACAGTCGTTGGGCTGTTCACGCTACCTTACTCCGACAAATTATGATGGTTAAGCATACGCTGGCTATCACGTAAAAGGCCCTTATCTTGACCTGATTCTTTTAAATAATCTTGATATTGTTGTGGCGTACTATGACGCGCAATTAAACTTGCTTCCTTAATACTGGCCATTGCCCGCCCAGTTTGTGTAATATAATTCGCATAATGCTGCATTGCTGACCAAATTTGGTCAATTAGGTCTAAACGTGGCGGCGTCAATTTAAAGAGTTCAGCCAATAATTGACTCAGCGCATAAAAGTTCTTAGCAGCAGCTGCTTCCGTCAAACGAATATTAATGTTAGACATACGCTCAAAAATCGCAGCCGTAATGTCTAACATAATTAATTCATTTTCATTAAAATGCATATGCATGATACTGCTCTCACGCTCAAGATAGACGTAATCTGTCTCTTGTCTTAAAATGACCTTTTTTGCTTTCAAAAATATTTTGGGTACAATTTCAAAATCTTCATATATAATTCCTGATTTAAACCTTAAATCGTGAAACAGCTCGCGCCGATAAATTTTTCCCCAACAACTCACGTCAATATTATCTTGTAATAATAACTTTTCAGTAGCACGATAACCATCTACGATTGTAAAACTTTGTTTTTGTACTGGTCGATTGAGTACAAGATTAGCTTCTTGATAGTTACCTACTTCAACACAACGGGTAGTCACAATATCAGCTTGTTCGTTCAACAATGTTGGCACACTATTCGCCAAATAAAACGGTGTAATCATATCATCAGCATCAACAAAGGTAATTAAATCACCCGTCGTCGCATCTAAGCCTGTATTTCTAGCATCGGCCACCCCTTTGTTTTCCTGATGATACACTTGAATACGTGCATCTTGATGGGCTAACTGATCAGCTACCTGCCCAGACCCATCGTTACTGCCATCATCGACCAATATCAATTCAAAATTACGATATGTTTGATTCAATATAGATACCACACCATGCGGTAAATAATCGTGAACATTATAAAATGGCATGATAATGGATACCTTGGGTTCTGTCATTATGACTCCTTTTTAGTTCTTAACTTCCTATATATACGTACTTTTATGATAACGCTATTAAATCACTTATGCATGATTTTGATTTCTTTTTTGTGTTAAATATTTTATAAATATTTCTTTAATGTTACATTGACATTTCAATTTTTAACAGTTATGATAGCTGTGTTCAATACTATTGGAGGAATAATCATGAGAAAAGAAGTCAGTTTATCCGTTGCTGCTTTACTATTAGGAACAGGCTTTATGGTTTCTAATGTATCGGCCGATGATACAAGCCAAGCAACAGCTACAAAAGTACTTACTTTAGCCAATCCTACTGCTTACTACAATATTTCCGTTAATGAAGCCAAACAATATATCAATCAAGTTGATTCATCAGCTATTCAGCGTATTCAAAATAGCACCTCACAATACCGGCAATCTCAGCTTAATAGTACCAGTGA
Organism: Leuconostoc fallax; assembly: GCF_004354645.1. Lineage (NCBI taxonomy): Bacteria > Bacillati > Bacillota > Bacilli > Lactobacillales > Lactobacillaceae > Leuconostoc > Leuconostoc fallax. The sequence goes on along the minus strand of NZ_PUFI01000005.1, from coordinate 98,610 downwards.
TTTGAATCATTTACTTAGTGCGCTACGTAACATTGAAAACAATGATCAAGCGCCTGTCCAGGTACGTGGTTATCTTGGCCCCATTGATGCCGCATTAAGTAGCATTGGCTCTCAATCTCGTCAAGCTAAGTCTAATGCCCTTAATCAATTAGATCAACTATTTGGCACAACCACAACGAATGTACAAAATAAAAATGCTGCACCAACTTTGACTAAAGTCAGTACAGCAAAGTCTAATACAATGAGTTGGCGTTTTGAAAAGAATAGTACGTTAGTATCAGTCAATATCAATCAACCAACCACCGTTAACATCATAGGTGGGCAACATTCAACTATCACTTATGCGGTGTATACACTAAAGAATCATCAGTTCATTAAAACGCAGACATTTTCTAGTGTTGGTCCCCGTCAGGTAAAATTAAGTGCGGGGCAACGTCTGGATATCTCAGCACAAACAGCCCAAGCGAATGGCGATCGTTATACAGTGACAATGCCGTATATCAGTAAAACATTCGATGTTAAGTCAACGCAATCACAACCATCTGTGACAAACAAACCCACAACGTCAACGGTTAAAAAAGCAAATCAAGCACAGCCAAATAAAAAGCCAGCAATCAAGACAACACCAAAAGCTAGTACAATGAGCTGGAAAGTACAACATAACGTTACCACAGTATCCGTCAACGCCAATCAAGCAACGACTGTCAAAATTACTGGTGCACAACATTCGACACTCACATATAAACTTTATACGAATAAAAATGGTAAAATAACTCAGACAAGCACTTTCTCTAGTCGTGGTCCACGCCAAATCAACTTAACCACTGGTCAAAGATTAGATATATTCGCTCAGACCCAATATCGTTCTGATCATTATACAATTACGATGCCTTATGTCACACGCACCTTTCAAGTAAAAAAGTAAAATAAAAAACATCCAAATATGGATGTTTTTTTATTTTGTCTCAATTGTCGTTTGTGCCCGACCATTTGCTTTAGCCTGATAAAGTAATTCATCAGCTGAACGTAAAACACTCGACAAATCATGATGATGACGCAATAACCCGACACCACCGGAAAAGCTAATTGTTCGCCCGTCTATCTCATCCCAAGGCATTGTTTTGAGCTGACGTTGTAAAGATTCAAAGAATAATGCCAAATCACCAATGTGACTAGCATCAAATATCCAAACGAATTCTTCGCCGCCATAACGATACAAGTTTAATGGCTCATTACCGTTTTTATACTGGAGGTATTCCGAGAGAAATTCAGAAAAGTGCTGCAATAACTGGTTGCCATTCAGATGTCCAAATTCATCATTAATTTGTTTAAAATAATCTAAATCAAAAATTGCAATCCCTAGATTATCATTATCTTGAGAATACCAAGATAAATCTTTTTCTAGCTTACGATAATTGAACAGCCCCGTTAAATTATCGTGGTAACTATTTTGATACAATTTTTTGTTCTGATACTGTAACTTAACAACTTGTAAATATAATTGCCGCACAATAATCAGTACAGCTATACCAACACCAACTCTATATAAGGACTGTATTAATTCAAACAATTCTGATCCAGATTGAACGGCCATTAATGGAATATCTGAAGCAAACCATAGCTTAGTCGTGACCGCTAATATTTCACACACAATAATTGCCAGTAATTGATTAGGAATGAGATAAGTCGTGACACTCATAAGTAAGAATACAAATAATCCAAAAGCAAAGCACATAATGATAACACGTAGAGATAAACTATCGTCAATAAAGAAAATAAAGAGTAATGCAAATAGTGGTGTAATTAGTGTTAAAAAGAAGGCTTGGCGCTTACTAATCAAAAAATATGTCAGAATTGCTAATAAATACTCATGCGCAATATTACCAACAAAGTTGTAAGAAACTGACATTGTGGTATAAACCATCGATCCTGACATCAAAACTTTAATTAAGTCAACGTACCCATTTTTAAATTCACTAATATTAATAAACCGCAAGCTAATGAGTGTTGATGTTGCTAAACTCGCTACAATCAGCATCAACATAAAATAATTATAAAACTCAACCATTTTACACTAATAACTCCTCAATTTTGTGTGGCTTACCAAAGTAATAACCTTGTTGTAATTGAATGCCAATGTCATATAATCGTTGTGCTTGTAATTCACTATTGACACCTTCCACAATGAACAATTTATCTTGTTGATTTAACTTTTCTTGGCAAATAGTCAATTGCCTTAGTACATCAGGTAATGCATTATTTTGAATTAAGTCCTGAGAAAATTTAAGACCATCAGCTAAACGTAACGTGTATAAATCATCATGCATCAAGAGGTTATCCACATCATCAAATAAAACACGATATCCTAATTGTTGTACATAGGCCATAAATTGTCGCGCTAAGGCCACATCTTTTTCGTCATATTGCCGTTCCGTTATTTCGATAAAAATCTGTTGTGCTAACGGTTGTAACTGATTCAAAAATTGAAATGTTTCATTAAATTGCAACTGAGCGATTTCAAAATTAATTGAGAACTTGATATGTGGATTGGTTTTCATGATTGGTCGCAACGCTTGTTGTACCCAGTCTAAGAAAGTGTGATTACCAACTTTCGTCCCAATCGTGCTAAAAAAAGCTTGCCCAGGGAACTGATGCGTTTGCTGGTCGCGTAATAGCAATTCATAACAAAATATATCAAAATGCTGCTCATTATCTAATGCAACAATGGGCTGTACAACAAAATAGTACGTGTTCTTCATAAGGCAACCCCATTTTATCTAGAAAAGCGACGTCCGAGACAATGCCTTACGCATCTGTCTTTTTCTGATAAGCTTCACGCCGTTTCAATGTATTAAACCACCACACAGCTAAAATATGCCAAATACTATTATTACGCTGTGCTGATACAATCTGACTTGAAGGCTGGCCATAAGTATGACGAATAATGAAAGCATAAGCTTGCAAATCTAATGCTTTAAACGTCACCCCTAGCAACAACCCGTCATCAATTGGTTTTTGCCATTGGTTCTCAAAATTCATTTTAACATTATCGATAATTAACGTACTGTTATCAATGTGCGTGTTTTGTGAAAAATCACCCATCAATTTCATTCTGGCACCGTTCTCATTCCAATCCAATAAGTGCCCGGATAACATTGTGTGATCGGGCAGTTCAATCTGGATGGCATGCTGGCTTTCAAAGCGTTCTGATTGTCGCAAACGTGGTCGCTCATTCGATAGATAAGCCGCCAATATCAATGATACTAAATTATATAATAACCAGAAAATATTGATGTAAATTCCTTGCACGGGATAAGGGCTTGGCCAATAGCCACTAACAAAGCCAATCCCACGAACTAAACCAATGATCGATAGTACTAATAACACAAGCACTGGCCATGCTGTCGCCCAATTATAAAAACTTGCATCGCTGTTCACACCTTTACGGGTAACAGCAAAACCCTTTTTAGACTTTAAGAATAATTCATTAAATACGGCATAAGCCATAAATGGTGCAGTTGCGACTTCATAAATATTACTCAACATTACCGTTTGCTTCTTTTCGCTGACCAAGTTAAACGCTAATTGTGATGCAATAAATGCTGGTAACCAGAAAATCAATATCTGATACATATCAGTTTGCAAGCTATATTGTCCAAACACCAAAAATAATATGGGTGCCAACAAGAAAATCATTTTATAAATACCTGAGAACCAGTAATGAATACCATCGGCGTACAGAATGCGTTGAACTAGGCTCAAACCTTCTAATCGCCATGGATTCCACTTCTTGGCCACTTGGATATTACCCCGTGCCCAACGATCACGTTGCTTAATTAAATCACCAAATGTTTCTGGTGCTAAGCCACTCGCTAGGTTTTCATTAACAAAGCCAGAGCGCCAGCCTTTAGCTTGCAAAAACATCCCCGTCGCCATATCCTCGGTAATCACACCGGTACTAAAGCCACCGATACTATTTAAGGCTTCACGTCTAAATATTGCATTTGATCCGACGTACATCACTGCATTAAAGGCATCTTTTTGCGCTTCAATACTACGCATGAAGAAATCTTGATCATTACCAATCGTGTCACTCGCAAAAAGGTTAAATTGATACGGATCTTCGTTGAAGAACGTTTGTGGTGCTTGCATGAAGCCCATTTTAGGATCATGGAAATAACCTACCGTGAGTGCCAAGAAATCCTCACGCATCACCATGTCTGCATCCATCGTTACAACTAACTCCCCTTGAGAGACAGTCATCGCATGATTCAAATTACCAGCTTTCGCATGTTCATGTGTGAGTCGGCTGACATAATGTACGCCTAATTCTTGGCATAATTGCTCAACTTCAGGACGATCACCATCATCACACACATAAATGTTCACTAATTCTGGCTTCGGATAATACGCTAAAGTTGCGGCCACAATACCGCGTTTCAATATTTCTTTGCCTTCATTATAAGTAGCAATCATAATATCCACACTCGGATACTCGCCTTTAAACAAGCTCAATGGTTCGGCTGCACGCTTATATTTTCTAAGGAAGACACGATAGAATACTAGGGATAAAACGAAGCCCCCTACTTCAGCTGCCAATAATAATATGCCAAAAAAGATACTTAATGCATTATTTGTTGGTAACGTCCAACCTGCACGCCACACAATATAGACGCTCATCGTTACAATGTAGAGCAGTAACAGTAATTGTCGGCTTTTATGGTAACGTTTCCCCAAAAAATAGCTCATTAATAGTACCGCAATTAATATGCCTTCAAAAATCACAATATGCATCACTATTCCTCCAGTTTTAAATTGTTTTCAATCATGAGTAACGCTAACACTTGTAGCGTATCCGCATAATAATTCCCCGTTATTTTTTCTGACTTAACGCGCCGAACTAATCCTTTAGCATAGTCATTAAACGACTGCTTTTGCTGATAAGCCGCCACCGCCACTGGCGCTACAAATGCCATAGACGTGTAATCATTACGTGCTTGTCCGTTTAAATCATAAACTGCCTTAATCTGTTCTTGTTGGCTGAAAAAGTCAAGCATCTTACGATTTATTGCTTTTAACTGTGCATTATCCGACTGAAAAGCCAGACGCATTGGGATTCGATTAGCATTCCAACCATAATCACCATCATTTTTACTCTCAAATGTGTTCGCTGATACCGCACTAATACCATCTGATCTTGCCCAAATAAAATCAGGCATTAAACCAACTGAACTACTATCACTTAACTTTTGTAAAGTTTGTACTGATTTTTCAGATAGCTTATGCCAACGTTCATCTTGTGTTGTGGCATAGAAAGTTTCAAAATAAGCTGGTATCAAATCTGATGTCCGCACTAAGTCATGATACTTTGTATCTGATTTCGCCCAGTTACCCACATATGGTAGTTCATTTTGGCTGTTATAGTTGTAGCGTAATATATCATCTAATAGTGCTTTAGCAAGTTGACGATAATTATACTGTCCACTAGATCCCCACAATCGATCCGCTTGCAGCAACGCAAAAGCAATATCCAAATCACCGTCCGTGGCATTGGTCCGGTTATTTTTAAGCGTCACCATCTTTTGACCGCGCTGTACTTGTTTCCAAGCCATCAAATGATTCGATGCACTAATCGTATGCTTTTGATAGTAAACAAGCAGGCGATTAAATGCTTTTTGATCCGCCTGCTTGTTTTGTGCAGCCAAAACCGTAATCAGCATGCCATAACCTTGTGCCTCAGACAATGCGGTCTTACTTTTGGTTTTGCGATCACTACCGTTGACATACGCACCATCTTGATAGTTTGTCACATACTGCGCACGCCATTGTTCATAAATACCACGTTCTGGCTTACTTTTTATCATCTGATAGATACCAATACACAAAAAAAATACAACGCCGATTACAATAATCAAAAATAGCTTTCGATTCTTCATACAATCATATTACCCTAGAATATTTAAATATGTCTATTGTTATATTCATGAAAGGGTTTTTATTTTGCGATATGTCCTGAATTGCGCCATAATCGGTACGCTACTAGGCACCATGCTACTAAAATCAAGCCGAGTGAAACATAAAAAGCAAAGTGCATCCCATTCAAAAATACTTCTGGATGTTGCGGCACATAATCTGTCACATGACGATTCAGTTGTGTTGACATACTGATGAAAAGTAATGTTGTTGCAAGTACTGTTCCCAACACAAATCCCATATTTCGTGCCAAAGCATTTAATGAACCCGCAATACCAAAATACTGATGGGTGACGTTTTCCATTACCAAAGCATTATTAGGCGATTGGAACAGCCCTGCCGCTGCACCATTTAAAATGAATGTCCCAATAAGCCAGATGAATGTACTTTCTGCATGAAAGACAATATATCCAAATTGAGAAATAACTAAACCTGTTAAGCCCACAATTGTGATAACTTCTTTATTCAATTTATCCGACAAAACACCTGAAATTGGTGCAAAAATAAACATCGCAGCTGGAATTGACATTAACAATAGCCCCGAAAAACCAGCTGTGAAATGACGGTAATTTTGTAAGTAAAATGGCATTAAAATATTGTTACATGCACTACTTGTGAACACTAATAAGCTCGAAATGACACTGATATTAAATAATTTATTCTTGAAAATCGCTAATGCTAGCAAGGGATGCTTTACCCGACGCTCCGTCATAATAAACCAGATAAATAACATCACTGTGATAAATAAGCCAAGCCAGGTCAATGTTGATGCATAGCCCAATGACTGTAAGCTATTTAAGCTTAAGAACAGCACCACAATCAATAAAAATAGCTGACTTGCACCAATTATATCGACTTCTTTTATATGCGTTGATTGTGTTTCCCGTGGTAAGACGCTATGTCCCACCGCAGCGGCAATAATGCCAATTGGTACATTCAGCCAAAAAATGTATGACCAAGGCAAAAATTGTAGCAATACACCACCAACTGCCGGACCACTAATTAAGCCCAACGAGACAAACATGGCAATAATTGACATCGAACGCGCTCGCGTACTGGGAGTTGAAATCATGGATGTAATACCGAAGCTATTACTCATTGTCATTGCAGCCCCAATCGCTTGTACAATTCGTGCCACAATCAAAAAAGATAAGCCAAAATTAAAGCCCGCTAATAATGAGCCAACGGTAAAAATTAATGTACCATAGCGAAAAATTGTTGTTTTCCCCATTAAGTCGCCTAATCGACCAAACAGTAACAACAAGCCAGAGATAACCACAAGATACACCGTTACCGTCCACGTGACCTCTTGCATACCAACACCTAGTTCACGCGAAATGGTTGGCAAAGCAATATTTACAATCGAACCATCCAATGTCGACATAAAGGCGAATAAACCAATGGAAAGTAAGGCCAATACTTTTTTACTTTTAATCATACGTCACTCCTCAAAACAGTCTGCTATCATTATAACCCGTTCATCAACTTTTCCAAATTAAGCGTGTTTGCTTTTGCCCAAATTAAAAACAGCGTAAACTAGAACTAGATGTTCGACCGTATTGAAAGGAGTCAACCATGAGTAAAACGATTTTAGGATTGCACCACGTCACTGCAATTACATCGAGTGCACCCAAAATCTGTGATTTTTTTATGAATAAACTAGGCATGCATTTTATTAAACGCTCTGCCAACCAAGATAACATTCTGACATATCATCTCTACTTTACCGATGATATGGGTGAGCCTGGTGCCATTATGACTTTTTTCGTCAATCCCGATGAAAAATCAAGACAAATTGGTAATAATGAAATTTCACGATTAACCTTTAGAGTGCCTAGTGATGCTGCATTGTCCTACTGGCAAAAGCGTTTTGATCGCTTACAAGTACGTTATGAACCGCAAATTCACACACAATTTGGTGCAAAATATCTTAATTTTTATGATTTTGACGGTCAACAATATGCACTGGTCAGTGAAGCGACTAATCGGCAGACAAATGTGATGACTCAACCACACCGCCCTTGGCGATACGCTGATGTCGATGAGGCTCACGCCATCATTGGTTTAGGACCGGTAACGATTACGTTGCATGAACCAAAGGCTATCGATCAGGTTTTGACTCAGATCTTAAAAGCTGAAAAAGTAACGAGCACAGCTGATCAAAAGTACCATCTTTATGAATTTGCTCATGGTGGCTTAGGCGCACAAATTATTATCCATAGTTGTGGTGATAATATCGATGGTGTTCAGGGATATGGGGGTGTCCATCATATCGCCTTTACAGTACAGGATGACCAGGCTTTAGCACAGTGGCAGGATTGCTTCCACCATCATGCATTACCACACTCTGATGTCATCGATCGTTATTACTTTAAGTCACAATACTTTCGACCAGTCCCACGTATTCTTTTTGAACTCGCTACGACTCAACCCGGCTTTTTCATTGATGAAACTTATGAAGAAGCGGATAAAAAGCTTGCGTTACCACCTTTCTTAGAACCAGAACGTCACAATATTGAAGCGCATCTTGCGCCATTCGATACAAAATAAAGTGCATTTCTTTACATTATTAAGACCGTTTGCTGATAATATTCTTCTATACTCAAGGTATATCTTGAGTCTTTGGAGGACATGATGATGCAACAGCTTAATGATGTTTTAGGTTCCGAGTTTGATGAGCACCGGCTCAATTTTTCAACCACTTCGGGTGAGTGGCGTGGTGTCAAAATTTATTTGAGTATCGTCCTTGTCGCCTTACTCATTGCCACTTTCTTTGATCAACAAATCAGTCATTTCATTGTTAATCAGAATTCTATTTTTGGTAATATTTTCCAAAACTACGCTGATGGTGGTGAATTTATTGTTTTATTTGTTAGTTTTCAAATGATTGCATGGTTTACATGGTTCGAATGTCAAGAACCCGTCACACGTGGTTTGATGACTGCTTTGGCGCTAGGCTTTTCATTTAATCAGCTATTCGATCAATTTACCGATGCGATGACCTATACGTATTCAATGCTTGGTAATATTGCCAAAGGTATTCCAGCTGGTGTGGCTAATAATGATACAGCGGCGACAAGCCTTTATCCACAAAGTTTACAGTGGTTCCTAACCGCACTCACTTTCCTTTTCTTATCTTGGCTGTTCTTTATCTATGTGAGCCACAAAAGTTCACAACAACGCCGTTATTTTTTCTTTGCTGCACTTATTGGTATCCTCGTTGCCAAAACAGCTGATACGACAATCAATGATATGAAAGATCTTTGGGGACGTTTCCGCCCGTACGAAATATCTGCTAGTGGCGCTGAATTCACCCCTTGGTACCATCTCAATGGCGTGAATGGTCACAAATCTTTCCCTTCTGGTCACACAATGTCTGGCTTTCTATTCTTATATCTGACTTTTTTCGTACCACGTGAAAATAGAAGTTGGCAAAAAGGGATGACTATTTTCGGCTTGGCGATGGGCACTTTAACTGCCCTGAGTCGTGTACGTATTGGCGCTCACTGGTTGAGCGATGTCTCGATGTCTGCGCTAATTGTTGGGACCATCATTTTCTTAGCCAGTCGCTTACTCGGTGCGCATTTTATTGAACCTGATAAAGCATCTTAACTTAAATGAGTTGACTTAACGTCTACCTGTTACTATAATAATTACAGGTAGACGTTTTATTTTACTCTATTTTAGAAAAGAGGAATTATATATGAAATACGCCATTACAACTGCAACTGGAAAATTTGGTCGTGTTGCCGTTCAACACTTAGCAGAACTTGTGCCGGTTAATGATATTATTGCTTTAGCACGAAATGTGGATAAAGCCAAAACATTATTGCCAGAAGGCATTGATATTCGACCAGGTGACTATACAAATGTTGCTGAATTAACGCAATCACTCGCTGGTGTCGATCGTCTTTTATTTATCTCATCTCAGCCGGGCGATGTTGTGAGTCGTGAGCAACAACACCTCAATGTCGTTGAAGCTGCTAAGGCAGCAGGCGTTGGGTATATTGCTTATACGAGTTTCCCGCATGCTGATCAGGCTACTGCTATATTAGCAACTGACCATCAAACAACAGAAACAGCCATCTTAGAATCTGGTATCGCGCATTCTTTCTTACGCAATAACTGGTATCTTGAAAACGAAGCTGGTGCGATTAAAGCCGCCATGGCTGGTCAACCTTTCGTCTATTCTGCCGGAGACGGTCAAGTTGGTTGGGCATTGGAAAAAGAATACGCGCAAGCAGCTAGTCGAGTATTAGTGACACCTCATCCTAAGTCTGTCTACGAATTCTCAGGAGCGCCGTTAACTTACCAAGAATTAGCCAAACATATTCCTGGTGACTTTGAAGTGAAGTCTGTCGATGATGAAACATATGCCGATATTCTACAACGAAATGGCTTAGATGCAGGAACCGCTCACTTTGTCACTTTGGTACAAGCCTTCATCCGTAAAGGCGAACTTAGCATGACATCAGATGATTTACCAACTGTTCTTGAACATCCCCTGACACCAATTGATGAAGCCATTGCCATCATTACAAAATAAACAATAAAAAAGTTTGCGATATCTAATATCGCAAACTTTTTTATTCAGTAAAATCAACGTTTCAACTGCTAATTTGACTAAGATGCATTGGTTTAGACCAGTACCAACCTTGTTGGAAAAACATCCCCTTGTCCAAAAATACTTTGGCTGCTTTACAATTTTCAATTTCTTCAATGACAAACATTAAATTCGCCTTAGAACAGACGTTCACATAAGCTTCCAAAAACGGCATCATGACATCATCTGCTATATTTAAAAACGGATGCTTTGAAAACTTAACGCCACATAATTCATGAATATGCTTGAAAAGTACCTGAATATTATTTTGCCCGGTTGAAATATCATCCAACAAGACTTGGTATTGCAAATCATGCATCATGCTGAATGCTTCTTCCAAGTGGTCAAAATCATCCATATTATAAATGCGCTCAGTTAATTCAATCATTAATAGATCATTGTAAGCCTTCATATTATCAAAAAAGACGGCTGTTTCTGGGAATTGCCATTGACAGCTTTCAAAATTCAAAGAAAATTTAACGCCGGGATACTGCTTGAATAATGCCATGAGTTGCGTTTCGGCAAAATAAAGAAATTCCGCATTACCATGACGCTCTTGAATCTTATCCAAAAAGTAATTTGGAAAACGCTGCGTTTCTTTGTTTCTTAATAGTAGTTCATAAAATGCTACTGAAGCCTGCTTTGGTGCTGCCTCAACGGCCATCACCGGCTGTACGACAAAGTACAATGATTCCACCCACGTAGCAGACGGATGAGTATTTAATTCGCTCATTCACCTTCTCCAAATCCCAAAATGTCATGCGCCGTTAACCCAGTTAACATGCACATATAGTATATGCCCTTAAGTAGTATATCATCTACTTTCATGCCGCACCATATTAATGATTCTTAAATTATGCCATGATCCGCCGGCTATATTAACAGATTTGTTCAACAATCGTTTGATGTCGCCCCGCTTTCTTGGCAGCATATAATAGCCTATCCGCTGCTTCAAAAGCCTTTAAAGGATCATGATGATAAGCCTTCAAACAGGCAACCCCTGCAGAAAAGCTAAGTTGTTCAACCAAGTCATCAATATTAATTTGATTGATCTCGACTTGGAGTTGGGCAAATAATTCACGGATTGGGGTGCCTTTGAGTTGCTTAATAGCGACCACAAATTCTTCACCACCATAACGATATAAAGTGAAGTTATTCTTGCCCAATTCTCGAATAAAATACTGATGAATCTGCTCAGCAAATACCTTTAAAACTTTATTGCCCATTGTATGTCCGTAGGTATCATTGACTTGCTTGAAGTGATCAAGATCTAATACCGCAATAAATAGCATTGTCTTATTAATCTGTTCCAAACTAAAATCTTGATGCAAATGGTATAAGTTGTACAATTCTGTTAATTCATCTACATTTGCTTTATGAGTCAACTCATCAATCATGGCCTGTCGCTTGGTCAAATAAACATAGAAATAATGAATAACAGCCAAAACAATCAATAACGCAATGGCTGAAATCATCGTTGCCTTGAATGTAAATGGCGTATGACGCGGGACAAAATACCCTGATAAACGTTCGAGTCCCAGCATCACAATCGCAGATAGTGCCGTTTTCAATAATTTACTGATGTTGAAATGATCAACAGCCATTGTGGCTAAATAAACCAAAATACCATTAACACAAATGAGTAGCACTAGGCTCATCGATATCTGGCGCTCAACAATGGATAAATAACCAATAATAACGCCGACACTGAGCAAAAAATATAAGCGGCCAAATTTCCTATTCATATAGTGATAAACAAGAATCGCCAGTAAGAAATAAAGACACACATACCCAAAAACAAGCTTAGACACCGATAATAGACTATAAAGTAATGGCAAGAAAATGATGACTGGAACAAAATACCACTCTTTTAGTTGCGTCGCATCATGAAAGTGTAGGATTGTGAGTAAAGATAACCCAAGTCCGATACACATTGTCGATAGCGTTCCAATGTCCAGTATTGTCGTCCACATGACTATTTGTCCCTTTATAAAAAATAATTTTATCGCGTATACTAAAAATAAAACCAGCAAAGTGCTAGTTTTACCTTAGTATATCTGAAAGAATGATCTATGCCAAATAAAAAAGCAACCCAATCTCCAATGACATCCCCTAAGCCTATCGCCTAGCGTCAGATACCATTGTCCCGTTAACATCAGTCCATAACGCAAGTTCGCGTAACTTTTGTCACTTTGTGATGTCAACTGCGATTGAGTTGCCCGGACTAGAGAAGTCCTTTCGCACTATCTGCGTGGGATAGCTTCAACAACTGAATGTTATTAGAACCTCATCTAATCTATACATATAGTATACCCGATTATTGCTAACTTTGCAAGCGGTTTCAACAAATATGGTCACATTTGATCTTTAATGACAATCATCGCTGAATGCACACTATTTATCGGACCATACTGTATGTCGATGTCTCGAATACCTTGCTGGCGTAGTTCTTCAATATACTCGTTAACCTTCTTTTCAAATCCTGAAACTGTCATTGCTGTAATCACTCTAATTTCCATCATATCCCCCTTAAACTCATGTATTATAATCATACTGTATATCATCACTTTTGTCGTCAAAAATTGTATCAGTATGCCATAATTATGCTAAAATATCGATAACATTAAGGAGATCGTTCATGGTAAATTCAGAAGAAATTCAACACTATTGGCAACAGTTTCAAGCTGACCAGCATATCACTGATGATTATTACACTGCCGAGCAATATGGGGATGGTCAGAAAATAGGCGATGAATTGGCTGATTTGATTGTCAAGGGTATCAAAACTGCAACGACGTCTGCACTCGAATTATATGAACCTAACGAAAAGAAACCAAAGGTTGGTACGTATAATATTGTATTAGATGGTTCAGGTCACTCTGCTTGTATCACGCAAACTAAAGTTGTCGAGACAATTAACTTTAATCAAGTTAGCGCTGAACATGCCTATCATGAAGGCGAAGGTGATCGAAGCTTGGCTTATTGGCGCGCTGAACATCGTAAGTTCTTTCAAGCAGCATATCAAGCTATGAATCAGACATTTCATGAACAAATCCCATGTATTTGCGAGGTTTTCACGGTCGTTTACGTTTCAGACAAAAAATAAATGCGTTTAAAAGCATAACATTTGTAAATCATCGCTCACCGCAGTACTATTTAGCTAGAGCCCGTTGTGTTTAAAAGAATGGAGGTAGTTCTTCGTGAATCATTCAAATACAGAACCAATTCGATTATCAGCAGTAACCGTTTATAATCATTGTCTCTCACAGAATTGAATTCAAAGGAGAATTAAAATATGCTAATCACTCAAGTACAGAAATATGTTCGTCAGTTAGCTGAATTACTTTCCACCCTCACAAGGCCTCAGGTTGCTTATCGTGTCGTCCCTATTCGTCGTAAACGATAACCATACCATCTCTCCTAATACTCAAAAGGGCAAGTCGTTAAGACTTGCCCTTTTTAATCATTTTATCCAAATAAAAACAACCCAATCTCCAACGATATCCCCTAGGACTTTCACCTAACGCCAGATACCATTGTCTCGTTAACATCAGTCCATAACGCAAGTTCGCGTAACTTTTGTCACTTTGTGATGTCAACTGCGATTGAGTTGCCCGGACTAGAGAAGTCCATTCGCACTATCTACGCTGGATAGCTTCAACAACTGAATGTTATTAGAACCTCATCTAATCTATACATATAGTATACCCGATTACCGCTAGTTTTGCAAGCGGTTTCATAATTTATTTCTAATTTTGATACAAGGCTTTTAATTGATTAATATCGGCAGTCTGAATACCATATTCAGAACCCTGCGGTTGCATGACTGACGCATGATCAGAGACGTGGTCTAGTCCCAAGGCATGCCCTAGTTCATGCTCGGCGGTGTTCATTTTGCGCACAGCCGAATAGTCATCTAAATAATGTTCGTTCAATTTTGCGGTAACATGCGTGATTGATTTCTTTCCTGTGATTGGGTTCAATAGAAATTGTGTTTCTGCTACACCGGCTTGCATCGTATCATCCCGATTTTCAGTCGTTAGCACGATATCGGCCTGATTCTTATTATCAACCTTGGTCAGGGTTAACACTTTTGCCGCATTCCAATTGTCAAAGGCACGTTGCCATGCGGTTGCATAGGCTGGCTTACTATTCAGTGACACATCAAAATAAACTTTCAAAGTCCGCTTAGGCCATATCGCGCCATTTAAAGCTGTTGCATCTGTATGACTTGTGGTTGATTGACGACTTGATATGTTACTGGTTGGTGTATTTTGGCCACCTTGTGTATTGAGTAATGTAGCCAGTTGCTGTACCTGATTCGTTACCCATGCCTTACCGGTTGCTACTTTATCAGGATTCTGTACGACAAAAATAATTGCCACAACAACAATCACTAACTTAACTATTCTTGAAAATTTCACCTCTTCTCCCTCCGTGTCGGTACGTTACTTCGTAGGAATGATTATACAGGTTCAAAATTAAAATTATGTTAACTTATTAAAAGTACGTAATCATGTTAAAGTATTTAGTAAAAATAAAAAGAGGTCTATTCAAGACCTCTTCACTATTCTATATTTTGAGTAAAACTAGGTAATTCGCTTTGATTCAATATCTTTAATGTTTTCTTGTCTAATTGAAAACAAATTTGGTCATCTGGTCTAGATTCTGGGACTTTAGCTCCAGGACCGGATGCACCTGTATTGGCACCCTTTCGAGTGAAGTACATTGGGTAATAATCGGTATCATCTGTCTGTTCCATAGAATTGGCAGCCTGTCCGCCTCGACGATAAGCATCATCCGTTGCAGCATTAAGCTGACTTAATATATCTGTTTCGCGTGACAGGAACTGATCATCAGTTACAGCCGTGGCTGCTTCAGATAGTGCGTAATTATAAGGCTTACCCGTATAGGCATTCACCTCAACTTCCATAAAGTGTTGTGGTGTATCAAATACAACAACATCATACGTTGTCTCATCTTTCCACTCTGATCGTGGACTAGACGTTGCCTTTGCGACATGAACTGTTGCTGGTGATGTCGAATGTGACTTAACAAAATCCAGTGCAATTTGTTCCATTTCATCAGTAGACAGTTTCTTAACACTGACACTAGATGAGGTCGTCACACTACTTGCACTATCACTTTCCTGTGATGAAGATGTGCTATGCGCAGTAGACGATACTTTTGAACTTTTACTGCTGGCTTTTTTATCAATCTTTTGACTTTGTTGCGCATGGCTACTACCAAAAAGAAAAAATACATAACACAATAGGCCAAGAATAAAGATACTGCCTAACCATTTCAATGTCTTACTCATTTTCGATTACTCCCTTAATCAAAAAATAGTATTTTACACACAAAAGCAACCCAATCTCCAATAATACCCTCTAGGGCTCTCACCTAGCATCCAGATACCATTGTCTCGTTAATATCAATCCATCACATCAGTTCGCGTCACTCATGCCACTTCATCATATCAACTGCGATTGAGTTGCCTCGGACTAGCAGAAGTCCATTCACACTACCTGCGCTGGATAGCTTCAACAACTAAATGTTATTAGAACTTCTTCTAATCTATACATATAGTATACCTGATTATTGTTCGTTTTGCAAGCGGTTTCATAAATTAAAATAAATTATGCTATGCGCGATGGCGACCACGTAATTTAAAGAGCTTGCCAAGCATGAGCAAAAATGTCACCACCGTCAGTAAGGTTAATAGATCAAAGCAAAAATCAATATATGGCCGTACTGTCGCCAATGCACTATACCAACTAATAATATCCGTATATTCTAGCAATAATAATACACCAACTGTTAGCGCGCCAAATAAATATGGCAAATAATTGCGGTTCAGCTGTCCTTTTTCGGCCATGTACTGCACATGCCAACCATCAACTTTCTCAATACGTAATGAATTCAACCAAGCTCTAGAATGAATCTTGATATCAAAAATCATAGCAGCTTCCGTTATAATCCCCGTTAATGACAGTAGCAAGTCAATAAAACGATGATTCGGTGTCTTAAGCGTCACCACAACGCCCAGAATTGAAGACACAACTAACGGAAATGCCCAAATCCAATTCCACTCAAAATCACCAATATACAAAGATACTGGTATCAGAATCACCAATAACAAGCGAATGATGGTGTTCAAGAACAATATGCCTTCCTCAAACCATAATTTTCGAGCATATGCCGTTGATAAAAGCGCTTTTTGCATATATTCCAACTTACCAGATGCCCACTTTAACTGTTGGTTGTAATAACTTGATACTGTCACCATGCTATCCACATAACAGCGTGCCGTATCACTAATCACACATTGCCAGCCGAGCGAGCGTAATTGCTGTGTGAGTAATAAATCTTCTGTATCAGTCGAATTATCGTAAACGCCATTGAGCTTGTAACGTTCATTCACTTCAATCAATGCTTCGGGCTTAAAAATCGAGCATTGTCCACCCGCAATTTCAGCGACATAGCCATTCGCTTTTTGTTCGATGGTCCATTGGGCAAATGAACGGTTCTGCTGTACTGCCAAAAAGCGTGATAGTGGTCCGCCGAACTTACCTCTTGCAATAAGTTCTTCCCGATTGGGTAAATTTCTTGGAATGCGATGCTTAGATTCTGGTAACAAGCACGTATAGTTAGCGCTTACTGCAGCAATACGATAATCAGAATATAATTCTGTATAAATTGTACTTAGGCAATTCTTCGCTAAATACACATCGGCATCCAAGCCAACAATCGCAATAATATTTTTCACTGCTTTCATGTGGGATTCGCTAAGCGGTTGTGCGTGCTTAGAATTATCACCTAAAAATAACCGATACAGTTGATTCAAAGCGCCCACCTTACGTTGCTTATTATCAACTGTTTTTAATATGTACAAGTTAAGCTGGTCAGCGTACTGTTGAATTTCTCCTTCAGTGTTGTCCGTACAATTATCCAAAGCAATAAAGACATCGAGTACTAAATCATCGGGTACAACTTGCTCGGTGAGACTTTTGAGCGTATTGGCGATAATATCCTCTTCATTATGGGCTGGTATTACTGCAATCATACGTTGTGTCACATTATCACTAAAGATGCGATTATTCACAGCATCATCATAACTTACTTCTTTTAACATCTCTCTCCTACCATTTTACAAGTCCTTCTCCTATACTAATGTAAACGTTTGTGCTATAATTACCGATTATTTTACACTTTTAAAAAACAATGTAAAGCCTTTTCACAGTTTTTTACATTTGTCAATAACTTTTTGAAACTTTGTGTAACGATGAACATTAAATGGCACAAAAAAGAGGCGCATCGCCTCATCACACTAAGTCACGGCGCCTAAATCCAAGCCAGCCGATGGCCATTAAGATAGCACTGATAATCACCATCCCCCACAGTGTCACTTGGGAAACGCTCACTGCCGGAATGTCTTCAGTCCAGCCAAATGCCGATAGCCGTAGGAACCAATCTGGTAATTCTAACAAATGCTTCATGTACGTTAATAAGAACATCACGCCAAAATAAATATAGAGACCGTAAAACCAACGTGGTAACCAACCAATGAACACGGCACCAATCGCTAATGATAATAGAATCATTGGTAAATATCCCCAAAAAGCAGTCATAAATAGATCAATTGGTAACTTGCGCTCAACTGTTAGACTAGCCGTTACCCATAGCACCAGATATCCGATAATCCAGGATATGATACCGACCAGCTGGCCACCAACAGTGTAAGTTAAGAAATATTTTGTTCGCGATATGGGTTGTGAACCTAACAAATCAAAAACACCAATTTGCGCATCTTTATGCTGACGCTGAATCACACTAAAGCCAGCCATGATCGCCAGTAAAGCCAATAGTAAACTAATCATCACCATATAGCGTGCAAATAACTCATCTTGCATACCCTGAACCTTCTGCAAGCCAAGGACTTTGACTAAGTTTTGATTACTAGCTACCATATCGGCGACTTCATTGAATAAACTCCCATAAATCATAGCCATAAACGCAATACCCAGCTGCCAACCGATAACGCCCTTAAGCTCTAAACGACTCAATACACTCACAAAGCCACGTAAGGTCATGCCCGCTCGTGCACGCCCTTGATCCGCTGTCTGGATAATACCGGCATTTAAGCCGCGCCGTTGTACCAATATAACGGCTAAAATCGAGAAAACGGCAATTAAAATTAATGGTAAAATCATGTAACGCAAATGATTGCCAAAATAGACTTGTGTTGATTCCAACCAGTTAAAGGGCGATAGCCAGACAAAGTCATATAATCCCCGCGCATCAATTATCATGCGCAAAACATAGCTTAACCCCAAAATTGCAAAGCTAACCATAGATACGGTACGTGCGTCCGCAAATAATTGGGCGATAACCAGTGTCACACTGCCAAAGAATAAACCAATCATCCCTAATATACCAGCCAAAAGTAACGAAGTACCTGCGTTAGCCCCCTGCATTGGCAGTATTAATAATGACCCGTATATCAATAACGTGGTGACAATATTCAGCACCAATAGTTCCACCATCACCAATAGTAAGGGTGTCTCGGTCTTAACCGAGGTCGCGCGAATGAGTTCCGTTGCGCCTTCCGCTTCTTCTCGTCGTGCGCCGTTAACCGCAATTTGGATGTTCATCATCCCCATTAGTACACCCATCATCGGTATCATAATCGCACCAAATAAAATGGCAGTGTTGTAATGATTAATCTCCGGCACCTTACCAAACATTGTCGTCATAATCGGTGTACTCATCATCGATACCAATTGTTGGATACTGTTCGTGTCACCATAAACATCGGTTAGCTTAATCAGCCCCGATATCATCATGAACATAATCACTGCCAGCCAAATGACAATGTACTTCAGGTCACGCTTCACATTCAAACGTAGCAATAACCCTAAATGATTCGTTTGCTTCATTGCGCGCCTCCTACATCATAGTATTGAATGAAGAGGTCTTCGAGTGTTGGTGGCGTAATCTGTAAATCTTGTACGTCAGCTTCGCTTAATTCACGCAAAACGGTTGCCAGTTCATCACGCCGAATGGCAAATGACGCTGTGTTGTGAATGCTGGCGAACTTGTGCCGATGACTAAAGCGTAAAACAGTCTCGTAATCTGGTAGCGTTGCCTTTACATTCAATTCGGCCAGGTTTTGCATACTTGATAATGTTCCAGATTCAATAATCTCACCATTACGAATGATAGCTAGCTTATCAATCATCTTTTCAACTTCTGACAAAATGTGTGAGCTCAATAATACCGTCTTGCCTGCTTGCTTTAAGGCTAATACTTCCTCTTGAAAATTGCGCGCTTGTAAGGGATCTAAGCCACTCGTTGGTTCATCAAAAATATATAAATCAACATCTAAGCTAAATGCGACAATTAATGGCACTTTCTGCCGATTCCCAGTGGAATATGTGCGCGACTTCTTCTTAGTGTTCAACTCGAACTTCTTAATTAACGCATCCGTTCGTGACGTATGCTCATGACCACTCATCCGTAATAATAAGTCAATCACCTCGCCACCAGTAAGGTTCGGCCATAAATACACATCATCGGGTACATAAGCAATGCGTTGATGTGCTGCCATCATGTGCTGCGCTGTATCCATACCGAGTAGCTTAATGTCACCACTATCATGCTTAATTAATCCCAAAATAGCGCGAATTGTCGTTGACTTCCCCGAACCATTCGGCCCCAGAAAGCCAAATACCTCGCCTTTCTCAATATCAAAAGATACATTCTTTAACGCTTGAAATTGACCAAAATACTTGTTCAACTGTTGTACTTCTAAGACCTTTGCCATAATGCCTCCTTATATTCGGTTGCGATTATCTGTCTTGTCGTCCTTTTTCTTTATCCTAGCACAAAGTGGTTCTCAAGCTAAATAAAAAGAACTCGCTATCATGCGAGTTCTCCACAGCTTAATCTAAGCGTTGCGCTAAGTCTTTAATATAAGCTTTCAAATCATCCTTCGTCTGGGGATGCTTCAAGCCAAATTCAATATTCGTCTCCAAGAAACCAATCTTAGAACCAATGTCATAACGACTACCCTTGAATTCATGTGCATAAACATGCTGGCGATTGTTCAATGAATCAATCGCATCGGTCAATTGCACTTCATTCCCCTTACCAGGTGCCGTATTCTCTAATTCTTCGAAAATCTCAGGTGTTAATAAGTAACGTCCAATAATCGCCAAATCAGATGGTGCGTCTTCTGGCTTAGGCTTCTCAACGAAGTTCTTCACACGGTACAAGCCATCTTCGCTCACCTTGGCAGCGGGATCAATGACACCATATTCAGATACTTGGTCATGCGGTACACGCATAACGGCTAATGTTGATTCACCCGTCTGATTATAACGATCAATCAATTGCTTCGTTAGTGGTTCTTCGTCTTGCGTCAAGTCATCACCTAGCAAGACAACGAAAGGTTCGTTACCGATAAATGACTTAGCTGTCAAAACCGCATCACCCAATCCTTGGGGATGAGATTGACGGATAAAGTAAAGGTTAATGTCGGTTGTCTGTTGGACCAACTCCAACATCTTATCCTTACCCTTTTCTTTTAAGTTGTTTTCTAATTCAGGGTTAGAATCAAAGTGGTCTTCAATTGAACGCTTTGACTTACCGTCAACAATGACGATATCTTCGATACCAGAAGCAATTGCTTCTTCAACAATGTATTGAATCGTTGGTGTATCAACGATCGGTAGCATCTCTTTAGCTAATGCCTTGGTAGCTGGTAGAAAACGTGTGCCAAGTCCCGCTGCGGGGATGATTGCTTTTCTGACTTTAGGTGCATGCATGATGATTTACTCTCCATTAAGTTTCTTATATACTTGCTTATTTAATAGTCTATATGTCTATTATATGGCGCTAGATATAAAAAAGATTAAAAAACGCTTGTGATTATTGCAATTACTTTAAGATTTCTTATTTCTAAATTCTCTATACAAAGGCAGAACGGGATTAGCATTTAATACTGTTGTTAGCGTGACATAGACAATAACGCCTAAGATAGCCTGAATAATTGTTGTTAATAAATTTGCAGTCATGTTCATCGTAAATAATTTAATAACAAAAATCATAGCCATAGCGGATAAAACGTTCATCAATACTTGCCATCTTGAATAGCTTAAATGGGTTCTCTTCCAAAAATCCCAAAGTCGAATTACCCAAATCAAAATCTCAACAACTACAGATACAATGGCAGCTCCAATAGCTCCCAATATAGGAATTAATATAAAATTCAAACCAATGCTTAAAATAGCCCCAATATAAACTGACGTATTATATTCTTTAATTCGTCCCTGTGGTATCAAATATTGTCTAGAAATGGTCATCCCACCGGGAATCGCAATAACCAGTAATCCTAATATAGGTAATACCAAATTCATACTAGAAAATGTTGACCCAAAAAACCAAGGAATAAGTTTGTCCGCTATCGCAATGATTCCTGCCGATATGGCAATAGTAAAGTAAGCTTCAAAATTCAACACTCTTTGAATCATCAAATAGCCTTTATCATATTCATTTTTACTGAAAAGACGAGTAGCATGTGGCATTAATACTGTATCAATAGACGAAATTAATGTAATAAAAATAGTAGTAACCAGTAAAGCGTTAGAAAATATACCAACAAATGATTTACTGCCTAACGTGCCAAGCATTGTTTTGTTCAGATTCGTGTATAAAATAATTGCCACCTGAGGAATAAACAAAACTGCTGATTCCTTTAGTGCTAACCACATCTCTGAGAAAATAGGTTTAACAAAATGAATTTGCTCTCTCAAAAAGAACCATAGTGTGAGCGGATTAAAAAATGCGACAAGCGTCAATATTACCGTGTACTTAATCAAATCATCGGCAGAATTAATCTGCGTCACAATTAGGAAAAATGACGTCAATTGCAATAAGAAGTTGACAATTGTGATTTTTTGAAAGTCCTCTATTCCCATAAAGAACCAAGAAACATCAAGCCCAGCCGCTACAACTAATAATGATTGTATAAAATATACAGTTCCTAAGTTAAATATTAAACCCGTTATAAAATAACAAATTAATATAACTGCAGTTAATAAGAGACTAAAACCCTCTAGCGTCCAAAACTTTTTACTTAATAACGTTTTGTCATCAACCACTTTGGCTATTTCACGCGTACCATATAATGGTAACCCTAAGGCTGTTACTAAGACAAAATACTGTGCAATAGAATTTGCGAAAGCATATTTTCCAACGCCTCCAGCTCCCAATGAATGGGCAACAATAGGCACTGTGACTAATGGCATCAATATTTTTAAAACTTGGTAACTAGACTGATATAATAGATTCTTCCCGACTTTATTCATTGTTATTCCAATATCAATCTCTCTTATACAAATCTCGTGTGTATACTTTATCTTCTACGTCACGTAAGCTATCATCCCAACGATTTGCCACGATGACATCTGATTCCTTTTTGAAAGTATCAAAGTCATGAATTACAGCAGACCTAAAGAACTCATCTTCCTTTAGTGTTGGTTCATAAACGACTACTTCAATTCCCTTAGCCTTGATACGCTTCATTACACCTTGAATTGATGAGGCACGGAAATTATCACTACCTTCTTTCATTGTTAAGCGATAGATTCCGACCTTATTAGGGTTCTTTTTAATGATTTGATCAGCAATGAAATCTTTGCGTGTTGTATTAGAATCTACAATGCCTTTAATAATGTTATTCGGTACATTCTCAAAGTTAGCTAATAGTTGCTTTGTATCCTTTGGCAAGCAGTAACCACCATAACCAAATGAAGGATTATTGTAATGCTTACCAATTCTAGGATCTAAGCCAACACCGTCAATAATATTCTGTGATTTGAGTCCACGTACTTCAGCATAAGTATCTAATTCGTTAAAGTACGCCACTCTCATTGCAAGATAAGTATTAGCAAAAAGCTTAATCGCTTCAGCTTCCGCACTATCTACAAATAATTCTGGTGTATCTTCATCATAAGCACCATTTTTCAATAGTTCTGCGAATTGGCGTGCTCTGTCAGAATCTTCTCCAATAATAATTCTTGAAGGGTGAAGATTATCGTAAAGCGCCTTACCTTCACGTAAGAATTCAGGAGAGAAGATAATATTGTTTGTATTATATTTTTCTTTAACTGATGCTGTAAAGCCAACTGGAATTGTTGATTTTACAATCATCAATGCTTCTGGATTGAATTCTAATACCTCTTTAATGACAGATTCAACAGCACTCGTATCGAAATGATTCGTTTCAGTATCATAATTTGTAGGTGTCGCAATAACAATAAACTCAGCGTTACTGTAGGCATCTTTACCATTAGTTGTTGCTTTTAAATTTAACTGTTTATTTGCCAAAAAGTCAGATATTTCTTTATCTTGTATGGGAGAAATCCCTTGATTAATTAAATCTACTTTCTCTGGAATAATATCCACAGCAGTTACTTCATTGTGCTGTGCCAACAAAGTAGCTAACGACAAACCAACATATCCTGTACCTGCAACTGCGATCTTCATTTTATATTTCTTCTTTCTTTATAATTCATAATCTAGATAGTGAACAAAAAATTAATTACGCACTTGTAAAAAATTTTTAAAAACTAAATATATTTAATATAATACTGATGAAACTAAAGAATGTTTCCATAATTTATCTATTATAATGGTGCCCGCTACCAAAAAAGATCCATATACTAATTCAATAGTATTTAATTCGTGGAAAAATGACTATTTTTCAAATACAGAGTTCCCTTCAAAAATCTTATCAGTATTTTTAATAATCCTAACACTATACTAAAAAGTTTTTGTCCTTAATATTTTTTGTTTTATCTTAAATAAAACAATCATTAGTACATTATGAAAGCCCAGTATTTTAATTATTTTATTTTTAGTTTGTGAATCTACTTTACTTTTAAATAAACAACTTACTACATTTGCCCATACAAAGTCCCTGTACCCCTCTTTAGAGATCTGATTCCTATACTGATTTATCCAATTAAGGGAAAATACGGGATGAACTTTACGACTAACTGATAGTCCTTTCACTGCATCTAAATGGCAATAAATTAAAGGGTCTGACGTTTGATAAAATTTAGTAGTAGTAGAAAATGCTAATCTAAATATTAAATCCCAATCTTGATGTTTAACTAGATTTTTCGTAAACGGATAATCTAAAAATAATTTTTTTGGTGCTAACAAAGTAGAAGTTTGAATCGCTCCTTTACGTTCTAAAACATAATTAGCTATATTTTCATTAACTTCATACGGACTAATTTGAGAAACATTATCCTTACTTTCCCCAAAGTACATGGGTGAAAATATTATCTTTTGCTCTTCAGAAATACTTTTATATAACAAAATTTGCTTATTTAATTTCTCCGGTAGCCACTCATCATCATCATCTAGTAGGGCTATTATATCCCCTGTTGCAGCTCTAATCCCAATATTTCTAGCTTCATTCCCGCCAACCTTATCTTGGGTCTGTACAATTTTAATAATGTCTTCCCTATTAAATTCTTCAACGATAGATGTAATATACCGAGATTTACCATCTACTATAATAATAATTTCTTCACTTTTGAGAGTTTGGTCCAAAACACTTTGAATAGCTCTTTTTATAAGAAAGTTATCAGGTTTAAACATTTCTGAACGTTCATAGGTCGTTATAATCACAGATATTGATTCTTTATTCACTATATCCCTCTTTCATGAATTAATTTTTCTATATAAAAATTAATTACGTCTTATATAGATTTTCAGATATTTAAAAAACGAAAAAATATTGATCCTATGACTAATATATTTTAAATATAATTTCTTGCTAATACGAATAGTCTTTTCATTTAAAATTTTCTTTACTCGATTCATCAAATGAACTTTTTCTGATTTTTTCACACTACTAGTATTTCCCATTATTATATTTTCTTCACATATTTCACCCAGTAATTGAATATAAATTTTTATTTGAAAATGTTTTAATTGATTTATTAAATTTGGATAATTATTAGTAATAAAATGTGAAAAATTATCAAGATTAGTTATGTGATCCACCCGAGCTTTTATAGACGTAGCAGATGTTATTGAACCTTTTCTTATTGAATATATATATAGCGGTTCGTTTAAATAATAAATTTTTTTAGAATTATGAATAAGGGTTACAATAGGAACCATATCTTCGTATAATAATCCCTCTGGAAATTCAAAAAAATTCTTTTTCATAAGAGAAGAATTAAACATATAACTCCACGCATTAATTTGAACTTTTTCTTTTAATAAATTATCCACCATATCTTCCGGACTATAAGTTCCACTATCGATACCTTCATAATAGGAGTCCGTAATAATTTTGTCATTAGTGTGTATGTAATGAGAAAAAAAGACCATACTAATATCGGTAAAATTATGAATAATGTTCACGCATTTATCCACTAAATGTATACTTATTTTATCATCACTATCTATAAAAATAGTATACTCACCATTGACATAATTCATACCTGTATTTCTTGCAGCTGACAATCCCTGGTTTTTTTGTGTTATGATTTTAAAACGTTTATCTTTTTCTGCATAGTCTTTACATATCTGTATTGAGTTATCTGTTGAACCATCATTTACAATTATTACTTCAATATTCTGATAAGATTGTTTAGCAATACTTTCTAGACAATCTGCTATATACTTTTCTACATTATATACTGGCACAATTATA
The DNA here is from genome assembly GCF_004354645.1 of Leuconostoc fallax. Classification (NCBI taxonomy): domain Bacteria; kingdom Bacillati; phylum Bacillota; class Bacilli; order Lactobacillales; family Lactobacillaceae; genus Leuconostoc; species Leuconostoc fallax. The sequence continues at coordinate 72,292 of NZ_PUFI01000005.1, read as the reverse complement.
GATATTAGCACTTTAATTTTAGACCTCTTATCTTTTTTTCATGTAATGTTTAATTTTGATTAATTGATTTTCAATACGAGATAATATATATACACGTTTTGTAACTAACATTCCAGTTAGAATAATCTCTTCAATACTGTTACGCATTTGAATTTTACCAATACTCTTCATATGATGTATTTTATCTAAGACGTCGGCTACTATCTCACTATGCTCTTTTATACTATTTCTATCCATTTGACCAAATATAGAAAGGGATATTTTAGCATATCGACTATAGGCAAGATTCTCCAAATAATAATTCCCCTTAGACATGACTATCATGTCTTCAATATAAACTAATGATTTAAATTCAGCAGAATTAAAAGTACTATGTACAATACTGTTTTCCCTTTGACGATATTGATATAAATTATATCCACAATATGTTATTTTTTTTGCCTTTACTATTATTTGATTTAGGAGAGCAATATCTTCTAAATACCTGATATTCTTTGGCCATATAATATGAGAAAATAAATTCTTTTTAAACATTTTATCGTTTAAAAATCCTTCAAAGTGCTTAGCTGATATCCATTCTTCTAAAATTTCATCTCCGGCACTTGTAAAAGATAATTTTGGATTAGACATTCTAATATACTTATTGCCATTATCAAAATATAGATTATATCCAATAATCGAGATATCTGATTTTTCACGTTCTATATTAACCAAGAGTGTATCCAACCACTCTTTCGATACAAAATCGTCTCCGTCCAGAAATGTAATATATTCTCCTTTAGAAAGTTCAATACCAGTTTTTCGCGCAAGTAATTGTCCTGAATTAACAATGGTTATACATTGAAACCGAGCATCCATCGTTATAAAATTTTGAATTATATTTAAAGATCTGTCCGTCGAACCATCATTTACAATGATAGCTTCAAAATCAGTAAAGGTTTGTTTCCTTAGTGATTCTAAACATTCATAAATATACTCTTCTGTATTATATATAGGAATAATAACAGATATTCTAGGCATAATATTTTCCTTATCATGTAGATGGCTTTAAAATATTAAAAATACTTCTTGATTTTTTTTATTCTTTCAATAATAGCTTCTCCAAACAACCGAGTCAGCGCTATTAATATCATATCCTTTAATTTTGCACTATTAGACTTCCACGTCCCCGAATAATGGTGAATTGTCAATGTTTCCTTACTAATATTAGTTTTATGAGTAGCAAAATTTATTGGAGAAAAATATGTAGATGGATATATCATTACACCATTAACAAGCTGTTGATTCTCTAAATTATTAAAATTATAATTCTTAATAAAAAAAGATAATATATATTTAGAATTAGGTGTTTTATCATAAACATTTTTATCGATTAAAAATGTCCTTCTAGAATAATCTTCTAACAGCTGTTGAAGCCACCTTTGCTTAGGTTCGCTAGCAATTACTGCTGTACTAAAAGCATACTTAGATTCTCGCCCTATAAACGCTTTGTTCTTTAATAATTCATCAAACGATTTTAAAATTTCTACATCTGTATCGAGATAAATTCCACCTTCTCTATTTAGAATATCTAGTCGAACATAATCACTGACGAATGCCCACATATTCTCTTGTAATGCTTCTTGAACATATTTTACATTTATATTTTTTATGTCGTAATTGGTTTCATTCCATTCTTTTATTTGGTAATCAGGTAATATGCTTCGCCATTGTTCAATCTGCTGTACAATTTTATTTGGTTTAGCTTTTCCTCCAAACCAAATATAATGAATTACTTTAGGTATCATGCTTTTCTTATCCATTTAATTTATTTGTGATTACTTAATGTCTCGTCATTTATTGCAGTTATCATAAGAATGGGTAAAATCAATTCAAAATGTTGCAAGGCTGTTTCTGTGAAGCCCATAGCGAAGTAGCCAATAAATAGTATCCACTGCTTTACTGTATATACAGAATAAGATTTTAGAATATACAAATATACAATCAACAATTCTATAAGAAACAAAATCCCCTTAGCAAGTAATGCCTGAAGGTACCCATTGTCGAACATTGCTGATTCGAGTTCACTGGTTTTTAATAAATGAATACCATATTCTTGATAGAAAGACTGGTAAAGTTGAATTCTTCCAGATAGCAGCTCATTCAAAACATTATTTATAGGTGTGAATAGAACATATATGGATAGAACGGTTAATAAGATTGGAATAAAATATATTATCCATGAAAAATTTTTTGACATGGCTTTATCTATATTTTTACCTAGAACAATATAGATAAAACTAATAGTTATCAAAACATACATGGATGTTCTAGATTGTGTTTGATTTAAAATAACTAATGATAAAAATGCTATGAGTAAATATTTAAATCTACTATATTTTTGGCCCACCAAACCACAGTATGCAAAAAATATACTCACCCATATCATTGAGGCAATATTTGGATGAATGAATCCCAAAGACTTTCGATGTATTATCTTATCAATACGCCACATTTCTACGTCATGATTGTTGAAATTAAATAAATAATACAGCACAACAATACTGCAAAATAATAATAACGAGCTCGTAAAAAAAATCCCTAAAATTTTTTTGTAATCTATGTTAGGAAAATACCCTATAATATCAGTTATCATGATTAACATTGTTACTGAAATCATGTACGGAGCATTATTTAAAACTAAAGTAATATAAGACATAATAATTAGAATGAGACTTATTATTCTAATTTTTTTTCGCAATATAATTACTAAAGAATAAATTGTTACTACAACCATAGCTTGAATAGCGCTTAAAACGTTAGAATTCAATAAGCCAAGTGCATTTATTGTAGACATCAAAGAGATAGCTAATGCCAAAAAACAAAGCAACTGATAAACAAAATTATCTTGCGTTTTTATATTTTTTTTATTGCTAGACAAGCTCATTTCCATCATATCCTCATCATCTGTAAAAAAATTCTATTTTCATTGCTATCTCACCATGTTTACAATAATATGTGAAAAATCAGCAACAAATTTTTCATTGTGCGAATTATACTGTCTCTCCATATCATTTTCTTTATATTCTTCTATAAAACTTAAAATATCATCTATATTAGTCACAAGCTTAATTGGATATCCCTTATTAACTACTTTTTCAGCAAACACAACCTGATGATTGTTAACATGTTCATTGAACTTAAGTAGCCTAGGAACAACTATTGGTATCTTTCCTTTAGAAAGTACGCTCAAAAAGCTGGCAGGTCCCCCATGAGTAATAACTATTCTTGCCTCATCAATATTTTTTTCCATTTCTATATTGCTTAGAAATTGTTTGGATTTAGCAAATTTAGGAACATAGTCAGAATAACCAGTTTGTATAAAAACAGATTCGGTGATGTCCCCACTTTCAATTAAACCGTCTATTTTCTTTAACAATCTATCAAATGGTTGTTCGTGTGTCCCCACAGTAACAAAAATCATATTAAAAAATACCTCCCAAATCAATTGCTTTAGGATATACTCTTTTCATCTCCGGCCACTGTACAATAAATTTGTTCGTCACTGGATAAACTAACTTTCCTGTTAAAGTGGGCTTATCAATTCGATCAAATACTTCTATATAAACAGTTTTAGCCCCAAATAATTTTCCTAAATAGAAAAATGGAACTGCAACTGCTGCACCTGAAGAAATAATCACATCAGGCCTTTCTTTAAAAAGTATCTTAATTGCTAAAAAAGTATTTCTAACAAGATTTATAATATTACGATTAGTTGGAAAATAAGCGTTGTATTTACGTTCATTCTTTAAAATGCTACGAGCATCTTCTTTATCAAAAGTAACCCAAAATCGGTCCTCTTTTTCCCAGAATTTTTTTAATAAATAAAGGTGCGTTAAGTGACCACCACTTGAACCTACTAAAGCTACTTTCATTCTAAAACGCCCCATTCTTCCTAATCGCAACCATATCACAGGCAGTCTTAAAGATAATTTTAATATCTAACCAGATACTTCTGGTTTGAATATACTCCAAGTCTAGTTCAACCATATCAGCGAAAGATAGATTATTACGACCACTAATTTGCCACAATCCAGATAATCCAGGACGTACTAATAGTCGCTGCTTTTCATAAGCAGTATATTTAGCCACTTCGTCAACTAATGGCGGTCTGGGACCGACAAGACTCATATCACCTAAGAACACATTAAAAAACTGTGGTAATTCATCCAAAGAATGCTTACGAATGAACTTACCAAAGCGTGTTACACGTGGGTCGTCCTTCATCTTGAACATTGCCCCCTCAACCTCATTTTGGTCTAAGAGTTTTGCCTTTAGTTCTTCAGCGTCAATACGCATTGACCGAAACTTGTAGATATTAAAGTGACGGCCATTGTGACCAATGCGCTCTTGTTTAAAAATAATTGGTCCGCCATCCTCTAACTTAATTACAATGGCAATAATTAATAATATTGGTGAGAAAAGAATAATACCAATGCCACTGCCAATATAGTCAAGTACTCTTTTAGCGAAAAGATAAGGTGTGTTGCGACGAACTACAATTTGTTGTGAATTAACTGTACCATCCAATTTCTTAGTTTCTCCCATTATCTAATCTCTCTCAGCCTATTTTGATTTTGTATTCCCATAGCCGTAACCATAACCGTAGCCATAGCCGTAACCGTGCGCACCCTTACTCTTATCACGCGTCACGAAGCCAAGAATTCTGGCACCGCCAAGCTTCAAAGTATCAACCGTCCGCTTAATGTTAACCTTGTAAGTCTTCTCCATTGTGACAACCAAGACAACACCATCAATCTGTGGCAATAATACCTGTGCATCCGTTACGGCTAACACTGGTGGTACGTCAACGACGACGATATCGAAGTGTTCACGTAGTTGTGCCATCAATTGTGCCATGCGATTAGAATTTAACAGTTCAGCTGGATTAGGTGGCGTTGGCCCACTTGTCAAGACATAAAGATTCGGCACGAATGTTTCTTGAATCAATTCGCTTTCCATATGTGGTTCGTGACTTGCTAATAAAGTCGTTAAGCCAGCACGATTAGACACACCAAAAGTCGTATGAACGGTTGAACGACGCAAGTCCGCATCAATTACCAAGACTTTTTTACCATCTTGTGCCCAAGTCACCGCTGCGTTAGCAGATACGGTTGACTTACCATCAGATACTTCCGGTGATGTGAACATGACCGTCTTCAACTGATCAGTGCCAATCGAAGCGAATTCAATATTAGTACGCAATGTACGGAACTGTTCTGAGATAACGTGCTTGGGTTCAGCCACTGTAATTAAGCGTGCCCCTTTTTTCTGTGTTTCATTGTCTTTCACAGCTTTAGGTTTTTGATCGAATAATCCCATGTTGTCCTCCAATCAGACACGGCGGCGTGAACGCTTGCTCGTATCGCCGTTCTCATCATCGTTGTAATTGTGGTGTGAAGCAGCCAATTCTTTAGCTGTCTTCACTTTACCGATATAGTTAATGATACCCAGATCAGTTAAGTCAAGATCTTCAGTCAGGTAGTCAATATTCTTCAATGTCTTATCAGTCAATTCACGAACTAAGCCATAACCAAAGGCAACAACAGCACCCAATACAGCACCAGCTAATGTGATGAGCTTTTTGTTTGGTGAAACCGGTTCTTTATTGGCTTGTGCTTCCGATACAATCGTGACGTTACTAATACTCATCAACTTCACGACTTTATCTTTGAAGACGCTAGCAATTTCATTAGCAATAACAGCTGATTTTTTAGCATTCGTTGATTTGACATTAACGGCGAAGACTTGAGAGTTCTGTTGGTTAGTGACACTAATCATCTGCTTCACTTCATCAGCTGTGAGATTAGCATATTGGGCTTTTTCAGTTTTATATTCGGCAGATTGAGCACGGCGTGTCCGAATACGTGTGCCATCAGGTTGTGTCTCATATTGAGCAGGTTGCGCCTTTTTCACCAGGACACGTTGATCCTTAGTCAAGTTATCCACAACATCGTCCAAGATAACAGGATTGGTAATCAAGTCTTTATATGTGTTAATAATTTGGACGTCAGCTTGTTGGTTATTGAACTGCGCACCAGTATTATTAGCGTCTTGCTTTCGATTAACCAGTAATTGTGTTGATGATGAGTATTTCGGTGCAATAGCGAACTGTGCTATACCGAATGCAACCCCAGCAAATACAATCACTAATGCCACAATTAGCAAAAAGCGCTTGCGAATAATGTCCCATAGTTGGGATAATTCCAAAACGTTATCCATTTTCGTCTCAATCTTCCTTTTAATACTTATGTAAAGTAAGTGTAATAATTTTCACTAATTTACACGATATATATTTGAGTTTATCATAAGATAATTTACATTTATATTACTATGGAACAGTAAGTTATAACGTTTTGATTAAATATCGCAACAATGAGATGTGACTGTAATATGTACAACGTTTGACTTATGATATGAAATCAATAAAAAAGGCGAACCGAAGTTCGTCTTTTAATGATGCCGATGGCGGTAAAGTAAGTGCGCCTGACACCAAGCAATAATATATTGGCTCGCAACCACTGAAGTGACAGCTAGAATAATCAACATCACGCCTACCATATTTTGTACCGTGATGATTTCATTGAAGACAACGACCCCAACGAAGAGACCGGTCAATGGTTCCAATGCGCCAACAATCGACGTGTTGGTTGAGCCGATGTGGGTGATGGCTAAGTTCGTTAATGATAAAGCGATAATCGTTGGGAATATTGCTGAACCAATGGCATTGCCATACTCTAATGGTGTTGTCAGCGGTTGGATACCATGATTGAGCATCCCCTTAATCAAGAATAGTACCAATCCTGCCGACAAGCCATAGAAAGTCAACTTAAGTGATGGCACGGCATGGGCTGTCGTTTGTCGTACACCGACAATATAAAGTGCATAACTCATGGAAGCAAGCAAGATAATCAACAAGCCCAAGGGATTCAAGCTCTTTTGCCCGCTATTATTGAGTAGCGCAATGCCAAGGACGACTAGACTAATTGCCCCAATAGTGAGCAGTGATAAGCGTTCTTTAAAGAAGATGGCCATAATCAAAGCGACAATCACTGGGTAAGCGAACAGCAGAATGGACGCCAAGCCGACATCCATGTATTCATAACTGCCATACAGGAACAATGACGCTAGTGCCATGAGCAAGCCAACCGCAATGACTGGGATAATCTCATCACGCTGAAGTTTAAAGCTCTGTCGTTTGGCCAGCATTAAGCAACCAAGCAAGATCACCGCAAAGAAATAACGATAAAACACCATTGAATCCACTGTAAAGTTAAGATTCATTAGAGGGACTGCGAATAATGGATTCAATCCATACGCTGCTGCCCCTAAAATACCAAATACCACACCACGTAACGCCTTATTTTTCATAGTGCATTTTCTCCAAAACAATATTGAGAATATTCTATAGGGTTCTATCTCAATTAGCAATACTAACTTAAATCAAGTGCGCAAAAAAAGCATGATTCAATCGAATCACGCTTTTTATTTGGATGAATTAAGCTAATTCAGCAAAGTGCAACAATGTACGGATCATGTTTGAAGTGAAACCGTATTCGTTGTCGTACCAAGCAGCAACCTTAACCAATTGTTGTCCTTCACCAGAAACAACTTCTGTTTGTGTAGGATCGAAGACAGTACCGTGTGTATCATTGATAATATCAGTAGATACCAAACCATCACCATTGTAACCAAATGAATCTGATTCGTACTTCTTCATAGCTGCGTTAACTTCTTCAACTGTAACATCCTTCTTCAAGACAGCAGTCAATTCAGTGATTGAACCATCAGGAACAGGAACACGGATAGCTGAACCAGTCAACTTACCATCCAATGAAGGTACAACCATTCCGATAGCCTTAGCGGCACCAGATGAATGTGGCAATGAGTTTGAAGCTGCGTCACGGTTAGCTTGACGCTTTGCAAACTTAGCTGACTTAGGACCATCTTGCAAGCTTTGTGAAGCTGTGTAAGCGTGCACTGTCAACATCAATCCAGTCTTAACACCGAATTCTGTTTCCAATACGTTAGCAATTGGAGCTAATGATTGTGTCGTACATGAACCAGCTGAAACAATCTTATCTTCTGGCTTCAAGATGTCTTGGTTAACACCGTAGACAACTGTAGGAACTGCGCCGGCTGGAGCTGAAACCAATACCTTCTTGGCACCTGCATCCAAGTGAGCTTGTGACTTTTCTGCTGAAGTATAGAAACCAGTAGCTTCCAATACGTAATCAACACCATCGTTAGCAACCCACTTCAAGTCAGCAGCGTTACGTTCTGAGTAAACAGCGTAGTGCTTACCATTAACAACAATACCTGTGTCGTCTGATGAAACTTCAGCGTTCAAAGTACCATGAATTGAATCATACTTAAGCAAGTATGCCAACATGTCAGGGCTTGTCAAATCGTTAATCGCAACAACTTCAATATCTGAAGCCTTATCTGACAACTCAAGAATACGACGGAAGGCCAAACGACCAATACGTCCAAATCCGTTAATACCGATCTTAACAGTCATGTGTTTTAGATCCTCCAAAATTTTTTGAATTTAATCAACATCCTTATTATAGCACAACGCTCAATGTTGAGCGAACGAAGAATCGTCAAGAATGTAAATTTTATGTATTAAAAACGCTTATGCCTCATCACGATGCGCACGCCCCTCAACAACGTGTACAGCGTGCTTTTTGGTCGAGTCAATGACGTCTAATATATGCGGATCATCGAGTTTATAGAGGTTCTTTTTTCCCTCTCTGCGGTATGTCACGAGCTGATGGGCTTTTAAGATTGCCAGATTATGTGAAATCTGTGGTTGAGGCAAATCAAGATAATCAACCAATTCATTGACGCTTAATTCTTGTTGCTCTAATAGGTATAAAATATTGAGCCGTGTCGGATTGCTTAATAATTTGAAGACACGCTCCATTTCTGTTTGATAGATTGCTTTAATTTTTTCCATAATTCAAACCTCTTGCGCATTTCATATTCAAATGATAACATATATAATCAAATACATATGTTATTAATAACATATATTAGATGTATAGGAGAACCGTATGCTAAATTTACCACTTGTGACGATGTTATTCGTTGGCGTTAACTTAGATTTTTTCGTTATTTTACTATTCTTATTACAAAAATACCGTTTTAAAGATACTTTAGTGGGTTACATTTTAGGCATGCTCAGTGTGTTTTTCATCAGTAGCCTATTGGGCCAAACCATTCAAACGTTTGTCCCTGAATGGGCGATTGGCCTCCTCGGCTTGATTCCAATATATATGGGTATCAAGGGTGAAGACGATGATGAAGTGCAAGCAAATCATCAATACAAAGGGATACTATCCGTTTTATTCATATACATTGCCAGTTGCGGTGCTGACAATATTGCAGTTTACGTCCCGGTCTTAGCAACAATGTCTCTACACGCTGTCATTATCACTGCTATCTATTTTATCATTTTAACCATTATTTCCATTACATTAGCCTACTACTTCGGCAAACTTTCCTTTATCCAAAAGTTTTTCCAACGCTGGGGAGAACATGCTACCCGTATCATTTATATTTTGATTGGCCTTTTTGTCATGATTGACACTGGATTATTTACACATATACTGAAGTGGTTATTGTAATGCTTAATGCCAAAGACTCTACTTGCTATACTTTAAAATACTTTCTCATGGCTTTGGCTGTTAAAGTATCACCAGCTTTAATTAACTTCTCCGGTGTACCTTCAAACATAATGTTGCCACCATTCATGCCGGCAAAGGGTCCAATATCAATTAACCAGTCAGCCTGACCTATTAAGCGCAAGTTATGCTCAACGACAATAACCGTTAACCCAGCTTCGTTGGTTAGCTGTTTTAACAAATGAATTAAATGTTGTATGTTGCTTTCATGTAAACCACTCGTCGGTTCATCTAAAATCAATAAATCATGCTCGCTTGATCTGTTAAATAAAAATTTAGCCAATTTCAAGCGTTGCAACTCTCCACCTGACAATGTATTAAGTGATTGTCCTACTTGCAGATAGCCTAGCTCTAGCTGGATTAACATCATCATAGGCTGTTTGAGTTCAGGATAAGTTTCCGCAATACTTGCAGGCGTCAGTTGTAGCACTTCTGCAATACTAAATCCTCTATACTTTAATTCTCTCACTTCAGGAGAATAGCGTTGTCCGTTGCAGGCATCACAAATAGTGACGGTATCGCCCATATAAGCCAAATCCAATTTGATGACACCCTTTCCTTTACAGATAGGACACGCGCCTTTGCTATTGAAAGAAAATAAGCTCATTGATTGATGCGTTGCATTGGCAAAAATTTGACGTAAATCATCAAACAACCCGAGGTAGGTCAACATATTGGATCTTTCGCTAGCATGCACTTGCTTTTGATCCAATATCGTCGTTTGCTTAAATTTGTCTTTGAAACATTGAATGAGGGTACTCTTGCCTGATCCGGCGACACCGCTTATAACACTTAAACGTTGTCGAGGTATTTTCACACTAATATCGTTCAGATTATTTTTTGACACATGTTCTAATGCGTAAAAATCTGATACAGAACCGTGCGCAGTAGTTATTTCTCCTGAATCACGTAGTGCCTTTCCTGTTAGCGTATCGCTTTTAACCAGATCATGATAATTCCCCTGAAAGGTAACGTACCCACCTTGGTTGCCCGCACGTTCACCCAAATTAATAATATAATCAGCAGTTTCAATTATTTGTGGATCATGATCAACAATAACTAAAGTATTCCCTTTTTCTTTCAATAATTTAAAAATTTTATTAATGCCAATTAGATCGTGGGGATGCAAGCCAACACTAGGTTCATCAAAAATATACAAAATATCGTTGAGTTCACTATTTAAGTAATTAGCTAATTTTAAGCGTTGTGATTCACCACCTGAAAGGCTTGATGTTGTCCGATTTAAACTTAAATAATCTAGTCCAACTGTCATTAAATGAGATATCTTAGTATCCAGTTCACTCAATATCGGCTGCAGAGATGCTATATTGATTGTTGCTAACCATTGTTTAAGCACTGTCATACTCATAGCACTACAGTCTGCAATATTTTTACCATTAATTTTTGCCAATAACACTTTCTGATTCAGGCGTGTGCCTTCACATGCTGGGCATCGCTCAGTTTCGGTAATTCTTTTTATATCACTTTGATATTTATTAGCATCTTGTTTAATAAATGCATCCTCAATGCGTGGTATCAATCCCAAATATTTAGCTGTTTTAGGCCATTTTGGCGTAGGTCTTTGCGGTTTTTGTGGTTCACCATTTAGTAATAAATGAATTGCTTTATCATCCCAATCCTTTAATGGTAGATCATTATCAAAAAATCCAGATTCCGTATATCTTGATAAACGCCAACCACCTGGTTGAAATGTCGGAAACTGGATAGCACCACCATTTAAAGATTTATTTTTATTCAATAAAGCAGCTGCTTTAATACTTGTGACAATCCCTAAGCCTTCACATCTTGGACACATGCCTTCAGTATTGTTAAAGGAATACACCATTGAATAACCGATAAATGGTTTTGCCATACGAGAAAATAGTAACCGTAGTGCCGTGTAGATGTCCGTGAATGTCCCAACCGTAGAGCGGATATTGCCACTAATTGCCCTTTGCGTGACAACAATTGAAAAAGGTAAATTTTCGATACGATCAACATCAGGGACAGGATATTGTGGTAACAATTGCTGAACATAGGCACTGTAAGTTTTATTCACTTGTCTTTGAGATGTCGCAGCCAAAGTAGAAAAAATAAGCGATGATTTTCCAGATCCTGATACACCAGTCGCAACAGTAATTTGATGTTTGGGTATATTCACTGTAATATTTTTTAAATTATTCGTTCGAGCACCTTGAATTTTAATGTACTCATTCCGCATTTTTTTGGCGCTCCTCTCTTAGTAAACGAATTAATTTATCTGCTGATTCTATAAAATGTTGTTGTTCATCTAAATTCCACACTTGTTGCGCGCGCGCCAATAGTTCAGTGTGTTTTTTGGAAACAGATGCTAAGAATTGCCGTCCATTATCAGTTAATTTTGTATCCATTTCCCGTCTATCACTAATATTAGGCGACTGCTCAACATAGTTCATTTCACGTAAAGCAACCAAACTTTTCGATAACTTCGTCCTTGTGATACCTAATTGTTGACTTAATAAACTTGGTTTTGCTGTTCCAGAGCGTAGCGTATTTAAAATATCGTATTGTACCCATGTCAATTGATCGGGATTAACCAAATTACGCTCAGCCACTAGCTCACACTGCAAGTCCATTAAAATTTCTTGTAGTTTGTCTGTCATTACGATTCTCCACCATCATTATAGTTTCCAAAAGGAAATCATTTCTTAATAGAAATCATTATATAACTTTGTCATGAATAAAGAAAGTCATAATTGATCAATCACTTTTGATTTAAAGGACTATAATATAGGCGAGTTGACTATGTCGATTTAGAGAGGTGGTAACTGATGAAAAATAAAAGAATGGATGCTGTATTAGAAGCATTCAACAATGCATACAATGATCCTGCCGCAATGGCATTTCCTGGGATAGCGGACATATTGACGAAATATCAGCCAAAAATGAATCATACCGCAATTAATCGATCCGTTATTAGCGCATTAGGTCATGACCTGCATATCTATGCCCTACTCAACCTCGGTAAAACGTCAGAAACAGTCAATACGCTCATTGTAGCGTTAGGTCGGAGCTGGGATCAAGATAACTTTGCCAAAGGTATTTCATTAACGTTATTTTGATTTCTAAGCAAATGTACACGCTGTTAACATGAAATGAAAGATATTGGATACGCATACCAACCGATAAGTATTTGGATTAAGCTGTTCTTACGTATTTTAGCGTAGGATTAGCTTTTTTATTTTTATACCTGAATATAGTAATAGATACGCATTATTGACTGTGAATCAATAAATATACTAATTTAATAGTGTCCCCTTGATTAGCTAGTCGGTAACTTAAATTTAAGTTACCGACTTTTTATATACAATTGATAATAAAGCAAAATTATTATAAACTTACCTCAGGATTTAATAAAAGTAGATTTTACTTTTATTAAATTCATATCTTAAATCACACACTAAGGAAACCGCTTATTATGAAATATCTATCATTTACAAGTCCCAAGCTCAATACAAAAACACTCACTATATCTGGTCTACTATTAGCATTAGATATACTATGTTACAAAATTAGCATTGGCCCAAGTTATTTCTCTTTAAATATGGGTTTTATTAGCACAGCGCTCTTGGGCTACTTTTTGGGGCCCTGGTTAGCTGGTGCACTAGAAATGTTGTCTGACTTCCTTAATTTTACTTTATTTGGCAGTGGCAATTTTGCATTCTCTTTTCTCATTCCAGCATTTCTTGGTGGCATGTTATGTGGCATATTTTTACACAATAAAAATCGCAATTCCGTCAGCATAGCAATACTTAATTTTTTAATATTGATTCCGATCAGTCTAATACTCAACACGTTATTAGTGGCTCAAATTTACCATATGTCTTGGGAACCGCTAATGGTTGCACGTTTGGCTAGAAGTATTATCTTGATTTTTTTGCAAACAATAGTACTTATCTATGTTTTGAAACATTTTGATCGTTTGAATGTTAGGGAAAAGTTGTATTGAAACACGCTCATATTTTTTCTATAATGTCTCAACGATTAAAATCATTTTTACTTTAAGATATTGAACCAACCTTATCTCTTTATACTAACCTTTGATAATGTCTTGAGCCTTCATTTTGTCCAACTCTTTTTGAATTTTTTTCTTCTTGGATTCTTTGCCACTTGCATAGATTCCCAGCAGAGTGAATAAACCTAAAATCGGCATTGTAACATCTCTCATTGAGAAAGATAACTGACCCGCTATTGCTAAGAAACCGACAATACCAGTGAAAATAACCGGTAAAATCACTCCCATATATTTATTATCAATATAACCTGCGAATGTTTGAAATGCGATAATCCCCGCAAATATCAAGATTTCTAATAATCTATCCATCAATACTCTCCTTATGTTTTTGAATAATTTCTTTGGCCATCGCTAACGTTAATCGTTCATTAATAACCATCTGCATGATTTCTAATTCGAATGAGTCCTTATTTACGTCAGAAAATTTAATTTTTTCGATAAGTCGATCCAAACGTAATCGAACTGTCGGATAGCTCACATCATACTCGCGGGCCAATTGTTTTAATGAACCAGACGATAAGAGAAATCGTTTAATAAATACTTGTTCTTCTGGTTCCAAACGGAAAAACCATTCCATATGTTCGCCCCATCCTTTAATATTGTTTAATAAAGTTTAACATTATTAATATTTATGTTCAATAATAATTAATATTAGAATAAAAGCCTATTATAAAGTCAAACGTTTAACATAAACTCAATTTAATGTATAATGAAAATCTAGTGTACTGTTTACATATTATATTAAAGATGAAAAGGTTAATTATCATGCGCCACATTATCCAACGATCAATCTTAGCATTCATCATAACGCTAACGATTAGCTACATATTATCAACGCTGTTTACATCATTATTTTCTTTTGATCGTGCTACAATTTTCACGCTAATTGCGATTAACATTGTATACACCGTTTCCCTATTTTGGGAGAAGCGTAAGCAGTTGATATTGTCATCACGCCATCGTTCAAAATAATTCATGATTTTAGCATCTCAATTCATTGATGAACACAAAGGAGATCTGCATTTGTCTAGATACGCTTTATATCGATTAGCATCTTTATGTTTTTTGCTAGCGGCTATTATACTCAGCATTGTTGCTTATCATTCACATGATTTCACAAATGGTATGATTGCCTTTATTTTTTTCTCCACTGCAATAACATTTTTTAGTATCAGTAAAGAAGATAATAAAAACAATTAATTAATAAAAAATGTCTCAAAAACTTTGAAAGTATATCAAAGCCTTTGAGACATTTTATTTTGTTCGAATATTGCACTTGATTGTACTAACAACAATTAAATCATCAATTCCGACATTATCACACCTCACTGATGACCTTAACCCCATACCTCATCCAATATTTCTTTGACAAGTGCCAACTTGGCCCATTGCTGTTCTTCTGTCAAAACATTACCTTCTTCAGTAGATGCAAAGCCACATTGTGTTGACAACCACAGGCGTTCTAATGGTAAATATTTCTCCGCTTCATGAATACGTTGAATAATCGCTTCTTTGTTTTCCAACTCACCTGTTTTACTCGTAATCAGGCCAAGCACTACCTTTTTATCTCCCGATACTTTAGCTAAAGGTTCAAAACTACCTGCACGCGCCGAATCATATTCTAAGAAATAACTCGAAACATTTTCTTGTCCGAATAATTCGTCAGCTACAGCATCATACCCACCAGAAGTTGCCCAGTCTGAATGATAATTACCACGACAGATATGTGTATTAATAATTAAGTCTTCTGGTAGATTCGCAATAGCACCGTTGTTAAGATCAAGATACAAATTTTTCAGATCTTGAATATCAAAACCAGCGCCTGCCATTTTTTCCCAAAAGTCAGGATCAACTAGCATCCCCCAAGTACAATCGTCAAGTTGCACTGTTCGTGCACCAGCATCATATAATGCCAGAATTTCTTCACGATAAACACGTTTGATATCTGCAAATAATGCAGTACTTGAATCGTAATATGTCGACACAACATCAGCATTTGTACCACGCACTAATTCTGCATAGAATTGTGCCGGTGCTGGAATTGTAATTTTCGCCTCAACCCCTGCTTTATCCGCTAACGCTTTAACAAATTTAAAATGTTGAATAAAAGGATGTGTTGTTGCATCAAAACTTAATCTCCCAGATAATCGTGCTGAATCATCACGGGTTTCTTCATGTGCAAATAAATACCCTTCACCATAATTAATACGCTCAACGCCACCAAATCCCCAAAAATTATCTAGGTGCCAATATGATCGACGGAATTCACCATCTGTTACGGTACTTATGCCTACAGCCACTTGCTGATCGATTAGCTTTTTAATGGCAGTATTTTCTACTTCTTCTAATTCTTTTTGTGTTAACTTACCCTGTTCAAAATCTTGTCGTGCCTGCTTTAATGCTGCTGGCCGTAAAAATGAACCAACATGTTGGAATCCTAATGTCGTTGCTGTCGCTGTTGTCATAATCTTATTCTCCTATGTTTTCTAAATGCTCAGGGTAACTTCATAGCAATAAAAAACCCGCAGTCTAAATATTAGACTGCGGGACGACTTATCGTGTTACCACCCGGTGTTTATGTGTTATCGAAAAGCACCAACACATCTCAATATCAATCGTCTCCACTCTGCTTCGAAAATGTCTGTACACAGTATCGAGAATTGATGTCGCTATATCGGGCTCTCCCGGTTATTGCTTGCTTCGTTTTGATAAATGAATCAGCGTATGTTCACAATAACAGTAACTCCAAGACCATTTTCATGTGTTCGCGTTGTCTACTTTCACCAAATGTAAACTCTCTTGCTAACGCTAAAGCACTACTTATCTCTTCTTTGTTAAAATAATCATATCATATTATCATAATTCGTCAACCTTTTTATCATAATAAGAGAATAATACTACCCATCTATTCTCCTTCAAGATAGGATATTGGTTTCACAACTTCAGTTTTGGTACCATGATACTTCTGATTAATATAT
The DNA here is from genome assembly GCF_004354645.1 of Leuconostoc fallax. Lineage (NCBI taxonomy): Bacteria > Bacillati > Bacillota > Bacilli > Lactobacillales > Lactobacillaceae > Leuconostoc > Leuconostoc fallax. Next base: position 55,532 of record NZ_PUFI01000005.1, on the reverse strand, counting down.
TTTTGTGCCGTCTTTGATCGGTATAGTGTCAGTAATTTTTTATACGTTTTGTTAGTTTCGTTTTTGGTCGCAGTGGCTATGATATTGACATTTGCTCGAGTGTGACGATTAACATGCTCATAATAAATGGCATCTTTTAACACATTTAATCCTGCAGCTTGTGAAACAGAATTGGATATCAGTACGGCATCAATACTGTTATCATGCAATAAGCGCCCACCTGTTGTATCATCAATTTCTTTAAATTTAAACTGATGTGGATTGGCTTTTATTTTCTCCAAACCATCTAATGCACCAAAAGGTTTGTCCAATGTAATTAATCCTGCATCTGCCAATAATTTTAGCCCGCGAGATTCATCTGCTAAATCTTTCGCAATAGCAATAGTAGCGCCATTTGGTATATCCTTAACGCTTTTATATTTATCAGAATAAACACCTAATGGTTCCAAATACGTTGTGCCTAACGCGACTAATTTGCCGTCTTTTGATTCTTTGTTAAATGCTTGAAAATAACCATAGGATTGAAACGCGTTAACATCAACTTGTCCTTCTGCAGTAGCCTTGTTTAAACTCAAGCCATCAGTAAATTCTTTAACTTCAATGTGCAAATCTAACTTTTTAGCCGTATCACTTTTTGCTAAATGACGCCAAATATCCGCATCACTAGTAACAGATCCGATTGTAATGACGTTTGCTTTGGGCCGATTGTTGTTAGTGGTATAACTAAAAGCACCAATAATAATCAAAGTACTTGCTGCAATAGCAAGCCATACTTTTTTAGACATATTTTAACCTCCATGATAAATAACATATTCATTTATATTTGTGCCAGTGCTGTATCCAAGTCAGCAATTAAGTCATCAGCATCTTCTAATCCGACAGAAAAGCGTAGTAGTCCAGGCGTAATTCCTGCATTAGCCAATGCATCATTATCTAATTCAGCATGACTCATTTTCGGTGGATAACTGATAATTGTTTCGACTGCGCCCAGACTCACTGAGAAAACAGGAATATCCAAAGCTTCTACCACAGTGCGTGCATTTTCTTGACTACCTACGTCAAAGCTCAAAACAGCCCCACCATTTTTAGCTTGCGACATATGAATGTCATAACCCTTGTGTGACAATAATCCAGGATACAAGACTTTTAAAACTTTGGGATGTGCATCCAAATATGCCGCGATTTTTTGCGCTGATGTACTTGACTGTGTCATTCGAACGCCTAACGTTTTGATACCACGCAGTAATAACCAGGTATCGAAGACGCCTAGCGTTGCACCAACGGCATTTTGGATAAAATAAATTTGATCGGCCAATTTTTTGTCATTGACTACTACCGCACCAGCCAGAATATCAGAATGTCCAGCTAAAAATTTTGTTGCTGAATGAACTACAATATCAACGCCCAAGTCGAGTGGCTTTTGTAAAAACGGGGATAAAAATGTGTTGTCAGCAATCGTACACACATGATATTGTTTTGCCAGTGCCACTACAGCACGAATATCTGTAATATTTAAGACTGGATTAGACGGCGTTTCAATATATATTGCTTTCGTTTCAGGTATGATAGCAGCTTCAATAGTAGCCACGTCACTAAAATCAACAAAAGTATGCATAATTCCCCAACGAGGTAATACATCTTCCAAAATCCGGAAAGTGCCACCATAAACATGTTTGCTCACAATAATGTGATCTCCAGCCGATAATGTAAACAATACACTACTGATTGCTGCCATTCCCGTACTAAACAAATAGCCATAATGACCATACTCTAGTCGCGCAATTGCTTTTTCACCAGCGTCACGTGTAGGATTACCAGACCGTGCATAATCATATTCACCAAATTCATCAAAAGATTTCTGATTAAATGTTGAGCTCAATTGAATCGGGGTATTGATGGCACCTGAAAGTGGATCATTTGTTGTTGCTGCATTAATAATGTTAGTCCAATCACTCATTTCCTTACTCCTTCTTCTAATTACCATTTATCAACAATATAATTCTGACTAAATAGTGGGTAATAAAAAACGCCCCGTAATATCAAAAGATACTACGGGGCGTTTTCATGTACGCGTTACCACCCGTTTTTTGTATTATGTCACCATAAATACACTTACCCAGTACGAATTGAATTAACAATCGATACTATGACACTATAACGGGTGTACCCGAATGACATTTACTCGTTCAAGCTCATATCATTTTAACTCCAAGACCATTTTCTGAATCATCATAAGACTAACTTTCACCAAACATTAGCTCTCTTCACTCATGATGAAATATACTTATCTCTTCATCGTTATATAATAATAAGATTATAATTTTATTAGCAAAGAATGTCAATGTTAACATTTTTCAAGCTGTGATTTTGTTTATTAAAAGATTGTCCTACTGTTGAAACTCAAGCATAATCATAGCGTGTCATTTTCTAGTCTCAATAAATTAATTATATAAAACCTACTATAGTAAAGAGGACAATCGATGGCTTTTATTATTTTGCTCTGATTCCTTTTAATTTAGTGGCGTAACGATTATAAATATTATTTCCTACTAGTGCGCTAATTGTAATTAGGCATCCCAAAATTTCGAAAGTAGAAACTTTGTAACCATTTATAATTGTTATAACAAACGAAGTAATGGGCACTAAGTTCATGAATAAGATACCATTTATTGGTCCAATAATACGATTTCCCATGTTCCAAGCAAATACTGCAATTACTCCTGCTAACGTAATCATATAAACAAGTGCATTTTGAACGCCGGCTACTTGTGAAAATGTCGGTATTTGTAACCAACCAAAAATTGTAGCTATCGTTAATACAATAATAACTGAACATACACCTAAGATTGATGTTAAGGTGGAGTAACGTAAAATTGACCATTCTGGAAAGTCAGCGCCGCCAGCTGTATAAATTACCCAACATAGTGCACCAAGTAAAATAAATATTACTGCCAAAACAGTGTTATGACCTGAAAGCAAGATACTGATATGCCCTTTTGTCACAACCATAAAGACACCTACTGCAGCAATAATCATAGAAAATAAGGCAACTATCGTTGGCTTTTTCCCACGGTAAACCCAACCTACAAGCACGCCGAGTAAGGGTTGAATCGCCATCATGACTGAGGCGATTATTGATCCCGATTGTCCTGCAATTTGCTGACCAAGAAAAACTAAGAAACTAAATCCTGCAAAAGCAGATGTACCGAACAACCATAATCTTATAACGTGCCCTTCTGTTCTGAACGCGTTAATACCTTCAACAAAAAACAAAATAACTGCAAAAATAATTGCAACACTTCCATACCTTAACAATGTGAAGTAAAAAGGATCCATAATTTTAAGCGCTGGGGTCATTATGGGAAACATGCCACCCCAAGATAGTACTGAAACTAAACACAGAATTAATCCATATAAATATTTTTTAGACATTTTATCCCCTATGATTTCAATTTGTTAGCGGTAGCACATGAAATGAACTACTCGATTCATCAGAATATTTCGGTATTTGCTTTGTTAGAGGTACACCATTATTTTTTTCATTCAACATTACCTCCTTTAATGTTGAAATAGTAACATGCTTTTATTGTGTCAAGGAATAAACAGTTTATAATAAGGTGTTATAACGTAATTGAATATATCAATATTTAGGAGATACATAATGACAGTGATTGATAATTCATTTAATATCGAACTGCTATATGTTTTTGTCAAAGTATGTGAACTAAAGAGCATAAATAAAAGTAGTGATTACTTGTCAATGACACAACCTGCAATTAGTAAAAAGATTAAGCAACTAGAAAATTATTACGATAAACAGCTCTTTATTAGAACACCACAAGGTATGGAGCTTACATTAGTGGGCCACAATCTTTACAAAAAATCTCAAAATTTTATTTCTGAATTTGAGAAGATGAATGCTTTAATATCTCAAAATTCCATAAATATTACTGATATTAGATTGGGGTCTTTAGACAGTATTTCATCCTATATGTATCCTTCATTCTTTGTAGACTTCTTCTCCGAATTAAAAAAAATTACCATTACAAATAAAATTTTTGATTTAATTCAACCTTTTAACGAAAAAAAATTAGATTTAATTTTAATTGATTCTGAATTTGAAAAAGATTTTACTGGAAATGTAAAGAAATTACAGTTATTTGAGGAACCTTATTACCTAGTTTATTCACAACATAATGCGACTATGAAATTATTCTCTGAATTTTCTAGTATAAAGGCGACCGACCTACATCATTTAAGAATAATTATGTATCCGAAGTACTGCCCAATTCATCAAAGAGTCATTCAAATATATGAGCAATTAAATATTCCATTACCAGAAATTGTGGAGATTGATTATAGTGAGTCAACTATAGCAATGATTTCTAAATCTGACTTTGTTACTATTCTTCCTAAATCATTAGCTATTAATAAAGTGACTCAAAACATTAATACTCTTACTATGAAACCATTAGACGATAACTTCATTCGACACGTTTCTGTATTCTCACATAGTGAAGAAATACTACACTTAGTACATGATCTCTTATAGTAACCTTCGGACATCAAAAAAGTTATAATTAATATTACTAAAAGTAATTCACTTAAAAAGGCGATATAACTTAATAGTTATATCGCCTTTAAAAAATGTTAAATTAATAAAACTTTACTCGTAAATCAATCCATGTATTTGATTACATATAAAATAAAATGAACAGGCCAGATTTTCAGTATACGAGCATCATTAATTTCTAGAGAACCACCATATCATACCTGCCAAAGCACATAGAATCCAATAATAACGTGCTAAAAATTCCCAACCATTATTAATTGGTTTGTATTGCCATTCGCGCCATTGATGTTTTTGGTGCCAATCTTTATCGGTATCATCCTCTTCAAAAAGCTGATTTACCTTATCTTTAGTTTTACTCGTGTTCTTATTAATTTCTTGACCAAATAACAATTCCTCAACTGGTGTATTAAAGTACTCTGCTATCAATTGTATTTTCCCAAGATCTGGGGTCACCTCACCTAGTTCCCACTTTGAAATAGTTTGTCTCGTAACAAATAATTTGCTGGCCAATTCTTCTTGCGATATTCCTGCCTCTTTCCTCAAAGATAATAGATTTTTTGAAAATATAATTTTCATAGCTTTTACTCCCGATTGATTAATAAGCCTAATATACCCAAAAAACTAAAGCAAAACCAGCAAAAGTTAACTAACAAGAGCGCACTTTTAATTTACAATACGCTATTTTAAAGCGCAAACGTCGTATTCGTAATACCAGGCTAAACAACTACCTCAGGATAATGTATCTGATATTTAATCAATTATCGTAGTGAATTGTTCAGCAGATTCGCGCACATGACGGTATCCAACTTTATCAGCCTTGCCAACTGGTAAAAGTAAAATGGGTACCCATTCTTGAGGTAAATGTAAATAGTACATAATATTATCGAATTGAACACCTCTCATCGGAACCGAATCATATCCGAATGCTCTGATGACGTGCATTAAATTCATACTAAATAAACCAACATCTAAGCGTAAGCCTGCCGTTTCTTTGTCTTCTGGATGTAATGAAAAATAGGCTTTTATTCTATTGGTTTTCTCTTTTATCTGAGATATTATGCTTCAATTGATTAGCAATTAAGTAATCAGTATTATAATGACTTTTATCTCCTAAAATTAAAATAATCATTGAAGCCTGTGTGACCTGCTCTTGATTATAGGAAAATTTCTGCAACATCTTCATTACCGATTTATTTTTAATCACAATAACTTTCCAAGGTTGAGCGTTATTTCCAGATGGTGCGTTGGCTGCATGATTTAATATGTTGAATATCTCTTCATTACTAATTGTCACTTGTTGCTTGAAATGACGTACTGATTTACGCGCATCTAAATAATTTAAAAAATCCACTATCTATTTACCTCTATTTAATATGATTAACTTAGTATAAAAATAAATAGTAATATAAAATAGTACGCACAATTTTGTAACTAGGGAAGGTAAAAAATGCAATCTACAAATAACTGGTCTTGTGGTATCACAAAAATTATTGATACATTCTCTGGGAAATGGCAATTAAATATTTTATGGACAATTCATAAAAATGAAGGTATTGGTTTCAATAAATTAAGAAAGAATATAGATGGTATTAGTAATATTTCGCTTGTACGTTCTCTCAATATATTATTAAAAGATAAATACATTTCTAAAAAAATAATTGGAGATGTCCCACCATTTCAATCTGAATATCACTTAACAAACAAGGCAAAAAGTTTATTACCCTTATTACTATCTTTAAACGATTGGGGCAAGCACTCATTATAAAAAGCGTCCAATATGGGCGCTTTTTTAAATATCAGAAAAAATAAATATTATATTTAACGTTCAACACTATACTTCTGACTAAATATACTGACTATAAAAATAGCATTATTCAATTACATTTAAACCTGCTCTACTAATGAATTGTATCTACATGTTGCTTTTGTATAAACCAAATAATCGATGCAGAAATAAAAATCCCCAAGAAACTTAATAATCCAATTACGATAATTAAAGCAACCAATCTATTATTATTTTTCACAAAATAATTTTCTCTTTTAAATCTAGTACATACTCATAGGGTAAATGTTTTGTGATAGGAAATACTTAATAAAATAACTATAGTTACCAAAATCAACGCAATACTCCAATTTATTTTAATGCTCATATCTAATGTGTTCGCAAAACGACTCATAATTGTTGAGCCAATTGCTGTACCACTCGCAATAGCAATATTTTGAATCATACGCTGTAAAGAGCCAATACTAGCTTGATCACTTTTATGACCTATCTGCATTATTATGGCAATGTTTGCGGGTTGAAAATAACCACCACCGACACCGTAAATAAATAATAAGATAGTTAGCCACACAGCCGGCCATTGTGGATTAAAACACAATAATCCTACAAGGGATAGCGCAATAATTATTAATCCCAATAAGCTAAAACGTTTATTTTGACTACCATCATTGATTTTTCCTGAAATTTTTGAAAAAATAACTAATCCAACGGGTGCACCTAAAATCAGTACACCTGTTAATCCAGAATCAAATCCCATTAATTTTCCAAAAATAAACGGTGGCAACAAAAAAATCATCGCGGATGAAAAACCAAATATAATGGTTTGACTCAGATAAAGCCAGCTACCTGAGCTGTCCTTCAACAATTTAAAATTAATCAATGGATTTGATTGTTTCGACTCAAAAACATAAAAGTATAATCCTAATATCAGACCAATAATGATCATTAATATACTAAATATAAAATTGTGCTGATTACTCAACATAGATAGTCCAGACAATAGAAAAATCACCATTAGCATATTCATTAGACTACCTATCAAATCAAAAGATACAGTCGTTAAATGTTCAGTAACATTTTTTATCAAAATGTAATTACAAATCAATCCTATAGCAGCAAAAGGAACATTGATCCAAAATATCAATCGCCAAAGATTAACAGACAGGAAAAACCCACCAATCGAAGGACCTAATACAGGTCCTAGACCAATCATAATTCCTAAAATACCCAATGCATTTGTAATGTACTTTCGATCCATGAGTGTTGTGATTAAAGCTGCAGACGTTGCTTGTAATGCTGCAGCACCAATACCTTGACATATCCTAAAGAGAATTAAAGACAGAATATCACTAGATATACCACATAAAATAGATCCCACACCAAATATCAATAAACCAATGAATGATACTTTTAGTTTGCCATACCGATCACTTAAGTATCCAAATGGTAAGATAAAAATTGCTAAGCTCATCGTATAACCAATCACGCTTAATGCAATCCAACTAGTCGATGTATGAAACTTATTTTGAAGAAATGGCAAGGCCACATTAATAATTCCCATATCTAAAGTTGACAGTAACATCCCCATACCAGCAATAATAATAATCAAACGATTTTTATTTCTATCCGTCATTGCTATGTCCTTCCACATTTCAATTCCCAGTGGTTTAATGATAGAATGATTCAAAGTATCAATCAAACGATTTCAGTATTTTGAAATTGAAAAGAAAGTAATCTACTTCATGGCAATTAAAATAAAATTCAATGACTATGCTCTACAAACTAATGAGACATTGACCCAAAAAATACAATTTGTTTACTCACCTTTAAACGAATTATTTCGTAGTTTACATATTTTGTTAAACCCACGTCATCATGGCATGCATATTAGCTGGGCATTAGATGTCCAACAACGTCTACCTCATCACTTTTTTGATGACTTACAGTATTTCTCGTTATTTTATGAATTAGGCGTGCCACCTATTTTATTTAATAATTTTGAGCGATTTTCATCTAATTTAGATGAAGAGATTGAACAACTTAAATCTTATCTTTTAGAAACAAACGCACAAAATATACTATTTAGTTTAAAAAAGGTTATCACGAATCGCGATAATCAATTCATCCCGACTCTCGCAAAAAATTTAGAATGGCAAGGATTTAGTCCATCCTCTTCCAACGATTTACTGACTGATTTAAATAATAACCCGCAACGCGTATATACCCATCTATTAAATTTTATTAATGATTACCGCGAACTTGTTTTTGATAGCATGTGGCAATCTAAGCATTTAGAACAATTTTTATTAACCGAAATCAAACAACAATCATTGTATTTAGCACAATATGGCTTTGTTAAGCTCATTAATCATTTAGAAATTGATCGTATATATTGGCAGCAGGAAAATCTAATCATTATCAAGCCTTTTGAAGAAACGATTAACTTATCAAATCAAGATACAATTTTATTAATACCAAGCTATTTTATTTGGCCGCACCTATTTGTTGATGAATTTCAACATGGCATTACTCTAAATTATGACGCATTAAATAGACAACGAGATAAAATAGACGCACAATATTTGACGCATGTTTTCAATGCTTTAAGCGATATTGTTAGACTCAAAATTATGAAATATCTATCTGATCAGCCTAGTACGACGCAAGCTTTAGGTCAAGTTTTGATGATGAGTGAGTCTACCGTTTCACATCATTTGAAATTACTAAAAGCAGCTGGATTGGTCATAACACAAAAGAAAGGTAAATTTGTGTTATATCACCCTTCTACTATTGTTAATGATCTTATACCGGATTTTTATCAACTTTTAAAGAATAATTAATGATAGGAAATAAAAGTACCGTCAAATCAGAAGCATAATTTCACGGTACTTTTTAGATGTATATTTATTTTTTACTAAATATTTCTTTTGCAACTGAAATCGCATTTAATACTCTAGGAAACCCAACATAGGGTAAACAATGAATAAACGTTTCAACTATTTCATCCCGCTTCAATCCCACATTCAGAGCACCTTGAATATGGATACGAAGCTGACCAGTTGTGTCTCCTTGCGTTAATAATGTAGTAATTGTAATCATTTCTCTTTGTTGCATAGTTAAAATACTTCTTGATTCTGCCTCATCAAAAGCCAACAGTGTCTTTTGATTTAAGATGGGCGCAATATCCGATAAACTATCGGACACCAACTGACTTGCTTCTTTCCCAATTACCGCTTCACGTATTTTTAATCCGTGTTCATATTTATCCAAAATATTTTCTCCTTTTAATGTGATAAAGTTACTGTAAACTATCAAGTAGACTTGATAGCAAGTAATATTTACATCTCTGAATGAAGAAAGTATAAAATGACTAAAATATATAGGATATCGGACATTTCTCGATTAACAAATCTCTCTATACCAACCTTACGTTATTATGAAGATTTAGAACTTTTAAAACCAAAACGTGACTTAAATAACTATCGAATGTTTACCGAAAAAGACTTAACTTGGATTACCTTTATTAAACGCGCAAAAGCAACTGGCATGTCTTTGTCAAACATTATTAAATACTCTAAGCTACGGGAAAAAGGTGACAAAACAATCATAGATAGAATAGATCTCCTACAGCACCAAGAAAATATATTGAAAGATGAACAAAAAATAATACAGGAACACATTGATTTTTTACAGAATAAAAAACAGTATTATAATCGTTTACTAAATGAACACTAAAAAATAATTTCTCACTATCTCTATCTATGACATCTTGATTCATATGTTCAACACTATCAAAATATTTCTAATAGTTTCCCTGTAAAGAACACCTTCAACTCAATAAATAACATGAACACTGTTGAAATCAAAAATCCCATCATCAAAATATGGTGTGCTAAAAACCAATACCCAATATAAATGATAATCGACACCAAAAAGAGCATCACTAGCAAATGATATTTTCTTGCTTTACTATCAATAATCAGCTTATTTTCTAATTTTAAATCTGTCTTAATCAGCTCATCAATGCTGACATTCAACGCTTCAGATAAGGCTAAAATATTTTCGATATTAGGATAATTGGTACCCGCTTCCCATTTCAAAACAGATTGCCTTGAGACATTTATTTTTTGAGCAAGTTGATCTTGGGTCAAATGATTTTCAATACGTAGCTGCTTAATTTTGTTTGAAATGTGCATCGTTTTATCTCCAGTTCTTATTGCCCCATCTGTATATACCGCATCAACTATCATCAGTTTATCACGTTGTGCAAAATACTTGTTATGTCAATCGTTACACTTAGTCAAACAAATATAAAAAATCAAATCAAAAAGAATACTGGATTTTATTCCAATATTCTTTCCGGTTAAAAACGGATAAATAACAGTGAATGATATATCCTTTACAATATTACATGCAATTATTTCTTATATTCGCGGATTTTTGGCGGATTATATGTCTCAATAAAAGTCATAATATCTGATAAATTGTTTAGAAAGCCTAATTTGTTAAAGTCGATTTCAGTTAAAAATCCTTTCTTGGTCATTTCCGTAAACATATGCTTAAGAGGATCATAATATCTATCAACATTATATAAAATGCATGGATTATCGTTATCCCCGAGTCTTGCCCATGAGAATGCTTCAATAATCTCTTCAAGAGTCCCTGGACCACCAGGAAGAGCTATACATGCGTCCGATCTATCAAGCATATATTGCTTTCTGACTGACATGTTCGGAACAATTTCTAAACTTGTCAAATGTGAATGTGCAGCGCCACGATCATAAAGATTTTGTGGCATAATACCGTGTGCTTTTCCTCCGTTATCTAATACTGTTTGAGTAAGAAGACCCATTAGCCCAACACCACCGCCACCGTAAATTAGCTCAAAATTATTATTTACAAGCCATTTTCCGAGTTCAATAGTTGCATCTTCGTATTTGTTATCATTGCCAGTAGAAGCACCACAATAAACAGCAATTTTTTTCATAAGAAATCCTTTTTTGTTATAGTTAGTATAAAGTATTAGTTATAGGTATATCATAATATGGAGGATAAATAAATGGAAATTAGCCAACATAAAACGTGGATTACTGATTTTTATCAGAAACGTGGATGGTTACAACTATCATCATCAAGACGTTTAAACTTTTTGGTAGAAGAGGTGGGTGAATTATCTCAGGCAATTAGAAAGTATGAAATTGGGCGAGATCATCCAGGTGATGAAGTAACAACTACTCAGCAGGATCACGATCACATCATCGAAGAATTAGCAGATGTCTTAGACGAAGTATTAATTCTATGCGAAAAATATAACATAGATATGGATGAATTGACTAAACATAGTGAAACTAAATTAGTCAACCGTTTTGTGACAGACTAGTGTTATAATACCCAAATATATGGCTCAATAAATACACTATGTATGGCTAAACAATAATTAGACTTTAAAATCCCCTGAATTCTATGCTGAAAAATTAAAAGTCAGATGATTGAATCAATATATTTAAAAAGCATCTATGTCAAGCAAGCATTGAATCATTTTATAATATTTACACAAAAAACTATCGGAAGGATAGTTTTTTCTTTTATTATTTACGTATATATTTGACAGAAAGTAATACCAGAAGTTTCGCGGTTATTTTTATGACCTGTAATAAAATTTATAAATTAAATGTATAGTTTGTTACGATTGGCGTTCGGTTTTCAGTCACGTCACGGAAATATTCATACTCACACAGAGCACTAAATGAGCCAGAAATATTATAAACATTTGTATAGCCTAGGTTAACCAATGCTCGGGTAATATTGTAACTATCCTTTCCCGTTACACAATGCAAATAGACAGGTCGATCCTTTGGCACTTGGTCAAGATGGCTTCTAAATTCTGCCATAGATATATTAATGGCATTCACAATGTGCCCTTTGGCAAATTGACGACGACCACGGATATCAATAATATAAGCTTCTTTCTCAACTAAATCTCTTACTTGCGTGACGGATACCTGCTGATATTCACCATTTAAAATATTCGTCGCGACTAAACCAGCCATGTTAACAGCATTTTTAGTTGTACTGAATTCTGGCTGATAGCATAATTCTAACGCCTGCAAATCCTCAACATAACCATTATACTGTATAGCTGTTGCTATAATATCGATTTGCTTATCAACAGCACTTCTTCCCACTGCTTGGGCACCTAAAATTTTACCGTCTGGATAGCCAAAAATCAGTTTCAAATATAGTGGTCTTGCTTGCGGCATAATCGCCACTTTATCTTTAGGAATGACTAAGACACTGCGATAATCTATCTGTTCTTTCTGACATTGTTTCTCAGTGAGACCTGTCGACGCAACATTTAAATCAAAAATAGGAATACATTGTGAACCAATCACACCACGATTACGGATTTGACGACCATAAATACGATCAACAGCACCTCGTGCCTGCATTTGTGCAGGATAGGCTAAAGATAAGTTATATGGTTTTTGTGTTATTGCATGTTTCAATTCTATCGCATCCCCAACAGCATAGATATTTGGAAGATTGGTTTGATAGTTTTGGTTCACTTGAATTGCACCAGTGACCCCTAGTGTAATCCCTGTTTGCACAGCTAATTTAGTATCCGGCTTAACCCCCGCCGCAAGAATCACGGCATCAGCAGAAATCATTTTACCTGATGCGAGTAAGACTCGTTTATCCATTACTTCAACTGGCGCGTCATTAATCACAATATCAATATTATGATCTATCATTTCTTTTTGGATAATTTGCGCAATATCATCATCTACGGTATCCAATAAGTGATGGTGACGCTTGATAATGGTGACATGATAACCTTGTTTGTTCAAATTTTCAGCTGCTTCAATACCAATGAAACCACCGCCAATCACTGCAACATGTTTGGCATTCTTCTCAATCAAATCATCATGAATTTTAATGACATCTGGAACGTTTCGTAAAGTATAGACATTATCTTGTTGAAGGCCTTTAATGGTTTTTGGATATACAGGAGAAGCACCTGGAGACAAGAAAAGATAGTCATAATCATCGATCGTTATTTCTCCGGTCAATACGTTCTTAACCGTGACTTTTTTATCCTGTGCTGATATTTCAGTTACTTCATGATTCACAATAGCATCAATATTGTACTCATTTTTGAACTTTTCAGGTGTCATTAAAACTAATCGATTAGGATTCGCAATGGTCTCTGATAAATGATACGGTAGTGCACAATTGGAAAAAGAAACATGCGGTCCCCGTTCATACATTGTAATCTGCGCACTTTCGTCTAATCTTCTGGCTCTGGTTGCAACTGAAGCACCACCAGCTGATCCGCCTATAATCACTATTTTAACCATCATAATTCTCCTACTTATTCACAATGATACTTACTATTAGTACATTAAACATCTTCTCTATCTATCATAAACTAAAAGTAGCAATCATGGCGGTTATAATTGGCAAAATAGTCATGACGTTTTCATGTATTTTTTCCTGACTGAATTATTTATTCAAACCCCACCGTTTGAAAATGGATTGATAGAATTACGTGGCCCCATATTTTTACGATCATATTTCATATATTCATTCTTATCACCTATTGTATCCTGATATATTGCCGGTATTTGTTTCTTGGTAATTAACTTTGCACGTTTTACGTATGAACCTTTATGCAATACAATAGCATAATTGTAGCCTTTCGGAATCGTCCCAACTTGAAATTTTAACCACTCCCCCGTGCCAAAAATATTAGTCACCACATAGGCATCCACTGGCTGTGGTAGCATCATCTGGCGCCGATGCGTTGTCTTCTTACCGTTTTTATCAATAATTGTTTCTGTTCCCATCACTTTTTTGGTTGGAGCAGCTTCTGGTAACAAAGCGTAACCATAACTTTCTTCCAAAAACGGATTATAACGATCAATCATATCATTCTGAGTCGCTCTGCCATACGTTAATATAGCAATGAATATCATGAAAATACCAATACCCAATCCAAGCCACTTTAATATTTTCTGGTATCGTTTTCCCTTTTTCAATTCCTGTATAATATTATTCACCATATCTGTTCCCTCTTCTTTCAATGCACTATCCAACGAAAAATCCAGGTAATCACTCAACATAACCAGCATATCTAAACTAGGATAAGTGTCATCATTTTCCCAATGTGAAATAGTCTGTCGCGTGACATGCAAATCAGTTGCCATCTGTGCCTGCGTTTTGTTTAACTGTATTCTTTTTTGTTTTAATTTTTGACCAAGTTTCATCATGCCTCCCAAAAAATAAATGCAACACATGAATAAGTATAGGAGATCGTACTAAAAAGTCGAGCAAGTAATCTTTGACATGTTGATACAGCAAGCTTTCAGCGTGTTGATTTTTTATCATGGGCGTAATATAAGCTCAAATTCATGACTGAATATGGCTATGCTTATGCCATCATACTATGATAGAATAGTCATATATAAATGACACATCAATATCCATAGGGGCTCAATTAATGCGGGATAAAGAAAGTATATTAACAAAAATGATAAAAAAAGCTTATGATATTTCTGGCCCTTTAGACGAATATAAGCGTAGTGAAATCAATCGAATCGGTAACAATGCCTTTATGATGCTATGGATCTATTCATCATTCGCCAGCTTTTGTACCCTATTGGTCATATCACTGACTAACATTGACGCATACGATATATTATTGGGCTTACTACTATCTAACCTGATTTTCAGCATTGATATTATTGGCGGTTATGTGATATATGCTACGCGAAAAGCTAAATTATCCGAAATCGATGTCACTGTCGATAATTATCCAAAACAGAAACGCCTGTTAAAAAAGAAAAGTGCGTTACAAGGTATTTATTGGGGAATGAGCATGTTTCTCATCATGGGCGTCATATCTCCAAATTTCAGTTCATTATTTTCATGGATCTCATTTTTTATTTGGCTAAGTAGTGGTGCACTTTTTGGCCTTATCATGTATTGGTATCACGCTAGTAATTTAAAAAAATTGAAGCAATGTGATGATTAACTGCATATTGTCCTGCCACTAACCAATTAATAGCAAAATTAAAAAGCCACATATAATGTGGCTTTTTAATTTTTATTGGTTACTCACTCAGCAATCGACGATGCCACCAGACAAGACCTAATGTTGTGACGACAACAAGTGCTGTACAGATATACATCCCCTGAAAGCCAAAGAAACTCACGACAATTCCCCATACCAAAGCTCCTAACCCATACGCAACATCCATACCTGACGAAAAAATAGCAGTTGCACGACCGCGCTCTGCTAATGTCACTTTTCGTAAAACGACGGCATTCATTAATGGCATTAACAAGGCAAGGCCAAAGCCATTCAGCGCACCTGCCAATAACAAGAGCATCACACTTTCCCCAAATGCAATACTCAGATACGCCATTGCCACCATGATAATTCCAGCAACAATAAGAACAAATGATTTGAAATAAAAATAAAGTTTAGCGAAATAGACACGTGCTAATGCACCAACAATCGCTTGCACAGTGAAGCTTAACCCCACGATAGTTGGTGACAACTGTTTTTGTTCACCAAACTGAATCAAGAAAGCTGCCACGGCTGCATTAGCAAAACAAACAATAAAAATTAATAAACTCGGTACCCACACACTAGGCATGCGAATCAGGTCTTTAAACCCAGTCGTCAATTGTGTTGTTGGCAAAATTTTAGAATCTTTATGATAAGTATCTTTAACAAAAAGTGTGAGTAAAAAAGCTACGCTGACGAGTGAAAGACTAAAGTAAAAAAGTGCCTGGAAGCCCCAATTTTCGATAATCAATAGACCAATTGCTGGCCCAATGGCGGCAGGCAATGTTTGTGAAATACTAAAATATCCTAGGCCAATTGATAATTTTTTCTGGGGTAATTTGTCTGCTACCAAGGTCGCTACAGCAGTAGATTGCGTCCCATTGCCGATACCCTGAATTGCTCGAAGCGCAATTAAGCTCATCAGTGTGCTCATAAAAATCAACGTTGAAAAATCAATCATTAAAATTACCAAACCAATCAAAATAAGCTGTTTACGCCCATATCGATCAATCCATTTGCCAACTGGAATCCGTGCACCCAACGCTGCTAATCCCCAAATACCAACTACCAGTCCAGACATCGCTGCGTTACCACCTAAACGGGTGACATATAAAGGTAATGTACCAATCTGAGTTGTCACAGCCGTCATGACCAAAAAATTAATCATCATTAATAAGATAATATCTTTAGACAATACATGTGGTTCATCAATTTCTTGATTCACATCACTGATTTTATAAATGGATAATCGTTCATGTGGCATCATATGTTTACCAATTCAGTGTCATCAAAGCTTTTTCCAGATAAACGTGCCAAAAACTTTTGGGTCCGTTCATCTTGTGGTGCATTAAAAATTGCTTGTGGTGTCCCTTCTTCAACAACAACGCCACCTTCCATGTATAAGACACGATCAGCGACTTCGTAAGCGAATTGCATTTCATGCGTGACAACAATCATCGTATGGCCTTCTTTTGCTAATTCTTTCATAGCAGATAGCACTTCTCCCACAAGTTCAGGGTCTAAGGCACTAGTAGGTTCATCGAATAACAGTAATTCAGGTTGCATTGCCATGGCCCGCGCGATACCCACACGCTGTTGTTGCCCACCAGATAATTGTGCAGGATAATAATTAGCTCGATCAGACAACCCAACCCTCGCCAACATTGCTTTCCCAATTTCAGTTGCGACAGCATTGTCTTTCTTTTTAACACGAACAAGTCCTTCAATGACATTCTGTAATACGCTCATATTATTAAAAAGTGCATGCCCTTGAAATACCATCGCCGTTTTCAAAATGAGATCTCGTGTATTGCGACGATCATTATTAGTAAAGTCTTTCGTAACATTATCAATAGTAATCTGCCCGCTATCCGCCTTTTCCAATGTATTTAAGCATCTTAGAAAAGTTGTTTTACCAGAACCAGAAGGTCCTAAAATAACGATCACTTCTCCTTTATGCAAACTAAGATTAATCCCCTTCAAAATTTCTTTTTGATAAAAAGATTTGTGTACATCTTTGATTTCAATAAAGCTCATACCAGCCTCCTAGTTGAAAACACTATTTTCTGATTCACCATTCAAAATAACATCACGCGCATTGTCCAAAGCCATCGTTGTAATATCGCGGACAGCTGCTGTTGTGAAATAAGCAATGTGGGGTGTGATAAATACATTATCAAATTGCATTAATGCTTGATAATATGGATTATTTTTTAATTCAAAAATATCTTCTTTTTCTAAAGCATCGAGTGCAATGCCACTAAATTTTCCTTGTTGCAAATGCTCTATCAACGCTGGTGTATCAATAATACTACCACGCGCCGTATTAACTAAAAAAGCGTCATCCTTCATTAACTTTAGATGATCAAAATCAAATAGATGATGTGTCTGGTCATTCAATGGCACATGAATACTGATAACATCACTCATCATTAATAGTCTATCAAAGTCAACATTTTCAATACCCAGTTGCTCAAGTTCTGGCTTAACAGTTCGTGAATGAATTAAAACACGAGCGCCCATAAACTTTAGCGTTTTAGCAACAAGACCACCTAATCTCCCAGAACCATATATACCAATGGTAACGTCCGTTAACTCCTTACCAACAAATGCCTTCCTGTCCGCATGTTTTTGATGATCAAGATAGATTGGAATGTGACGCAATAGCATCAGTATCGACATAACGGTAAAATGAGCAACTGATTCGGGTGAATAATTTGGCACATTTGTAATCGTCAAATGATATTTCTTAGCAAAATTAAGATTGATATTATCATATCCTGTTGATTTTACCGAAATTTGTCGTATCCCATTTTGTGCCAATTGTGCATATAAATGTTCATCTGTTAAAAATGCTGATCCAGGATAAAATACAACACCATCGTAATCACGTGTTAAAGCAATATTATTGTCATCAATGCGTTCTGCTAATGTCTTAACCTCAACATCATTATCTTGCGCCCACTGATCAATATATGTCTTTTCAACATCCGAAACATTATAAAAAATAATTTTCATGCCCATTTTCCTTTTTTAAAGTGCAGTTTGTTGTTTTATCCTAGCAGTGGCGGCTGCCTGAGCAAGGCGTTCAATACCAACTGTAATTTCTTCTTCTGTAGGCAATGTAAAGTTAAGTCTAAAATAACGCTCATAACCTTGCCCTGCTGCACTCATAATATTACCAGGGATAACGCCAACATGATATCTGTCTAGCGCATCGTAGAAAAGAATTGGATCAATATCATGATTGAGCTTAACTGAAATAAAATAACCACCATCCGGCTCAACAAATGTCATATATTGTGACACATATTGGCGTAATGCACGCACCATGGTTTCAGCCTTTACTTTATAAATTTGGCGTAAATAGTCAATATGCTCATTAAAGTCGTAATCATCGATTAATTGACTCGCAAGATATTGCCAATATAAATTAGCAAATGAATCAGCTACTTGTTTCACCAATACTAATCGATCAAAGACAGCTTTTGGTGCTAATAGATAGCCCAATCTTGAGCCAGGTGCCAATATTTTTGAAAATGAGCCTGCATATATCACAAGACCACTTGTATCCAATGCCTTAATCTTCGGAATGGTTTCAATATTGTTATAAATTAAGTCCCCATAGGGATCATCTTCATAAATCATGACCTGATATTGCTGACAAATAGCGTAGACCTCTTGTCGTTTTTCTAGTGACATCGATGTCCCAACAGGATTTTGGAATGTCGGAATTAAATAGAGTAATTTAATTTTGTGTGCCGTATCAGCAGCTAGTGTTTGCGCTAAAACCTTTGTATCAATACACCCATTTATCATATCAAATGGTAATCCTTGGGCATTGCCACCATAAGATTTAATGGCGTTCACTGCTCCTACAAATGTTTGTTCTTCTGTCAAAACAGTATCACCCTCATTGACAAAAATTTTAAATACTAAATCCATTCCTTGCGTTGAGCCTGAAGTAATTAAAACATCATTATTTTCAACATCTAAATTTTGATATTGAGATAATCGTTCTTTTATTTGTTCTCGTAAACGAGGGATGCCCTCACTTTCACCATATTGCATAAAATCAACCGCATGTTCACGATAGATTTTATCTGATAATGTTGCTAACTTCTCAATCGGAAAAGCCTGTTCGCTCGGATATCCGTAAGTTAATTTAATATAATCGTCAGCGCTTTGAATATGTTTGGCTTGTTCTCTCAATGGATTAGGCATTAAATTCGAAACGCGTGTTGCAAATTGATAGTTGGATACTGACATATCATAAATCTCCTTTTATACATGGTCATCATACTTTAATGCACAGTGAATCGATCCAAGAATGCTTGTGTGCGACTTTCTTTTGGATGTTCAAAAATCTGCTGTGGACTACCTTCTTCAACAATGACACCATCAGCCATAAAAATAACACGATCACTGACTTCATACGCAAATTGCATTTCATGCGTCACAACAATCATTGCAACGCCAGCTGCTTTAACCGCCTTCATCACTTTAAGTACTTCACCAACAAGTTCTGGGTCTAGTGCAGCTGTCGGTTCGTCGAATAATAGTACCGTTGGATGAACTGCTAAAGCCCGTGCAATCCCAATACGTTGTTTTTGCCCTCCTGAAAGCTGGGAAGGATAATAATTACCATGTTCTGGTAACCCAATCGCCTGTAGTAATGTTTCAGCACGTTCTTCTGCTTGCTGCTGACTATAACCATGAACCAAAATCATTGGTTCCATGATATTTTGCTTAGCTGTTTTATTTAGGAATAAGGCATAATTTTGAAAAACCATCCCCATCTTACGTCTCAGCTGTAAAACTTCATCAACACTAGCCTCACCAAAGGTCACTTTTTGATCGTTGATGGTGATAGAACCAGAATCTGCTATTTCCAAAAAATTTAAACAACGGAGGAAGGTCGTTTTCCCAGATCCCGAAGGGCCTAAAATGGTCACAACTTCACCTTCATTTAATGAAAGACTAACGCCTTTAATCACCTCATTGTCATTAAAACTTTTATGAACATCTTTTACTTCAATCATGACTACGACCTCCTGAGACTTTTATCCATACGACTTTCTAATAAAACAGCACCACGTTCGATTACAATGGTCATCAACCAATAAATCATAGCGGCGGCAATATACGCCTCAAAATATTTATAATTTGAACTGGCTGCTTGTGTGGCTGCAGAGAAAATTTCAACGACTGATACCAATGAGGCAATTGCTGTACCTTTAATTAAATTAATTAACATATTAATAATCATGGGCAAAGCAACTGGTAACGTTTGTGGTATTAAAACACGACGAATTGTTTGCATTTTGGTCATGCCTAGAGAGCGTGCCGCGTCAAATTGAACTTGTTTGACTGACTCAAACGCTCCTCTAAAGGCTTCACTCAATCCCACCATCGCCATGAGTGATAGACCAATAATGGCTAAAGCACTCATCGGTAGATCACCGTAACGTATTTGCCACCCCATCGCCTTTGCCAAATGATTGAAGTTTTGCGAAGCAATTAAGAAAACTACTAAAAATACCAAAATCAAGGGTACGCCTTTTAGCATCGTAATCAGCGTAGAAAATAATTGCGATAATATTGGTACCTTGTAATATCGAACAAGCGCTACGGCCAATCCCAACGCGCCACCAATAATCAAACTAACAAAAGCCATGTAAATCGTAACTGGTACATAGCGCACAATCTGGCTAACAACTTGAAATATAAATCCAATATCGAAATTCATCTGAAACCTCCATTAATCTTTGGGAACGTAATCACCCTTGAGCCATTTTTGACTTAACTGTTTGAGCGTGCCATCTTTTTTTAATTCCGCCATGGCTTGATTAACGGCTTTCATCAACTTAGGGTCAGCTTTTTTATTAAACATAGGATAAGCACTGGAATGATTAACGGCCTTACCATAAACCAAATTTGTTTTAAATTGACGATTTAATAAGTCAATGGAATATTTTGGCGCGGGATAAACATTAAACTGATCAGAGTTAAGACCTTGTGCAATTTGTTCTACGGTATAAGTACCACGTGTTACGCCAAAAGCATTTGGATTTTTCTTCAAATAAGCATCTGTTAAAGTCGCTTGATTAGTTGAATTGGTCACATATAATTTTTTGCCTTTCGCATCTGCAAAAGTATTTAAGACACCAGTGGACTTTTTAGTTGCTAATAACGTATCCCAAATGGTATAACCAACACTTCCAAATTTGAAATCTTGTTGACGCTCTGGATTCTTTTCAATTTGATAGAAGGCCAACGATGTTTTCCCACTCTTTAGATTCGTAATCATCGTTGGAAAATCAGACAACGTTAATTTAAATTTATACTGAGGTAATTTTTTATCGATGGCTTGAATAACTGCAATATCCATACCCGCTGGTTGCCCGTTTTTGTCCAAGTAAGCAAAGGGCTGTCCATCATTACCAGAACCAACATTGATTGTCTGTACACCAGAAGCTGCCTGACTATTTTTACTTGTATGATGTAACACCATAACGCCAATAATCATTACAGCCACTATTGCCAAACCAATCCATAGACCTTTGTGATTTCCTGTTTTATTTTGCATATCATTCTCCTTTGACCACATGCATTGATTATTTTTTAATTAACTTGTTTTAGGATGCTCAATTACTGGCATTACGGGGTTAGTAGCAGCAATTGGCATTTGACGAGATGAGTAGTTGCTGCGTTTCTCTAACCAATGAAATACCCTTTCCAAAATAAAACTCAAAATGATAAAGATAATCATGGCGCTGATATAAGCTTCTACGGTATGGAATGTCGCTGTTCCCAATGCTTTTGCTTTGCCAACAACGTCTAAGACGCCAATGGTAAATGCCAACGATGTATCTTGTAGCAACGAAATGACCATCGTTGCAAAGCTAGGAATTGCAATCACCATTGCTTGAGGGAAAATAATTTTCATATACATTTGTCGTTTGGTATAACCAGATGTTAAGGCTGCTTCGCGTTGTGTTGCCGGTACGCTTTCCAAAGCCGCTCGAATAATTTCTGATAGAAACGCTGCCATATTCAGTCCATAAGTGATGAATAAATAAATAAGTGGGTTAACATTGTCCGTATTAACACCGATATAGTTTAAAAGAAATGGTAAACCATAATAGACTAAAAACATCTGAATCAAAATAGGTGTCCCACGAATGAAAGACGTAAATACAATAGCAACTTGTTTAAAAAATGGTGTATCTTCCATTCGAACAAAAGCAATTCCAGCACCAACAATCACACCAATAAGGGTTGATACAATCGTCAGTAGTAGTGTCACCGGCAAAGCAGATAAGATATCTGGTAGATATTGCCAAATAAGTTGTGGTTGGAACAGATTATTCATAGAATGCCTCCTGGTATATTGTACATATTATTTAATTTGTTAATATAAAAGGTGATAAACGATTTAAATAACAATAAAATAATTAATTGATTAAATATAGATTAAAAATAATAATACACATTATAATCTTGATAAACAATCTTTTTATAAATTCTATGCACACTGCACAATACGAATGAAAATCCTTTGGGCAATAATTTTTACTTTCTATCCTTTTTGGAGACACGCTTTAATATTTTTCGTTATTATTGGGAATGTTAAATCCCAGAATGATTTATTTTATGCAATATAAAAAGCACTAGTCATACAATTTGTTACTGTAAGACAAATGCTTATTTTGAGTTCTATTTAAGTTATAATTTGATTCTGGCACATCCGTTGTTTAAGATAAAAAATAAAAGATCGAGGTTCTAAAATGAAAAACGTTAATGAGTGGATTGAACAATTACATCTAGTAGCTCACCCTGAAGGTGGCTTTTATCGTGAAAACGGTAAAAGTAACAAGGACATATCAACTTCAACTGGTTCACGGCCGTTGCATACATCCATCCTATTTTTATTAACTAGCAATAACCCTTCACATTTTCACCGATTAACGTCAGATGAAATGTGGTTTTATCATGATGGTGCACCCTTAACCGTACATTGTTTATATCCAAACGGTACATATGAAGCGATCATAATTGGTCCAGATGTCAAAAATGGTCAGCAATTATCATGGACTGTTCCAGCAGGTACAATATTTGGCTCTACCGTTAACAATGATTTTGCTTTGGTTAGCTGTGTGGTTACACCTGGATTTACATTTAATGATTTTGAATTGTTTACACAAGCACAATTAATGGCGCTTTATCCACAGCACACTGATATTATTAAAAAATTAGCTTACCAAGAGTTACCCTAACATTCATTTTTTAGCGTTTATCTGCTTCATCAATACAGCAGATTTGAAATAAAGTGATTACTGATTTAAAAATTCAGCAACTTGCCGCGTTACCGTCTGATTATCCCGAATTTGACTATGCTGAACGTGCTCTCCTGTAACACTCATTTCAACATAACGTTGTTTTTTTGATACAAAAAAACGTAAAGCTTGTGAACTAAAGTTAGTCACGACACCATCACTTTGATCACCTATATCACCAAAGATGTTCATGATGGCTAATTGCGGGTTTAAGTTGTGGCGATTTTTGTAAAAATACTTAAAATTATCATCTTGATACAATGGTAATTGTGTCTTTTTATTAATCCGATTATGTTGGAATTCTTTTTTCATATTTGGATAATTAATTCCCATATTAAACGGTGCTGCAATTGTTACTAACTTATCTACTTTAGGATAAGCTGTCGTTTGATATGTTTTGTCCATATTGTATCTCAAGCCGACGTTGGCCCCCATAGAATGACCAGATAATGATATCGTTTTAATACCCTGCATTTTTAATGTTTTCATAAAATGAGCAAGATATTTTGTTTCATCCTTTTCCGATGTTTGCTTATCTGTAAATTCAAGCTGAAAGATATTGCCTGCTCTAGAGATTTGCTGATGATTAATTTTAAATTTTCCATCTCGATTAATTCGTATCACTTTTCGATTACGAATACTCAGCCGGCTTTGTGTCGCATCTGCAAGTTTATTGCTAGCTCGTGCGCTACTACCATATCCATGTAGAAATACTATGGTCGCATTTTCCCTGTGAACTTTTTTAGCACCTACAGTGTTCAAGATAACTACCATACTTGTCACGATGATGAGTATGAATGCTACAGTTAAAATAACCCACTTTTTTGTAAATGTCATATTTTTCTCCACGTTAAATTCACATCTGATAGTTTATCACGTAACATGTTTATTTTTATTATAGATGATTTGAGTGGGGATCATATCAGATAATTTAATGATGAGAAATATTTAAACAAAATCGCGACTCATCATTTTAGTTTTTAACATATGAATGATATTGGCTAGTTCATGAAATATAGATAACTTATTAGCTATGAAATATCGAATACTTAATAAACGTTTCCATAAAATAAAAAACAGTGCATATTATAAATAATATGCACTGTTTTTTACTCTCAATTACGATGTATGTTAAGCATGCTTAACTTTCTGGATATAAGAAAGACTCCACCTATAACACCCATAAAAATTAAGTTATTTAATGTTGGATTTTTATTAACATTCATAGTTAATTTATTTGGTTGCTTGTCGCATAATACAGAAGCATACGATACTAGCAACGTCTCCATAAAGAAACAAATGTAAAATACTGCATTCATATCGGAATACGTAAATGTACTAAACTTGTGTTGATCACTTAGACTCATTAATACTATTAATACACATAAAACAGCTACTAAACCACTTGATAAAAATAATAATATTCGTGATAATTTTTTCATGAATGTTATCCTCTCATAATTAATTTTTCTAAATATTTTTATTACTTACTATGAAAGTCATCTGAAACAGACAAAATTGATAATGAACATACCAAAAATAATGATGTTAAAGGGATATTCCCATCACTAACCCATCCCACTAAAGTTGCAATGATATAAAATGTAAAGAAAATTGAATTTAATATTAAACTGAAATTGATTACTTTATCAAAAGTAATTATCATTTTTGGCTTTCCCTCTGGTATTTTATTTTTAATCATTGTGTATTAAATAAATGCAATATAAATGTTCCATGAAGATTTTATATACGTTCATACTCATCACAACCTATTCTTATTATCCCTACCTATGAAGACCAAATAAGCAATTAATATCATAATATAGTTTTGATCAAGTACATTAATAGCCTGAATCACACCTGCGTCCCCTAGGATTAACAGTAAGCTACAAATAACTATAGGAAAAATACCACCATTTACATTGGATAAAGCCTCATTACTCATAACCTGACCATATCTTAAAGTATCCCCATTATCCTTGTTCATAATTATAATTCTCTTTCTATATACCATTTCTCATCGCTGCGCAACGAATAAATTCAATATACATTAACTGATTATTATTTCATATACTCATGCATTGAACGGTCATTTTATAGCACTGAATGGTTAAAATCAACCATTCACCTCATAATAACGACCATTCATGTTTAACTTGTAAAAAAATAAAATCTTCATTATAAAATGGAAATTGGCATTATTTTACAGGAGAGTATTGTATGAAAAGATTCCACTACATATCACAGCTAGAAGAAAAAGATTGCGGTGTAGCGGCTTTAGCCATGATTTTAAAACACTATGGTTCTGATGTTTCATTGGCTAATATACGAGAACGTTGTCAAACATCATTATCAGGAACAACTGCGTTGGGTTTAGTCAAAGCGGCTGAATCATTTAATATGTCGGTCCGTCCGATTCAAGCTGATATCACTTTATTTGATATGAATGATTTGCCTTTACCATTTATTGCCCACGTTGAGAAGAAAGCCCAATATTTACATTATTATGTCGTTTACGGTGTTACCAAAGATAAAATTTTACTGGCAGATCCCGACCCATCGGTCGGTAAAACATCGATGACTCTACAAGAATTTTCGGAAGAATGGACAGGCGTCTCATTATTCATGTCGCCTTCACCAGCTTACAAACCTGTCAAAGAAAATAAAAGTAGCATCCAATCTTTTTTGCCGATTATCCGTCATCAAAAAGGGCTCATTATTAATATTATTGCAGCTTCTTTCTTAGTGACGCTTATTAGCATTGCTGGTTCTTATTACATGCAACTAGTTATCGATACTTATATCCCTGATGGCATGTTCAATACATTAACCATTATTTCCTTTGGCCTGATTGCAACGTACATATTACAACAATTATTAGCCTTCGCCCGATCTTACTTATTAACCGTTATGGGGCAGCGGCTCTCTATCGAAGTTATCTTATCCTATGTTCGTCATCTATTTGAACTGCCTGTTAACTTCTTTGCAACTCGTCGAACTGGCGAAATTGTCACCCGTTTCAATGATGCCAATGCCATTATTGATGCTATGGCTAATACTATCCTTTCCTTATTTTTAGATTTGGGCATCACAATTATTGTTGGTAGCATTCTAGCTATTCAAAATATACAGTTGTTTTTGCTTTCCTTAATTTCGTTTCCAATTTATTTCTTAATTGTTTATTGTTTCATGAAACCCTTTGAAAAATTAAATCAAGAGCAAATGGCCAGTAATGCAACCCTAAGTTCGTCAATCATTGAAGATATTAACGGTATTGAAACCATTAAGTCTCTAACAAGTGAGCAAGTAAGTTATCAAAAAATTGACCGTGAATTTGTTGATTATTTAAAAAAGTCATTTGCACATCAAAAAAGCGAAGCTATTCAAAGTGGTATTAAACAAGCAACTCAGCTCATTATTAATGTGCTTATTTTATGGTTTGGTGCCAAGCTAGTCATTGATAACCAAATTAGTATTGGTCAATTGGTAACATATAATGCATTATTAGGCTATTTCACTGAACCCTTTCAAAATATTATTAATCTACAAGCCAAATTACAAACAGCGACTGTCGCAAATCGCCGATTGAACGAAGTTTACTTGGTCGAATCCGAATTTCAAAGCATCGAGTCACAAGAAATTCAATCAAATAATTCGCATAATATCTCAATTGATAATATTAGCTATCAGTATGGCTATCAAAGCAATATATTGACACAGTTCTCTGTCAATATTCCATTTGGTGAAAAAATTGCTTTAGTTGGTACGAGTGGATCTGGTAAATCTACACTCGCTAAGCTCTTAGTCAATTTCATATCGCCGACAACCGGCACTATCAAAATTGGCGACCAAAATATCCAGCAAATTAAACGTCAAAATTTGAGACAGCACGTCATTTATTTACCACAAAATCCATATATATTTACTGGTAGTATTCTAGATAATTTGATATTAGGTGCGCCTGAAGGCACGACACAAGAAGCTATTTTACATGCAGTTGAGCTTGCTGATATAAAAACTGATATCGAAAATATGCCTCAAAATTATCAAACTGAAATATCAGAGGATGGTGGTATGTCTGGTGGCCAAAAACAACGTATTGCCTTAGCTCGAGCACTATTAAGTGATGCGCCGATTCTTATTTTAGATGAATCAACTAGTAATCTAGATGTTGCGACTGAAAAAAAGATTATCGATAATTTGCTATCACTTAAAGACAAAACAATTATTTTTATTGCACACCGACTGACTATTGCCGAAAAAGCACACCGTGTGATTTTTCTTGAAAACGGCATGATTACTGAAGATGGTAATCACACGCACCTCATGCATAATAAAGCGCAATATTATCATCTTGTGAAGGGTTAACAGCGAAAGGTTTATCTATGTTCAACCAAAAGCTCTTAGAAAGTTCGGAATTTTATAACAAACGATATCAAAATTTCACAACACTCATTATTTTTCCAACACTCATGTTACTCACGATTTTAATTTTAATAGCTTGTTTCACTCACAAAGAAATCGTGGTTAAAAGCACTGGTGAAATAGCACCACATAAAATATTAAAAACTATACAATCAACAAGCAATAATCCTATTATTAAAAACGAATTACTCACCAAGAAAGATGTACGTGCTGGTGAGTTACTCGTACAATATCAAAATATCGAAACTGACACCAATTTAAAATTACAATCATCATCTCTCCAAGATTTACAAGAACACGCGCAAGCATTAACATGCTATCAAGATAGTATCAATCAAAATAAAAATTTATTTCTAAGTGACGATCATTATGGCTGTTCATCTGCCTACCAAAGTTATCTCGCCCAGTGCCGCAGTGTAACAGCTGATTTTCAGCAACAAGTGGAAAATCAAAATAACGCTACCCAGCAAAAAGGCATTGTATCAGACGCCTTAGCAAAGAAGAATATTGCTTTAAATCAATATCAAGCTTTACTCAACGCCATCATAAATAATACAACATTATCATCTAAAAACGATTACTACACTATTTTTTCTAATTATCAAAATCAGATACAGGGCTTATCCGCAGTCCAAATGGATAAAGTAAAAAAAGAAACAGTATCTAATATTAAGCAGCAAATTGAACAGTTAAATGATACTATCACTAATTACCGTACACAGTATGCTGGCATCACTTCTGAACACCAGAAATCAGATATACTAAAAGACAAAATAACCGAACTCAAATCTCAACAATTAGCATCAATTACAAAAGAACTCAAAGCTATTAATCAAGAAATTAAACAGCTGAGAATTCAGTACAATGCAACACAAATAAACAATAAAAATGCAATTGTCGCAAGTGAATCTGGTACCGTTAAGTTATTAGTTGATAAAACTAAGTTAGATAATATTCCTCAAGGTACCAATATTGCGCAAATATACCCTAATATTAGACAACACCCTGATCTTATCGTTAATTTTTATATTTCAACAAATGATATTTCAGCAATATCAGAGGGACAAACAATTCGTTATCATTTAACACAAAAAAATAGTAAGCCTTTAACAATCACTGGTAAAATAGCCAATATTACGGCTCATCCAGTCGCAACAAAGCAAGGTAACTTTTACCAAGTAAGCGCTAATTTAGATCTTAATGCCAAAGATTATCAAACAATCTATTATGGTCAAGTTGGTACTATTAGTGTCATTACAGGAAAACATACTTGGCTTTCTTATATCAAAAATATATTGTTGCATGCGTAGTCATTCTTATTCTCTTAGGCTGGTTAGCTATAAAAACTAAAAGACGTCACTCCTAAAGAAGTGACGTCTTTTACTACTTAAATAATAAATCTAATACCCGGTAATGTATCATAGGTTCCAACATGTAGATGATTCTCAATTCTGGCATTAGATTTTACTGTCATAATGATATTATCTAGCGCCATTGCTGCATTATCTTCAAAACCAGGCAACGATATTAATGATTTGGCTTTCTCAATATCTTCAATCACTGCTATAAATCGATAACCACTGGCATCAGTTACTTTAAATTGCTTCCCTACCAAGCGACTAAGATCAGTTTTATGATGCATTACTTCCCTCCTCCACATTTTTTATTACAAAATTAAAGTCGATTGGCTTTACCTGCTCTATTAATAATAATGCCATCAAAAGGCGGTAACTTATTGGGGTTCTTTTGTTTAATAAACCATGTTGAAACCTCGCGATTAATGGTGCGTTTAATATGATCTCTCATTTCATATTTACTAACATAATCCACATGGTCATCCATATTAAACTTTTTACAACCAATCCAGTTCACTACCGCTTCCGTATCAGTAACTGTAGCCGTAAAAATATCTTGTCCAAATACCTTATGTACCATTGCAAACTCGTAACCATCAACATTAAAAATTTTGTCCATGCAAACTCCTTTGTTTCTCTCAGTAAACTACATAATCTACACACAGAATACACCTTTTACAATCACAATACACGTGATAAGCCTTGAAAGAACGGGCTTTTGGGCTATTGCTTAACTTATTGCATAATTAGGATCATTCGAGAAAAATGGTCACAAAAAATAACGATCATAATGATCGTTATTTAAATTAATGACTAACACATAATATCTATTTTCAACCGGCACTATTTCACTTACATCTTCACTTACCTATCCGTAAAAAATAATTAAGATAGTGCTACTATTGATGGTTTAATAATTTTTGCCATCTCTTCAGTTGACCAGACTTTTTGAAAGTATACATCATGAGCCCACCTAATATTGAACCAACAACAACAGAAGGAATAAAGAACGGCATATAGTAATAAAAATGCTTTAAATCCAGACCATAAATATACTTCATAACAGGGTAAGATAACAGTGCGCCAATCACACCAACGCCCACTATTTCGCCAAGGACAGCACCCCATATTTTACCTGTTAAGCGATATAGCCATGCCGCTAAGGCCGGTGCTACTAAAATACTGACGACACTGGTTGCCGGACGAGCTTCAAAACTCATACGTGCCACTCCCGTTATTAAGCCAGACAACGTTGCGTACCATGGCCCTAATAATATTGCTGCAATAACATCAACAAAATGTTGAAATGGTGCCATGTTTGGAAAAATAATCATTGTCGATAGTGCATAACTCAACCCTGAAAGTAATGCGGCCACAACCATCTTTTTAATGCGTTGGGCCGATGTATTTATATTTTTGTGCATGATAATTTTACGTTCTTTGAACGTCCTTTCTCTCCTGCTCTCCTGCTCTCCTGAATTTGCTAACGATCCTTTTAGATCGTGTCGGTCGTGATAAACGTATCACCTCTCACCCCGCATGATAAAAATCGGGTTCCCTCGCAAAATATTTGAGATGACTCAAGTTAAGTGCTCCCTTACCTTAAGCTGAAAGCAGACGCTTTCTCATCTTTATGACATCGCCTCCTTAAAATAAAAAACGCCATTTAGCACACAAAAGTGACTAAACAGCGTATAGCATACGTATTATGAGTTACTTTCCTACGCTAGTATCACCTAGATCAGGTTCGAAGGGTCCACGATTGTGTCTCAGCTATAATAGCTCCCCTAGTAAATAAATATTCAATTATTGCATCTAGTATACCAAAATATACCGCATAATACTATTAACCATTGATTGCCACACATCATGAGGCTTGCTTGTTTAAAATGGACTCCATTTTTAGAATGCGGCGTTCCTTAAACACAAGATAGATTAATAAAAGAATAGCAATAAATGATGCAATATAAATTACGATAGATTCAGCACTCCAACCGAATTTATCAACTAAATTACCAATTAATGCCGTAGCCATAGTTTCTCCGAAAACATATTGGAAGAAGCCCATAAAACCAGTCGACAACCCAACCGCGTAATTTGGCACAGCTTCATTAACCATTAAACCAACAAGTGCAAGCGGTGCATAAATCAAGCTACCCAAAACAAACAACATAATAGTTATGACCAAATGATTACTACTTGTAAAGTAAGCAACCAAACAACCAGCCATACCAATACTACAAATTAAACATACTAATGACCGGCGACCTTTAATCAAGTCGGATAATGCCCCCATCAAAATAACACCAGGAACTGCTGATAACTCAAAGATACCAATAAACCACTTTGCCCATTCAACACTAAATCCTTTAGTAGGTAAATAACTAGGAATCCAACTCATAATGCCATAACGAACAATGTATATCATCATTGATGTCAGTGTCACTGCCCACACAACTTTATTGGTTAAAATATCTTGGACAAAAATTGTACCAAAAGATTTATCAGTCAGTGATGTAGCCGTTGGCTGTCCGTCTTCATCAACCTCTTCATAACCAGAGTACTCTGCAATATTCGGTAATCCAGCTGATTCAGGGCGATCCGTATTAATCAGTAACATAGCTGTTGCAATAATAGCTGAAAAAACTGAAGCTGTGACGAATACTGCTGTCAACGAACCCGAAAATAAGAACGTTGCTAATTGCACTGATGCCACACAGAAGAACGCCCCTGCATTATGAGCTGAAGCCCAAATTGAAAAGGCAGTACCTCGATGCTTTTTGGAAAACCACAAACTAATTTGTCGCTGACACGCCGGTGCCCCCATAGCTTGTGTTACTGCTATAAATAACATTAGAAATAAAATAACATAATAATTCTGTGTAAAACCTATCAGTAAGTTAAAGAAACAAGATAAGTATAAACCAAAAGCCAAGAACCGTTCAGTATTAGATTTATCCACTAAAGCGCCCATAAATAACTTAGCCACACCATAGCCGATACCAAACGTCGATAGTATAAATCCTACCTGACCTAAAGTAAAACCATATGCCTTCATTAGAGGGACCTGTTCCGTTGTAAATATCAGACGAATAATATAATATCCAATATAACTAAAACACGTCGCCACTAAAACACCTAGTTGACGTCTTTTGTACTCAGACTCTACCTTATGTCCTTCAATTTTAGGTGCTGACGGTAAAGGCTTTAAGAAATTCAACATGTCATGCCATCCTTTCAATATAATATGTCCCTGTTAGACATATTCTCTCTACGCTTTTAGCCTACCACTATATGTATGCGCTTACAACACCGAGATGATACACCTTTCCCGCTAAAATTGCAGTTGACCTTATCCCTATTTGTGAACTATACTGAAATTCCTTACGCTGATTAAGAAGCGATATTGGCATGATATGGATAAGACAGGGAGCATGTATGAGCATCACATATACCAAAGTGCATAATAGACACGATATGATTCATAAATTTTGTCAGTTTACCTTGCAAACACCACGATTTCAATTTCACGATACAATTTCAATTGGTTTTATTGAAAAGGGGCATTGTCTAGCCCATGTTGATAGTATCCGGCAACTTGGTCCAAATACACTCGTTGTTATCCCTGCACAATATGTCCATTGGTGTCAACCAATTGACCCGTTACATTGGCAATACCAAATGCTTTTTCTTGAGCCAAAATTAATGCAGTCTGCGACACATCCAATGGCAATTAAACTCACAACAATGCAAAGCCAGCAATTAAAAAACATATTGCATCGCTTAGCCTCAGGCTCACAAGCAACACAACATGCCGAATTGAATCAATTAACAACTTTTTTACAGCATCATACATTAAATAATGTCGTAGATCATACAATACCGCATCAAGTCGACCCACGCTTAACAGAAGCCAAAAGTTATATCAAAACTAACTATGCCTCACCACTAAGCATGCCATATCTTGCCCATACAGTTGGTATGACACAATTTCATTTTACTCGTCTCTTCAAAAAGTACTATCATATTTCGCCAAATAAATATTTGGTGAATTGTCGAATTAATCATGCACAAAAACAACTGCTAAACGCTAATTCACAATCAATGGCGGCTATAGCTACTCAAAATGGTTTTTACGATGAAAGTCATTTCAATAAATTATTTAAACAATATACAGGTATTACACCCAAACATTACCAAACACAACTTAACGTAAAAGTGGTAAATCACCAGCAAAATGATTAACCTTCTTTTTGTCACCATATAAACAAATACCTAAAAATTGAATATCTTGTGTTTGCACTTTCTGAATGCTTTCAGTGTATTCAACATAATTTTGGGCCGTTTGGGCACAATCTGTAAAAGCAATAACAGAAATATTGTCAGTATTCGATGCCTCTGAATGAATTCCTGCAATTTTTTCGGCATTACTTTTTAAGACTGGGATGGGAATATTTACAATGCCTGGAAAAAGGATGCCTTCTTGACTCACTATATCATCCCCATTAATTTCAGGATGCAGCTTACCTAAAGCGGCACCAAGAATAGCTCCCGTATTAGCAATAATCCCTAAAGGTAATTCAGGGTCTATAATCAAAACACATTTTGTTGACATCACATCAACTCCTTTAGCTTAGTATATTAACCATTAAACACTGATTTTAAACTTTTAAATTGTATAAAATTGCTATTATTTTAACAAAAAAGTAAACTAACCGACTTATCTTTTTATATCATCGTGCGCTAATATATCAATCTCACTCAGTAAGGCATTTAATCGATGATTACTGACTTGAACTATATCGCACATCCAACTCTTTAAATAAAAATGGTCAATAAAAAGCCAAAAACCATATATATGGTTTTTGGCTTTTTCAATTAACAATTATTCGATACCTGATCCTGCCTCAATACTATCTGGCAAAATGGTCACTGTTACTTTACCATTCTTTTCAGCAGAGAGAATCATACCTTCACTCATCTCACCTGCCATTTTGCGTGGTTTCATATTAGCAACGATAGCCACCGTTTTTCCGATCAGAGCTGTTGGCTCTGGATACCATTTACGAATACCTGAAAGGATTTGTCTTGGTTTACCAGAACCATCATCCAATGTAAACTTAAGAAGTTTTTCTGATTTTGCCACAATTTCACCAGCTGTGATTTTAGCTGCAAGAATTTGTACCTTGTCAAAATCATCATAAGCAATTGGTGCTTTTTCTACTACTGCTTCGGTTTGTGCTTTTTGTTTGGCTTCTTCTTTAGCTGCACGTCCCTTACCTTTAGTATCTTTAGAAACCAAACCTGCAATAAAGGTTACTTCCTCTTCAAAATTTTGACGTGGGAAGATTGGTTGTCCCTTCTTCACAACTTTTCCACCTGTTGGTAAGCCACCAAAAGATAGATTAGCAATACGCACACCCTCTTTGGGATAATCTAATCCAAGTTGTTCAAATATTTTGGCAGGTGCTTGTGTCAGTACAGGTTGCAATAGTACAGCAGTAACTCTTAGCGAAGCCGCCAAATGTGCCATGACACTTGACAACTCATCTGCACGCGCTTCATCTTTTGCCAAAACCCAAGGTTGTGTTTCATCAATATATTTATTGGCACGACGAATAATCGTCCATATTGACTCCAAAGCATCTGCTGTCCGTAATTTGTTGAAATGCTGATGATACGTTACCATACTTTCGTTAATAATCCGAATTAAATCTTCATCAAATGACGTTTTACCGGTTGCTAACTTTGGAATAATGCCCTCTTCGTACTTATTAATCATGGCAATTGTCCGATTAAGTAAATTACCAAGGTCGTTTGCCAAATCAAAATTAACACGACTCACAAAGTCCTCAGGTGTAAAGACACCATCATTACCAAATGGCATTGCTCGTAATAGATAGTAACGTACTGCATCAAGACCATAACGTTGTTCTAATACTTCAGGGTAAATAACGTTACCCTTTGATTTAGACATTTTACCGTCTTTCATCACTAACCAACCGTGCCCAATCACTGATTTTGGTAGTGGTAAGCCTAGTGCATGTAAAATAATTGGCCAATAAATCGTATGGAAACGCACAATTTCTTTACCAACTAATTGTGCATTAGCTGGCCAATAGCGTTGGAATAATGTATCATCAGCACTACCATAACCCAAGGCAGTAATATAGTTGGCCAAGGCATCGATCCACACATAAATGACATGCTTTTCATCACCAGGTACCTTAACACCCCAATCAAAACTGGTTCTTGTCATGGCAAGATCTTCCAAGCCAGGCGCTATAAAGTTACTGATCATTTCATTCATTCGTGCCTCAGGCTGAATAAAATTAGGATGCAATTTATAGTAGTCCAATAACCAGTCAGCATACTTACTCATCTTAAAGAAGTAAGCTTCTTCTTTGACTAGCTCAACTTCGTGTCCTGATGGTGCTTTACCGCCAATTACCTTACCATTATCATCATGATACACTTCGGCTAATTGTGATTCCGTAAAGTATTCTTCGTCAGATACTGAATACCATCCCTCGTATTCGCCTTTATAAATATCACCTTGATCTAGCAATTGTTTAAAAATATTCTGAACTGCTGCTTCATGCTGTGGTTCAGTTGTTCGAATAAATTGATCATATGAAATATCCATTAATGACCATAATTCTTTAATTTGTTTCGCCATACCATCCAAATATTGAATTTCAGATTGTCCAGCTGCTTGTGCTTTTTGTTGGATTTTGAGCCCATGTTCATCAGTCCCAGTCAAAAAATAAACATCTTGACCTAACAGGCGATGATAGCGCGCTGCAGCATCAGCCAAAACCGTGGTATAGGTATTGCCTAACTGTAATTTCCCTGATGGGTAATAAATTGGTGTTGTAATATAAAATGTATTATCTTCACGCTTTGCAAATTGTTGCTCTGCCTTAGAAAACTTATCATAAATAACAGCACTATCTGTTAGATTTCCAGTGTTAAATAAGACATTATTTGGTTCTGACATATGAGTCCTCTTTCCTTTTACCGTATGAGGTAATATAAATTTATTATAGCGAATTTTAAGCTATTTTGATACCGCCGCCGCTGCTTTGTATAGATAACATCTCCCAATCAAATGTGTATAAATGAGCAGGCAGCTACTTAATTCTCATACGTATACTGTTTTTTGAAAAGCGGTGAAGCTGTCGCATGATAAGCCTTGGGTTGCATAATATTGACATGTAACATATCGTGTTTCCCATTTAACTGCAACATACATTGTCCCGGCTGCAATCTTTGATATTGTAATAAATCGTCAACTTTTGGCGTTACCAAACAATTGAGTTCCTCTGAATCATTCAACTGGTGAATTAATATGCTACCAAATTGTCCCCGCAATTGGGCTGGTAAGTCAAGTGGCGATTGTGTCGACAATGCAACGTATAAACCATACTTTCTGCCTTCCCGAATCAACTTAAATAAACCAGATTCCGTCAGATTTTCATGCTCTGCCGGGATAAAGCGATGGGATTCATCCAAAAAAAGTGTGATGGGAAAACGATATGCACTTGTCGCTCTTAACACTAAAAGATGTCTTAATAAAATAGA
This sequence comes from Leuconostoc fallax, assembly GCF_004354645.1. Classification (NCBI taxonomy): domain Bacteria; kingdom Bacillati; phylum Bacillota; class Bacilli; order Lactobacillales; family Lactobacillaceae; genus Leuconostoc; species Leuconostoc fallax. Next base: position 18,400 of record NZ_PUFI01000005.1, on the reverse strand, counting down.
TAAAACTAAGCGGCTTTGTGAGCCTTGTACCATTAACGCACTAATATCAATGACCAACGTTAATTGGCCTTGATGTTCAGAAAATAATTTTAAAATGTAAAACAAGTCTGTCTGTGTTTGTTTCGCCACATGATGATCATGCCTATTGAAAATATACTGTAAATTTGGTGATTGCAATGCTTGTTTCATTGCCAACAAAGTCAACCAATGCGCTTTGATGTTATGATAATCGAGTACTTGTCCTAATAAGCTATAATCCGCTCGATCATCACTCAACGGCACAACAAATTCCTGAATAACTTGATCAAGCAACAGGTTAGCATCATAATCTGTTCCAAACATTTTTAAAGCCGTCTGTTGTTGTTGAAATACTTCTTGTGATTGATTAACTTTTTGGTACAATCCCGGTTGTTGGATGACGTTCTTTTGTATTTTAAGTGATGTCATAGCAGCGTCAATTTGCTTGACTAAAGTCCCTTTAGCATCACCTAACAAATCCGCAATTTCTTTTGCCGAAAAATGACTAAAATCTAAATTAGCATTTTGCCCTAACTTATACTGCACTGAATGCGCTAAATCATGATACTCGCCTGTTGGATCAAGTATGATGGTTGCCTGTTGTTTTGATTGTAGACTTTCTACCAATTTTAGTAGAGATGTTGATTTACCACTACCAGTAGCACCAGTGATTAATAAATGATGTGCTAACAGTGCATTAGCATCAAGGTCGACCTGCTCGTTGGCAATAGTATTTTTTGCAAAATTATCAATAATCACTTTAACTTTCTCCTAACATTTTTTATCTTATCAATATAGACACACTCAAAATTGGCATGTAATTTATTCTTTCACGTAGCATATTCTAAGGTGTTTTGATACCATAAGGTTAACAGTTTGGAGGGGAAAATGACACAATTAGATCAAATTCAGCAATTCATGCAGCAAGTTTTGGGTAATGATGAAACAGGACATGGCACTGACCATATTGAGCGCGTTCTAGCTTTATCTAATACAATTTTAGAACATGAGCCAAGTGCTGATCCTTTTATCGTACGCGCTGCAGCGCTATTACATGATACCTATGATGATAAATTATTCAGTGATGTTGTCGCAGCCAAACAACGTGTAGCTGATTTTCTTAATAGTATTGATGTAACGAAGGCACAACAGACTGCTATTTTCTATATCATTGACAATATGTCTTGGTCTAAATCACTAGATGGTGCTGCTCCATTAGATATTAATGGACAAATTGTTCAGGATGCGGATCGATTAGAAGCTATTGGTGCTATTGCAGTCGCTCGAACAATTGAATATGGTGTTCATGCACATCATGCACTTTATGATCCTAACATCAAGCCACGTCATCACATGGACAAAAAAGAATATCGAAAGGGAAGTTCTACTGCCATTAATCATTTTTATGAAAAACTCTTTCTACTTAAAGATTATCTCAACACCGATACAGCTAAAAAAATTGGGGCTGGGCGTCATCAATTTATGTTAGATTTCGTACATCAATTCGAAGATGAATGGCAATTAAAAAAATAAAGCCAAAATAAAAAAGGTAAGATACAATGTATCTTACCTTTTTATTTTGATTTTATTGCTTAGCAGCAGTAATCCGTTCGTTAAAGTTCAGATTGGCTACACCTTGATCCAATAATTTCTCAATTGCATCATCTTGTGACTCGCCGTGCTTACGTTCTAATTCATTTTCATATGCATCAACATATTGATCTTCAAACATATCATACAATTCGTCATTAGATTTACCATTATGAATATCGGTACTATTATTTTGAACAAACTTGTCCAAATCTGAATTCAAGCGTTCATTCACTTTATCTTGACTGGGTAAATTATAACCACCAGGCATACTGCTGCTACTGCTACTACTTGTCGTGCTACTACCACCACTACCTGACTGCGAATAAGAGGTACTGGTAGACTGTTCTTGTGGTGTATCTGTTCGATCATCACGATCGTCTTGTAATTCGCTATAAGTATAAAACGCTATACCACAGACTACTAATGTGACCAAAGAAGAAATAATACCAATTAAAACACCTTTTTTCATGTACACGCCTCATTTCCTAGTGCTTGTCTAATTTTCTGAAATGTAACCGTTTGACTCCTTACTAATATTCTACTGAATACCAACTTTAAGGTCTAGGAAAGTGCTTGAAAAAAGCTTGTCCATTAAGTAATGGACAAGCTAAATTGCATCTATTAACCGCGACCCATTAATTTTTTGAGTAGCCGATAGATTTTATATTTAAGGGGCTGAACTGGCATCATGAAGTTTCCCACGAGTTGACGTGCAGAACCATTAAAGGCAGTTTTAAAGCCCAAAACGCCATCAGTGCCATCAAAGCGGCCAGCAATACCATAGAAATTATAACGCTTTATACCGGCTTGAACAGCTTGATTAATCATTACATCTTGGATTTGGTAAGGACCATAATAGTCCATATACGTCTCATCAGTACCAGAGAATAAGTAATTCATTTCTTGTGGTTGTTGAATAAATAAAGCACAAGCAACAACGACTTCATCAACACCAGCTTGTTGATGTTGTTCTTCAGCTTTGTTAATACGCTTTTTATGCTGCTGACGCTGATCGTCAAATTCCGCATACTGACGTTTAAATTTATCGTTAGCGGGATACTTTTCAATTTTTTGATTAATTTTATCCAATTTAGCAGTTAATGCACTCACTTTTTGCTGTTCTTCTTGAATATAGTTATTAAAATTCAATTCAGCAAATAAAAATGTCGCACGATCACCATAAACATCATAAACAGTCTCATAAAAATTGAGATCCTTATCATGATAATGTAGACGATCAGCTGTCTTTTGTGTTAAAGCTTTAAAATCGGCTAAATCTGATTTTTTTAACTGACGTAATTTAATACCGAACTGCTTATTTTTTTTCAGATAATATACTGCATTCTTAGTGTAAGATTGATGAACTGACTTCTCATCACTTAATTCTGATAGATCTTTAATGTACTCCCACTCTGGTGAAGCAACCGTTGTAAAGCCATCCGAGAATGGTTGATGCACAAATCCCAAACGTGACATTTGGTCAAAGAATGATGTATTCTTGTCACCAATTGTTTCACCGTGATTGTCTGTTAATTGGAATGTTACATTAGGCCGTACCTCAATATACAAACCATTATGCGCCTTAGCAAACATCTTGAAAGCTGCAAAAAAGTACGCTACTAACTCTTGGTTATCAAAATCAAGTAATGGGCCACGATCAAGTGACATCACATAACCCAGTCGAACAGTTTCGCGCAACACTAGCGCTGTAGCTACCACTTCATTATTTTTGGTTTCTTTTACACCGACCAACCAAATTTTATACCCACGCTTTTTTAGTAATTCAGCCTGAGATTGAGATTGTAGAAAAGTACCTAATTGGTGTTGCTTTTCAAATTGATCAAATTCTTCATTAGTAAGTTCAGTAAACTGATAAGTCATAAGTAAAAAATCCTCTGTAATTCACTATACATGAAAACATAAAAAAAAGTAGGGGGTACCCCTACTTTTTTCATAAATTTATTGTGCGTCAACCACGATCCAACCGTTGTAGTATCCAACACCGGCTGAAGAAAGATTAGGGTTAATGATAAATTCAGTATGTCCACCGTTAACCATACCTGTTTCATTATACCAAGCATCGATAACTGCTGCACCGGCACCGAAGCCATTGGCAACAACTTCAGGTGTATTTGAACCTTCATGCAAACTGAACCAGTTTGAGTTAGATGCCATTTGTTGTGCACGCGCTTGTGCTTTAGCTGATAATGAAGCATTCAATGATACTGGCTTCAAACCAAGTTGGGCACGCTTAGCGTTCCATGCATTAATTGTTGCATCAGCACTAGTTGAAGATACTGTTGATGTAGATGTTGCAGATGATGTTGATGTCTTTTCAACAGTTGCAGCTTGAGTTTGTGTTGATGTCGTTGTTGAAGCTTGAGCTGTATTTTGTGTTGCTTGTGTAGTTGTCTTCTTAGACGTACTTACACTACCGTTTGCCTTATAAGCATCATATTCAGCTTGTGTCATGTAGTTATCGCCGTTTGCATCGGCATCAGCAATATATGACAAGGCTTGCTCTTGCTTTTGTACAGGTGCTGTTGCCTTGGGCTCAGCAGCCTTAGGTGCAGCAGGTGTTTGTGATGATGCTGCAGAAGATGCTTGTGATGAAGCAACTGGTGCTGTTACAGAAGAAGTAGATGCTTGTGTTGATGATACTGCATTATTTTGTGTTGCTGATTCTGTAGAAGATGCAGGTGCTTGTGTTGATGATTCTGCACTGCTTTGTGATGAGGATTCTGCAGAAGATGCAGGTGCTGCTTGTGATGCTACTGTTGTCTTAGCAGGTGTTACTGAACTTTGTGATGATTGTTCAGATGTTGCTACAGATGATACTGGTGCTTGTGTTGATGCACTTGGTGCAGTAGCAGTGTTTTGAGTTGAAGTTGCTGAACTTTGTGCTACGGATGACTGTGCAGGTGCTGCTACAGAAGATGCAGGTGCTTGTGTTGATGACACTGCACTGCTTTGTGATGATGATGATTGTGATGAAGCAGCAGGTGCTTGTGTTGTAGGCGCAACCTTAGTAGTGGCTGCGTTTCCTGACAACTTCAATGACTGACCAACAAGAATTAAATCAACGTTTGAAATATTGTTAGCAGCAGCGAGTGTTTCTACTGAAACATTATGTGCAGCAGCAATGGCGCGAAGTGTGTCACCAGCAACTACTGTATAAGTACCAGAAACTTTAGCAGTTTGTGGTTGTACAGCTTTAGCTGTTGCTGTCTTAGTAGTTGAAGTTTCTAACTTTTGACCCGCAATAATCAAATTAACATTTGAGATATTGTTAGCCTTAGCAAGTGCGTCAACAGTTGTGTTGTAACGAGATGCCAAGCTGTAAAGTGTGTCCCCTGACTTGATGTTAATTGTGTCAGCTGAAACTTGTGATGCACCTGCAACGGCGAAAGCACCGGCTGTGGCTGCGATTGATTTAGCAATAGTTGATGGTTTCATAAATACCTCTTTTTGAAAAATTCTTTTTATACTGACTTAAACTCTATACGATATGATGTTTAAAATTATTCTGTTTTTCTTAACTCAACAGTGTCCAGTATAACAATGTACTATGTCATTAACATAATTTGAATTTTTCAGAATGCTTTCATTGATAAGGTTGCGTGTCATTCATTACAAAAAGATTACAATATTACACTGTCTTACCGGCAAAATTAGGATACCAATCTTTAGAAAGCACTTGAACTTTAGCTGTTTCTTGACCTAATTTAGCTGCAATAAATTGATTACCACCAATATAAATACCGACATGATAAGGGTTTGCTGGAATTCCCCAAAATAATAAGTCGCCTGGTGTTGCTTGGAGTACACCAATCATTTGATGTATTTGATTAACTTGCGTGCTGATTTCATTTGACCACTTGTAATGATTTTTTGGTTTGTAATCTGAATGATTTAATACAGCCGCAACCCATTCACCACTATTTAATTGGCTATAAGATGTATTGATAAGGTTAAAAGCAACCTGGATACTTGAACCCGATTGCTTTTCTAGTATTGGACTATTGTGCATTGACCACAATCCATCCATTATAATAACCCACACCAGCTTGAGTGAAGTTAGGATTAACGATAAATTCAGTATGACCACCATTTACCATGCCAGTTTCATAGTACCAAGCATTAATAACTGATGAACCAGCGCCAAAACCATTGGCTACAACTTCTGGCGTATTAGAACTAACGTGCGCCCCAAACCAATTAGATGATGAACCCATCAATTGTGCACGTTGTTGTGCATGCGCTGACAATGAAGCACTAATTGTAACAGGCTTCAATCCCATCTTGGCACGCATTGCATTCCAAGCATTAATTGTTGCATCAGCAGATGATGTTGCAACAGATGAAGTATTTGATGTTGTTTCATTACTTGTTTGAACAAGTTGTGCGCTACTTTTTGTTTGTGTTGTTTGCGCTTGTTGTGTGGCTGCTTGTGTTGTTTGTGCTGCTGAACCGCCATTAGCTTTGTAAGCTGAATATTCTGCGGCTGTCATGTAATTATCATGGTTTGCATCAGCTGCAGCAACGTATTCAACATTAGCAGGTACTGTTTCTGTAGATGTAGTAGCTGTTTGTGTTGGCTTTGCTTCAGTTGTTGTTTGTTGTGCTGAACCGCCATTAGCCTTGTAAGCTAAATATTCTGAAGCTGTCATGTAATTATCATGGTTTGCATCAGCTGCAGCAACGTATTCAACATTAGCAGGTACTGTTTCTGCTGATGCTGTTTGTGTTGACTTTGCCTCAGTTGCTTGTTGTGCTGAACCACCATTAGCTTGATAAGTTGTATATTCTGCGGCTGTCATGTAATTATCATGATTTGCGTCAGCTGCAGCAATATACTCAACATTGGCAGGTACAGTTTGTGCAACAGTCTTTGTTTCGACCGTTGCTGTTGTTTGTGCTGTAGATAACTTCAAAACAGCATCCGTTACAACCAAATCAGTATTGGAAATATCGTTATTTTGAGCTAATACTTGCGCACTAACACCCGTCTTTTCAGCAATTTTTGTTAGTGTATCGCCTGATTGTACTGTATAAGTTGCTTTATCGGCACTTAAACCTTTAACATTTTGATCAGTTGAAATGTTAATTGTACTACCAGCTACAATCAAATCTGATTGTGAAATATTGTTAGTTTTTGCTAAGGCATCAACAGTTGTGTTATGTTCAGTAGCAATTTTTGATAAAGTGTCACCTGATTGTACAGTTACTGTATCTGCTGATACAGTCGCTTGTGCGCCAGTGAAGGCTGCAGCGGCACCAGCAGTCGCTAACAATGCATTTTTGATTATCTTGCTCATAAGGGGGTATCTCCAGTTTATAAAGTATTTAGTAAGATTATTAATTTTTAGACTTGTTCTTAAACAAATCTTAACAACATGAACTAGTATACCTATTTTTTATAACATCAATATTGTTCAATCTTTGCTATTAAATAACAATGTTACAAAATTATTTCATGAGCTAATAATGCGCTGTGATCGCGTTTATCCGTCAAAATGTAATTTTTTTCAATAAAAAAATAGTGTGATTTCACACTATTTCATCATCATTGCATAAATCTTAATGCCTTAATAAAAAATTTAGAATTTAAAAGGATAATAAAATGCTGCCATAAGTAAAACCAGCACCAAAGCCTGTTAATAATACTTTTTTACCTGTTAACTGCTGTTGCTGTCGTAATTCATCTAAACCAATTGCAATACCAGCAGACGATGTATTACCATATTTCGTAATATTAGTAGAAAATTTAGTGATTGGCTGTTGCAGTGCATCGGCAATAAATTCAATCAGTCTCAAATTCGCTTGATGCGGGATAAAGTAATCAATATCATGTGGTGTTAAATCATTTTGCGCCAAAAATTTAACAATATGTTGTGGAATCAATGTCGTTACTTCACTGAAAACATCACGACCCACTTGTGCAAAAGCGTCCATTTTTGGGTAGTTATCAACAGACAATTGAGTTAAGGGCGCGACCCGTCCTGAATGTACGACCTCGGAATTACCAATAGTGTGCATTTCTTCATCTATAATAATCCCTTCTTCTGCTGATGTTAAGATATAGGCAGCAGCTGCGTCACCAAAAAAAACGGTGGAAGTTCGATCAGAAAAGTCCATCATTTTAGAATTTACTTCAGCAGAGATCAATAATATATTACGATAACTACCTGAGCGAATAAATTTATCAGCAGTACTTAACCCAAAAATGAATCCTGAACAAGCTGTTGCTAAGTCATAAGCCCAAGCACCTTCAGCATTAAGGTTGCGTTGTACCAATGCAGCAGTGGATGGGGATAAACCATCTGGTGTAAATGTCGTCACAATAATCGCATCGATATCACTTGCGTCTAGATGTGTTTGTGCTAATGCTTTTTTAGCAGCCGCAGTCGCTAAATCGCTGGTATCTTCACCCTGCAAGGACATATGGCGTGTTTTAATCCCAGTATGTGCTTGAATCCAAGCATCACTCGTATCCATGATTTTTACCAAATCATCATTTGTCACAACGTTTTCAGGGACATAATGTGCACTGGCAATTATTTTAGTTCCGGGCATAATCTTCCCTCTTTAGTTTTAAATACTTTACCTATTGTAACGAATTTTTTCAAAATTACAAAATAAATAAGAAAGTTGGCGAACCAACTTTCTTATTTTTACTTTTCAGTTTTATTAATGAAGGTTTGGACAATGTCAGCGGGAATAGAGAAACCCATCCCCTCAACACTTGTACCATCTGTTGAGTTGGCTAATTTCATCGAATTAATACCGACTACCTCACCCTTTAAATTAATCAAAGGCCCGCCAGAATTTCCTGAATTAATCGCAGCATCCGTTTGAATAACGGTGGCCTTAGTGCCTTGACTATTAACGACCAGTTGACGTCGTGTAGCCGAAATAATCCCACTCGTTAATGATGTTGCATATTCAGAACCTAGCGGTGAACCAATCGCTAATACTTGTTGTCCAGATTGGAGCTTTTTAACATCTGCAAAAGTCGCAGCTGTTTTAAAGTGCTTGGCGCTTGTCCGTAGTACAGCTAAATCCTTAGTGGTATCTGTACCAACGATGGTTGCCGTGGCTTTCTTCCCCGCAGCAGATATTAACTGAAGCTTAGCCGAACTAGCCACAACATGGCGGTTGGTAATAATATAAGCGGTATCACCTTTAATCTTATAGACAACACCAGAACCTTCAGAAGCAGTGGTTAAGTTGCTACTATCATCGCTTGCATTACCCACTGTTAGGCCCCATTGAGCGGATTGCTTTTGCTGCAAATTCTGTACAGTGACTACAGCATTTTTCACTTTATTGTAGGCTGTTGTCGCATTGTCCTCGCTTGTATAAGAGACAGTCGAAACTTTCGTAACTCCTGTATGATTACTTGCTTTATTTGATACAAACGATTTTTGGAACCATGAATTAGGCTGTAGTCCTGTATAAACGACTAGTCCACCAATCACTGCAGCAACAAGTGCTACTAATAAAAAGGCTTTTTTTGTCATCGTTAATCCTCACTTTTAATTCAATATTATATGACCCATTAAGATTAAGTCAGATTTACATTGGTAATGTTACCTTAAACACGGTACCTTGTGGCTTATTATCATAAACAACAATTTTACCATTATGGGCTAAAACAATCCATTCAGCAATCGATAAGCCAAGTCCTGTACCACCCGTCTCTCGGTTACCTGTCTTATCCTCTCGATAAAAGCGATCAAAAATATGTTTTTTGGCTTCATCACTAATACCACTACCAGTATCTGCGACACTCAATACTAATTTTTTACGTTCAACTGTAGCCGATACTGCGATTTTGGCACCAGAAGAAGAATATTTTAATGCATTATCTAGTAACAAAACAAGTAATTGATGAATTCTCTTACGATCAATCGAAACCTGTTGTGGTACGTCAGTTGCTAAGGTCACTTCTTTCTCATCAAATTGCGCCATCTCTTGATAAGGCGCTGTAATCTCTGTCAAAAATTCAGCAATATCAGTTGCTTCTTTTTCTAACTTCGTCATATTCGATCCTGCTTTAGCCAAAGTCAACATATTACTTGTTAAGGCATTTAGACGGCGAATTTCAGACAAAGATAAAATAATTTGACTCGACTGATTCCTAATTGTATCTTCGGGGTGTGTTAGCATTGTTTCTAACTTACCCTGAATAACTGCCAAGGGTGTACGTAATTCATGTGCTGCTGTATCAACGAAATCTTGCTGTCGTTGCCATGATTTCAAAATTGGAATCATGTTTCGGCGACTAATCACATAACTGATTGCTAATGCTAGTAACCCGAACGTACCAAATGACCAAAAAATCACTTGCTTAAAGCGCTGTAAATTAAACATTGTATCTGTAACATTAACAAGCACCATGGCATATTTTACTTTGGTGTCTTCGAAAGTCACATTGTTTTTAAATGCAACACTCGCCATCCGATAATGATTACCGTTGACTTCAATGGTTGTAATTGGTCGACTTACGCCTGATTTTTGAAAATGAATGCCCGCTAACACTTCTGAACGATATACATTGGCTGCGAGTTGATCCACAACAACTTTAGATTTTTTATCAAATAAAATAACTTCTGTTCTTGTATTTGGTATCGATGTTGACGGTATTCTTTTTGTGGTTGTATCATCTGCTAAGTATTTTTGTTGCTCCCATACCCGCACTTGTTGATTAATCGCCATATCTGAACTTTGATAAATTGAGCGTGTGTACGTCCAATAAATAAGCAAACCCAGAAACGTAAAAATAACAAAGAAAGCACCAAATTGCCATAAAAATCCGGAAATTTGTTGCCGCTTATTGATAATATTCGGCATTATTCACCTACTTCTAAGATAAATCCAATGTTTCGTAATGTCTTGATCAAATTATCTTGACCCACTGCTTCTAATTTACGACGTAAATTATTTAAATAGATATTCACAACATTAATGGTTGTATCGGAATCAATGCCCCAAACACGATCAAATATTTGCTCACGTGTAATAATAATATTTTTGTTTTGTGCTAAATAAGTCAAAATATCAAACTCTTTACCAACTAATTTAACAGGTTGTCCATGCACTTGTACCCCACGATTTTCGAGATTAATTAAGACATCCCCAACCTCAATGGTATTGTCTTCCGAGAAAACACCACTACGGCGCAATAACGCTTTAACGCGTACAAGCAACTCCTCGCGATAAAAAGGCTTTGTTAAATAATCATCTGCGCCGACATTAAAACCTTCAATTTTATCATCAAGAGAACTTTTAGCAGTCAGAATCAAGACCGGCGTTTCAATTTCTTTCTCACGTAGATTTTTGATAATTGTTAGACCATCTTGTCCTGGTAACATTAAATCGCTAATCACCAAATCATATGGTACTTCTTGTGCTTCAAATTCTCCGTCTAAACCATCCTCGACGACTTTAACATCTGAAAAATCTTGCAAAAAGCCAACAATACTATCTGCTAAGTTCACATCATCTTCGATTAATAAAATTTTAATTGCTTTTGTCATGATTCTCTCCACCTATCCAGCATTTTACTATTTCTATTCTACCCTTTTCGGCTTAATTGAAAATAAAAAATGCGACATACGTCGCATTTTATCTACTATTGTAGTGTTAGTTTTAAATCTTCTGCTTTTATCCAACCAAAATGTTGAATAAAAATATATTTTAGTAACAGTGCTAGTAAGACTGGTAAAATAACGAAAACTAATAATACAAATATAATCGCCAGTATACTTTTATCCGATTGGCTATATGCTGTTAAAGGCCCAATCAAACCAGAGAAACCAAAGCCAGCAGAGAAAGCCGTCCCTTTTATATTTAATAGTGTCGCAATAGCGCCCATGATACCCGCACCAATTGAAGTTGGAATAAATAGTTTTGGCTTGGTCAACATATTGGCCATTTGGATTTTAGGGGAACCAACGAAATGTGCCAATGTACCACCTAATGGATTCACGCTACTGCCCATGGCAGCTAAAGTAAAACTCGCTACCGTAATGCCAGCATTAGCTGCACCCGATCCAACACCTGCTAAACCAATGGCCATACCAATGCCAACAGATGAAAGTGGTGACACAATTAAGAAAGCAAATATCATGCCTAATAAAGCGCCCATCAAGATAGGTGTTAAATCAGTTGCATAAGCAACCAATTCACCAACATACGTTTGGACGTTTCTTAATGGTTCCAGTGTCGCTAGGCCAATACCACCTGCAATAATCAATGTTAATAGTGGTTGCAAGAGCATTTTGAGATGCCCTAGTCGTTGCTTAGTTAATTGAACAATAATGGTCGACAGGAAGGCGACTAAAATGATGTTCAAAATAACACCGGTACCAGCAATCGTCATCCCTTTTGGAGAAGGCGTCACAACTCCTGCTGATACAAAGGTAGCTAAAGCAATTGAACCAGCATCAATCGTTGATAATTTCAAAATTTGACCGACAGCAAAGCCCGAAACGATTGGCAAAGCACACTGTGAGAGTGTTGTCATAAAGCCGATTTGTTGTGCGAAAGCATTACCTGAAAATAATGGTAACAGTTGATTGACTAACGCACTAGGTATCAATGTTATGACGATTCCTAAGCTCGTGCCATTTAAAACATTAATGATAAATTTCTTGATTGTTTGCCATGATGTGGTATTGGTCATGGTTTTTTGAGTCGTCATAAAGTATCCTATTAAATTTCGTGCTCTGACGTTTGATTTGTTAATATTGTCAAAGTATCCTGCAATGCAATATCTACCATATTCTTGACTGCAATATTGGTAAAGAAAGCAACATGTGGTGTTATCAATACATTTGGCATTGCTAATAATTTGGCAATTCTTGAATCTGGTATGCCCGTCGTACTCAAGTTATGATTGAAAACAGCTGATTCACCTTCTACTGTGTCTAATGCTACGGCAGCTATTGGTCCATTCTCTAAAGCGACAATCAAATCATCTGTATTAATAACGGGTCCTCTAGAAGCATTAACCAAATAACTTTCTGGTTTCATCTGTGCAAAATCTTTTGCGGTCAAAAGGCCAACTGATGTTGGATTGAGATCAACATGCAAACTGATGACATCGCTTTCGCGCAGTAATTGTGCTTTAGAAACATAGGTCACAATACCTTGTAAGTCCTCACGTTGCTGCACATCGTGAGCCAATACTTTAGCACCTAAAGCATGTAACAGTTTTGCTAGTGTGCCACCGATTCGTCCAGCACCAATAATCCCAACAGTGACGGAGTGTATTTCTTTTGACTGAAGCCCCGCCCAACGAAAATCTTGATTCGCTATGCGTTGGTCAAAAGCCAAAGTTTGACGCAGCAGTCTAAAAATCTGCATCAACGCCATCTCAGCTACTGAACGTGGTGAATATGCTGGTACATTCGTCACAGCCAATCCTGCTTTTTTAGCTAGGTCCACCTCAATCATGTCATATCCAGCGGTCCGCGTTGCTATTTGTTTTAAACCAGCATCTTTTAGTTGATGATAAAAAGCCACATCACCGCCTATTTTTGATGTTTGCTGGATAACCAGACCATCGATGTCTGTTAAATCAGGTAAAGTTCCTGGATGACATTCTTTCGTGGTTACCATAATATCGATATGATGTGCTTTAGCAAAATCATCAATCGCTGATTGTTCATCATCCCGGACACTGGTCATCAAAATTTTAGTCATTATGCTTGGGCGCTTTCCTCAATATATTCACCAAGACGCTTCATTGCTTCTTGTAGGGTTGTCATTGAAGCAGCGTAACTGATACGAACATAGCCTTCACCACCAGGTCCAAAAGCTGATCCAGGAATCAAGGCTAGCTTATTTTTGTAAGCAAGATCACGTGCAAATGCAACATCATCTTGGCTTAATTCAGCTGGAATTTTGGCGAAAATATAAAATGCACCGTTTGGTTTAGGTACAGTAAAGCCAAGTTGTGTCATTTGATCATACACATAATCACGACGCTTTTGGTACTCAGCTTTCATATCTAATGTGTCTTGTTTACCTGCTGCCGTACTCAAGGCCTCTGTTGCGGCAACCATAGCTGAATTAGTCGCTGTTGTAATTGTAAACTGGTGAATGAGGCCGAGACGTGCAACTAATGGTGCAGGTGCTGCTAGGAAACCAATACGGTATCCGGTCATCGCATGTGATTTTGACACACCATTTAACAAAATTGTTTGTTCTGGTAAATACTTTGCCATTGAAGCATGCTTTGCATCATAAGTTAATTCTGAATATATTTCATCTGAAATCACAATAATATTTGTGTCACGTAGGACATCAGCCAAAGCTTGCACTTCCTCAGCTGTATAAGTAACACCTGTTGGGTTTGAAGGGAAGTTCAAAACGATTGCTTTAATCTTATCACCATGCTCTTCAATCGCTGCTTTCAACATTTCAGGACTCAAAACAAAACCATTAGCAGATGTATCCATAAATACTGGTTCTGCACCATCAATGATCGTAATTGGAATATACAGCGGGAAAATTGGTGTTGGCAATAGTACTTTATCACCTTCATTTAAAATTGAAGTCAACACCGTATAAATTGCTTCGGTCGCACCAACTGTGGCAATGATTTCTTCTTGCGCGTCATAGTCTAAGTCATAGCGATCTTTTAAGAAATTTGCAGCTGCTTGACGTAATTCTATTTTTCCATTAGACGCTGCATAATGAGAATCATCATTATTAATCGAATCAATGGCGGCCTGCTTAATATGATCTGGCACATTAAAATCAGGCTCTCCCAAAGTTAATTTTAAAATATCAGGGATACTACTGATTTCATTATCAAAAGCACGAATAGCACCTGGCTTAACCAAGTCCAAACGCTTGTTGAGTGATGACAAAATACTTTGTTTTACTTCGGGCATATTCTCTCTCCATTTTCTCAAAACAAAACCCCGTCTGATTACAATTAACCAGACGGGGTTCACATGTCCATGCATTACGAACTTGTGTGATATCTGGTCGCTATGTCGCTTCCGTATACCAACACAAATTACTTTTGGTATACGTTCTACGCAAAATACCAAAAGTAATAAAATGATGTAATTTTAATCGCTGCTTGTGACATGTATTGAGAACCTTCTTAATTGTTTGATGTCACTATTATATTAGTATAATTTTTGATTGTCAATAATCTCATAATATTTTCACTATTCTTTTAACTTTAATTTGTGCGGTAACGCTCTCCCCTGCATCACATCTTGAACAATTAAATCGATGTTCGTTTTGGTAATCGCCCAATCATCGTTTTTGATAACATATGCTGTATTTTCTAAGGCTTCTGGTAACTTAACATCACGTAAAAACTCTGGAGACGTAATTCGCCGTGTTACCAAATCTGGATTATCGCCTCTTACCTGGACACGCTCAATTAATGTATCTGGATGAGCCACCGTAATAAATAGAATGACGGCTTGATTGCCTAATTCACGTGCATAAGTAACGGCTCCAGCCGTATCTAAAACAATTGTTGTGTAATCACTTTTTTCCCACGCATGATTAAGTCCCTCATATGAAGAACCATACTGAAAACCTGCATATGCCACTCGTTCTAAATAATGTTTTTCTTCAAACGAAGCTGGTGTTTCAAAATAATAATCAATATTTTGTTTTTCGCGATTTCGTGGTGGTCGCGTTGTGTGCGTTATAATACGTGGCATATGATAATTTTCTTGTAAATAACGTGCAATCGTTGTTTTACCAACACCTGTAGCACCTGTTATGACGAAGACTTTCTTATTTTTCATCATACTTTTCCTCATCTCCATGCCCTTTTGTTAGTTATATTGTATCGTAAGTTTCGCTTGAGATGGTAAATCTTGCTACACTCTGTTTTGACTGATAAAATTGATGTTATATGTCAAATTGATTGGAGATTTTAATGTCAATATTATCACGCGCATTCAAGCGCGAATCTGTAGATCGCTATCTACAAGCTGATGCTCATATGAAACGGGAGCTATCAACACTAGATTTGGTTGGATTAGGTGTTGGTACAGTAATTGGTACCGGAATTTTTATTCTGCCAGGCCATGAAGCTGCCCAAAATGCCGGTCCTGCTGTCTCAATTGCATTTCTAATTGCTGCCTTCTTTTCTGGATTATCAGGTATGGCCTTTGCGGAATTTACGTCAGCCATGCCAGTAGCAGGTTCTGCGTATTCTTTTGGTAGTGTTATTTACGGTGAAATTATTGGTTGGCTCCTAGGCTGGTCGCTCATTCTAGAATACTTCTTGGCTGTTTCAGCCATTGCAACTGGATTCTCAGCCTATTTTGCTAATTTGCTCACTATCTTTGGGATTCACACACCTAAAAGTTTGTTAGCCGGCCCAATGGAGGGCGGTGTTATTAATTTATTCGCGGTGCTGATTATTCTTATTGTTGCGGCTATCTTATCTCGTGGCCTACATACATCTAAAAAGATTGAAAATTCAGCCGTTATTATCAAAGTTGCTATTCTTGGATTATTTATTATTGGTGGTTCTTTCTTCATTAAAACAAGTAACTATGTGCCATTTTATCCCGAAGAATTTCGCAGAGGTTTCGGTGGACTAGGTGGTATTTGGGCCGCAACGGCTAGTATCATCTTCGCATTTTTAGGTTATGACACAGTTGCAGCTCATGCTGCTGAAGTGAAAAATCCTAAGAAAACGATGGCACGCGGTATATTAGGGACTGTCTTAGTATCCGCTGTATTGTATACACTTTTCTCCGTTGTCCTAACTGGGATTGTTAATTATAAGCAACTTGGTGTAGACGATCCTGCAGCCTTTGCCCTACAAACAATTCATCAAACCCAATTCTCAGTTGTCATTACAGTTGGTGCGTTGATTGGTATGTTCACAGCTATTCTAGCTTTAATTTATGCCTCTTCTCGTTTGGCTTATTCCTTCGGACGTGATGGACTATTACCAAAATCATTAGGTAAAATATCGATAAAATCTCAACTACCTGTCAATGCGTTAATCGTAGCAATTGTGGTTGAAGTTGTTTTCGCAGGTGTTGTACCGTTAAACACATTAACTAGTCTGATTAATGCCGGTACATTATTGGCCTTTATGCTTGTTAATTTTGGCATTATTATACTGCGTCATCGTAAAGATTTACCTAATGATGGTTTTAAAATGCCTGGGTACCCTGTGTTTCCTTTTATAGGTGGTGCCCTTAGTTTATTCTTCTTAACACAATTATCATCAGAAACACTGTATATGTTTGGAATATGGTTAATCATTGGTACCATCTGGTACTTTAATTATGGTATCCGGCATTCCAAATTAAATCATAAATAAAAAAACGCGTTAAGCGTTTTTTATTTTGCCATTATAAAACAAAAAAGAAGGGAAAGAAAAAGAGAGTTACAAGAACTCTCTTCTTTATCATGGGCCTGACGGGACTCGAACCTGTGACCCCTGCGTTATCAACACAGTGCTCTAACCAACTGAGCTACAGGCCCATAAGCGAATGACGGGAATCGAACCCGCATAGCCAGCTTGGAAGGCTGGAATTCTACCATTGAACTACATTCGCAGGCTTACCTTGTCGCTTCAGTCAATCTCTTGACCTATGGCGCGGGACGGAATCGAACCGCCGACACATGCAGCTTCAATGCATTGCTCTACCAACTGAGCTACCGAGCCATCTAAGTATCTTCATACTTAAACGGTCACAACGGGGTTCGAACCCGTGATCTCCTGCGTGACAGGCAGGCGTCCTAACCAGCTAGACCATGCGACCAATTGCGGGAGCTGGATTTGAACCAACGACCTTCGGGTTATGGGCCCGACGAGCTACCAGACTGCTCCATCCCGCGATAATATTATGTCTTACCCTCTATATTTAAGGGTTAAGGAGGATGGGGGATTCGAACCCCCGCGCCGGTTTCCCGACCTGACGGTTTTCAAGACCGTTCCCTTCAGCCAGACTTGGGTAATCCTCCACTATCTCTGAAGGCCCTCTCAATGGACCTTGTTGGACTCGAACCAACGACCGGACGGTTATGAGCCGTCTGCTCTAACCAACTGAGCTAAAGGTCCTTTATCGACCTATCGCGGCGGGGGGAATCGAACCCTCGACCTCTCGGGTATGAACCGAACGCTCTAGCCAGCTGAGCTACACCGCGATCGTGCTAAACCATATCACATACGATTTAATCGGGACGACAGGATTCGAACCTGCGACCCCCTGGTCCCAAACCAGGTGCTCTACCAAGCTGAGCTACATCCCGATAGTTTCTCGAGAGCTTCAGCTCCTCAAAAACTTAAAAAAGAGATTAAATTACTCTAACCTCTATGCACCTAGCAGGAGTCGAACCTGCAACCTCCTGATTCGTAGTCAGACGCTCTATCCAATTGCGCTATAGGTGCATATATGCCGGCGACCGGGATCGAACCGGTACGATATCTCTATCGCAGGATTTTAAGTCCTGTGCGTCTGCCTATTCCGCCACGCCGGCATATTAAGCGGACAACGGGATTCGAACCCGCGACCCCCACCATGGCAAGGTGATGTTCTACCTCTGAACTATATCCGCATGTTCATGCCGACTAAAGGACTCGAACCTTCGACCCCCGCTTTACAAGAGCGGTGCTCTACCAACTGAGCTAAGTCGGCGCTACGTTTCCCGTTCGCCAGTATCTTCAGCCTTTTCCGGCTATGGAAGTTACAGGGATCGAACCTGTGACCCCCTGCTTGTAAGGCAGGTGCTCTCCCAGCTGAGCTAAACTTCCATATCTATGGAGAGGAAGGGA